>JBIQJX010000015.1:30083-39168 GCA_044507105.1 Nitrosomonas sp.
CGACTGCGTTCGATACAGATGCCGAGCTTCTTGATACCCTGAATGACATCTAGTTTTGCGGCACTGATTTTTACCCAGGGAGAACCAAATTCCGTCAAAATCATCTGGGCGATATTTTCTGTCAGCGTTTCGAGTAGAGAGAAATGCTGATGGTTAAGCATCATATTGATGCGCCGGACAATCTGTGAATAATCCAGCGCATCTTCGATACGGTCGGTCTGGCCGGCTCGGCTGAAAGGCAGGGCAATCTCGAGATTTAATTCAATGGTCTGGGGAATTTTCTTTTCCCACGAATAGATGCCGATCAAAGTTTTGATTCTGAATTCTTTTAAGAAAATGGTATCCATGAACAGATTTCGAGTTGACCTGTATTTAGGGGTGGCAAGCGGGCCGTGCAATTTTAATTTATTTGGAATGTCAGTATTTTGATGATTACAGTGATTCTGATCGTGGGTGCTTATCTGCTGGGTTCGATTTCATTTGCCGTAATAGCAAGTCGATTATTCCGCCTTCCGGACCCGCGCAGCTACGGTTCCCGTAACCCGGGAGCGACCAACGTATTGCGTACCGGTAAAAAAGGTGCTGCAGTGGTGACTTTGCTGGGGGATGCTGGTAAAGGTTGGGTAGCGGTAGCATTGGTAAAATATCTCAGTGATGTATGGGGGCTGGGTGAGGAAGCCATCGCTGGTGCAGCGCTTGCCGTGTTTCTCGGGCATTTATTTCCGGTTTTTCTTAATTTCAAAGGGGGGAAGGGCGTTGCTACTTCTGCCGGTGTACTGTTAGGGTTGAATTTCTGGCTGGCAGTGCTGGCTGTTTTGACTTGGATGATTGTTGCACTGATTTCGCGAATTTCTTCTCTGTCTGCTTTACTGTCAGCTTTACTGGCTCCCTTGTATGCGTATTTTATGCTGGGAAAAGGAATATTAACAATCACAGTTCTGATTATTTCGATACTGCTGATCATAAGGCATCGGTCAAATATTGCCAATCTGATTGCAGGCAAGGAAGGGCGTATTGGTGCAGAGAGTTAACTGAAAGCAGCAGATTTTCATAATTCTTCCAGATTCCAGCGAGGTCTGACAGTAAAACTGCCGACAGATTCGAGCGGATCCCTGATATGCTGAAAACGTAATGCGCCTGCAAGCGCGATCATGGCTCCGTTGTCGGTACAAAATTCCAGTTCGGGGAAAAAAACGCTGATATCAGTCGAAGAAAAATACTGCCGCAGCTTTTGGCGCAGTCGGGTGTTCGCACCTACGCCCCCTGCCACAACCAGTCGTTGCAGTCCGGTCATCTTCAAGGCAGATACCGATTTTTTTACCAGCACATCTGTTACTGCATCTTCGAAGGCAAACGCAATATCAGCGCGGGTCTGAGCAGTTGCTTCATGTTTGTCGATAAGCAGGGCGGCGGCTGTTTTTAGCCCGCTGAAGCTGAAATTCAGATCATTACTGTGAAGCATCGGACGCGGAAGTCTGAATCGTTCTGCTCGACCTTTCGCAGCCAGTTCTGACAACGATCGACCGCCAGGATAATCCAGACCCAGTAATTTTGCAGTTTTGTCAAAAGCTTCTCCCGCTGCATCATCAACTGTTTCACCCAGTAGCTGATAGTGCCCGATTCCATTTACCTGCATCAGTTGAGTGTGTCCCCCGGATACAAGCAGAGCAATGAACGGGAAATTCGGTGGGGGGTCGGATAAAAGTGGAGACAGGAGATGGCCTTCTAAGTGATGAATGTTCAATAGGGGGATATTGAGCGCAAAGGCCAGGGCAGCACTGATACTTGCACCAGTCAGCAGTGCTCCTGCAAGTCCTGGTCCCTGCGTATAGGCGATAGCATTGATTGCCTGCAGAGGAATATCCGATCGTCCCAGTACTTGTCTGATAAGCGGTAAAACACGACGAATATGGTCACGTGAAGCGAGCTCTGGTACGACCCCACCATAATCGCGATGCATGTCAATCTGGGAATGCAGGGTATGGCTCAAGAGCCCTTGTCTGGTGTCGTAAAGTGCCACTCCTGTTTCGTCACAGGAAGTCTCGATACCCAAGATGATCATTTTTAAATATTCCGGAAGAAAAGGATTGTAATCAATTTTCTTTTGAAAAAAGATCGATTAATGTTAAAATCGTCGGATTTTGCAAGACAAATGCAGTGATATAGTCTGGCAATATAATTTAATTAATTATCTGATTATCAACTAAAGGAGACCGAAAGGAAGTATTATTTTATGACTACTGTTAAAGTCAAGGAAAATGAACCATTTGAAATTGCAATGCGGCGCTTTAAACGCTCAATTGAGAAAACCGGTTTGCTAACCGAATTGCGTGCCCGGGAATTCTATGAAAAGCCTACTTCCGTACGTAAACGTAAACATGCCGCGGCTGTAAAACGCACTTATAAACGTTTGCGCAGCCAGATGCTGCCTCCTAAATTATACTGATTGGCCCCTCTTCAGCGTATTCATTCCATGAATTTAAGGCAAAAAATAGCCGAGGATGTAAAATTGGCGATGCGTGCAGGAGATTCGAAGCGTCGTGATGCATTGCGTTTACTGCAGGCTGCCCTGAAACAGAAGGAAGTTGATGAGCGAATCGAGTTGGATGATGCTGCAATAGTAGCTGTTATAGAAAAAATGCTCAAACAGCGCAAAGATTCGATTACACAGTATGAAGCAGCGCTGCGTTCCGATTTAGCAGAGATCGAAAAATTTGAAGTGGAAGTATTGCAGACCTATATGCCAGAGGCATTGAGTGATACAGAGCTTAATACTATCGTGGATGAGGTGATCGCGTCGATTGAAAAAGATGGGATGCTTAAAATCGGGCAGGTCATGGCATTACTCAAACCCAGACTCGCCGGAAGGGCGGATATGGGAAAGATATCTGCATTAGTAAAAGCAAAAATTACAGGGTGATCTGAAATCAGCCTGCTGATATCTGTTGTCTGTTTCTCAGGTGGCGCTCTGTGAAGAGTGCATTTTTAAGAAGCTGCTCTTATCAGGAAATTTCTTGCCAATAAATGATTGCACAATCGTTTATTCAGGAATTACTGGATAAAATCGATATCGTAGACATTGTCGCGCGCCACCTTCCGCTTAAAAAGGCGGGAGCCAATTTTACGGCATGCTGTCCTTTTCATAATGAGAAAACCCCTTCTTTTACTGTAAATCCAATTAAGCAGTTTTATCATTGTTTTGGTTGCGGCAGACATGGGAATGCTATCAATTTTTTGATAGAGCATACTGGTATGGGTTTTATCGAAGCGGTAGAAAGTATTGCAGCACATGCAGGCATACAAATACCGGTTCAGAAGGATAAATATCCTGGAACATCTGTTCCTCACAAGGCTTTCGCTGGTACAGAAAAAATTGAGGAAGTGGTTGAAATAACCTCCTTGTCGTCAAATCTGTATGAGCGGATGGAACTGGCGGCAAAATATTATCGTTCGCAGCTCCGGCACTCTGAACAGGCTATCGCTTATCTGAAAGATCGGGGGGTGGCAGGAAAGATTGCCCTGCGTTTTGGTATCGGATATGCCCCTTCTGGTTGGCAGAATCTATCGGGGATTTTTGCAGATTATCCTTCAGGCGATGCCAGCCATCCTTTGGTGAGGGCGGGGCTGGTCATTACGCATGAGGGTCAAAAGAACTATGATCGCTTTCGTCACCGGATTATGTTTCCCATTCTCGATCATAAAAAAAAGATAATAGGGTTCGGAGGTCGGGCGTTGGGTGCCAATGAGCCGAAATATCTTAATTCTCCCGAGACTCCCCTCTTTACCAAAGGGCGCGAGCTTTATAATCTGGTGTCTGCTGGCATTGCGATTCGCAAAACAGGTCGGGCAGTCGTGGTGGAAGGCTATATGGATGTCGTAATGCTCGTGCAACACGGGATTGAATATGTAGTTGCCACATTGGGTACCGCGACAACCGGCGTGCAGGTGCAGAAATTGTTGCGTCATACGGATGAGATTGTTTTCTGTTTTGACGGGGATGAAGCCGGTACAAAAGCTGCCTGGCGTGCGCTGGAAACCAGTCTGCCGCAGCTCAGGGATGGAAAAGACATTAAATTCCTATTTTTGCCGGAGAAGGAAGACCCGGACAGTTATGTCCGTAAATATGGGGGGGGTGCATTTGAAGCTTTGCTTGAGAAAGCACAGTCATTGTCGGTATTTTTATGTAACGAATTAGCCAGTCGCGTAAATTTAGGTACCAGTGAAGGACGTGCTCGCCTGATCCAGCAGGCGGGGCCGTTATTGTCACAGATAAATGCTCCTGTATTTGCCTTTATGCTGATGAAACGGATATCGGAACTGGCCGGAGTCGATCAGAATTATCTGACAATGTTCCTGAAATCCAAAAAGAAGAACCTGTCGTCCCTTTCCCGGTCTGAGATATCAAGATCGTTAACTGTTACCCCTTATCGCAGACTGATACAGATTTTATTACACGCCCCGGTTTATGCGAAAAAGCTGGATCCGGATCTGTTAATGGGGAAAGATGACAGGAATAAGGAAAGACTGTTACTGGTGGAATTGGTGGGGTTTCTCCGTGCTTCTTCTCATTCTTTGGCAGCTGAATCAACTCTAGTGGCTGCTTTGCAGTATTTTGATCATAGTCCGCATTGTACTTTATTAGAAGGAATAGCTCAGGACATGTTCATACGAGAAGCTGATTGGGATATCGAAGCAGAATTTGCCGGAGGGGTAGCGAGATTAAAGGATGCACAGCGAAGATCCAGAATGGCTGAATTACACAGCCGACCGCTTGCCTCACTGACACCTGAAGAGAAAAAAGAGTTACAGCGGTTGATTTTAAATGGATAGCATATATTTCTAACGCTGCCAAAGTAAAAACAGAGAAAACGTCTGAGTGTGTATATTAATTTACAGTCAATAGTTTGTACAAATTTCTTTGTTTGATTAATACAATGTGCTCGAGGTAGAGCGGAATAATTTGATACAATTAAGAGCTTTCAGTTTGAGTTGTATTCAGTCTAAATAGGTATTTTACATGGTAAAAGCGAAAGTGGCAGGATCAGCTAAAACAAATACTGTTACATCTTCATCAGAAATGACTAAAATTGGAGGCTGTAAATCACAGCCAGCGGTTTCTGACAGTGGAACTAAAACTTCTGACAATAATACTAACAGTCCCAGTATGACCAATTCGGTAAAGAGTATTCTTGTAAAAGAAGGTGCTCGCCGGAAAAAGTCTGTCAAAGCCGCAGAAACAGGCGGTAATCATGTGGTTTTGGCGGCAGAGAACACATTATCAGCGGGAGTGACATCATTAAATGGGCCGGAATCAATTGACGAGGTTACTGAGAAAATCAAGGTGAGCAAGAGAACTAAAAACAAACTGTCAGACAGACAGGCGGGTGACATAAGCGAAGACATTGTGTCGGTATCGCACGATGAAGATGTCGAAGTACGCAGGATGCGTTTGAAGAAGCTGATCATGCAGGGCAAGGAACGTGGCTACCTGACTTACTCCGAAATTAATGATCACCTGCCTGATGACATGCTGGATGCAGATCAGATTGAAAGTATCATCAGCATGATCAATGACATGGGTATTTCCGTGCACGATGAGGCACCGGATGCCGAAGCATTGCTGATGTCGGATGCAACTACTGCCGTTACTGATGAAGACGTGGTTGAAGAGGCTGAAGCAGCACTCTCCAGTGTGGATTCAGAGTTTGGACGTACGACAGATCCGGTGCGGATGTACATGCGTGAAATGGGCTCAGTGGAGCTGCTTACACGTGAGAGTGAAATAGAAATCGCCAAACGTATCGAAGATGGCTTGAGGCATATGATTCAGGCTATTTCTGCCTGTCCGTCGATTATAGAAAACATCCTTGCCTTGGCTGCAGATGTGGAAAATGACCGGTTACGTGTGGATGAACTGGTGGATGGTTTTCTGGATGATGACTCCCAGGAAATCATGGGAAAAGAAATGCGCGATGAGGTAGTAGATCAGGACTTTGACTCGGATGAGGCTGAGGATGAGCAGTTAGCCGTTGCCAGTGCCAATATGCTGAAAATGAAGAATGAGGTACTGGAACGTTTTGCGATTATCCGTCAGGCCTACGATGAAATGAAGAAAATCATTGATAAAAAAGAGGGGCGCCAGGATAAAAAATATAAGCTGTTGCAAGAAAGAATATCAGCTGAACTGATGGCTATGCGTTTCTCTGCCAAAATGGTTGAGAAATTGTGTGATACGCAACGTGATATTGTAAATGACATCCGGAGCTGTGAGCGTAAAATTGCCGAGCTGTGTGTGGTGCGGTCAAGAATGCCGCGGAATCATTTTATCAAGGCATTTCCCGGCAACGAGACAAACATTGACTGGATCAGTAGAGAAATAGAATCGGGCCATCCTTACAGCCAATCTCTGGAACACTTCCGGCCGGCGGTAATGGAGCAGCAACAGAAAATGCTTGCTCTTCAGGAGCAGGCGGGTATTCCTATCAAGGAACTAAAGGAAATTAATCGTCGTATGACGACAGGTGAAGCTAAAGCTCGTCGGGCAAAACGTGAAATGACAGAAGCAAATTTGCGGCTGGTTATTTCGATTGCTAAAAAATATACCAATCGTGGATTGCAATTTCTTGATCTGATTCAGGAAGGTAATATCGGATTAATGAAAGCGGTTGATAAATTCGAATATCGCAGAGGGTATAAATTCTCCACTTATGCGACTTGGTGGATCCGTCAGGCAATTACCCGTTCCATTGCGGATCAGGCACGTACCATCCGTATTCCAGTGCATATGATCGAGACCATCAATAAAATGAATCGTATTTCCCGTCAGATTCTGCAGGAAACCGGGCAGGAGCCGGAACCGGCGGTACTGGCGGAAAGAATGGAAATGCCCGAGGAGAAAATCAGAAAAATTCTCAAGATATCCAAAGAACCGATTTCCATGGAAACTCCCATCGGAGATGACGAGGATTCTCACCTTGGAGATTTCATTGAAGATGTTTCGACTATGGAGCCGGCAGATGCGGCGGTTTATGCTGGTTTACGCACTGTTACCAAAGATGTGCTTGACTCGCTGACTCCCCGGGAAGCCAAAGTTCTGCGTATGCGTTTTGGTATTGAAATGAATACTGACCATACTTTAGAAGAAGTGGGGAGGCAGTTTGACGTGACGCGGGAGCGGATTCGGCAGATCGAGGCCAAAGCACTGCGTAAATTAAGGCACCCTGCCCGATCCGATCGTCTACGTAGTTTCCTGGATAATGGAAATTCCTGAAATCCGGATATTAAATCAAAAGCATAAGTTATAAAAATATGCTCATCCAGGTCATTTTTTGACTCATAGTAAATGTAAGTAAGGATAAAGTTTAAAAGGGCCTCTAGCTCATGTTGGTTAGAGCAGCGGACTCATAATCCGTTGGTGCCGTGTTCGACTCACGGGAGGCCCACCAGTCAAATCAAGCATTTAATCAGATCGTGAGAAAATGCTTTTTTCATTTGTGCATCCGTGTAGGCGCTGGGGATGAAAACATCCAGCAAGGTTTACCAACAATTAGCGGCGTGAGTGTGCAAATTACGCTGGGTCATTACACCTTCCGCGATGCCAAAGAACTTGTACAATCGAAAATGATCGATACTGTGCAGAAATTATCGGACAGTGCGCCTCAAAAAGCGCTGGCTGTCCGATAACTCGTAACCGTCAGATTAAGTTGTGATTTTTACACGTCAAAGAACTCATTGAAGCCAGAGGCGCTCGTATCCTTTACCTGCCACCTTATTCTCCCGATCTCAACCTCATCGAGCAAAAATCAAAACCCTCTTGCGGCAAGCCGCCGAACGATCCTGTGATGCGTTCCAGCTTGCCATCGGCCGTATCATCGAAAGTATCCGGCCACAGCAGTGTCGCAACTACTTCGCCAACTCCGGGTAGGTTGCTAACTAAACGAGAAATGCTCTAGCTGAAATGTTTCAAAAAGCATGAACTAGTCTCCAGGTTACCATCCATTCGGTTTGTTTGTTCTCATTCAATCTGGAAGGACCGCCACCCAGTTGCAGCGCAGTATGGTGAGTAAAGTCGTAGTGGATTTGTGGAACTACACGATAGCGCCACTTCTGCCAGCGGGGGAATTCACTGTTTATTTCGAGACCCAGGGTCAATTGTCGGGAGAAACTGTAAAACACACTGTTATTGAATAAGCCATTCAATCGCTCCCGCTTTACAGACAGGTTGCTGCGTACTCCCAGCATATTGAACAGGCTCCATTTACCGGAGAGATGCATACCATTCAAATAGAGTGCATCGGTGAAATAATGTTTCTCATGACGGTCATAGCGGCCGATGATCTGCCAGCCGTGGATCATCCTGGAATTGAGCAGGGTGCCGAGTGTTCCCTGAAATGCAAATTTATACTGAGCCAGCGACAGATCGTTGAACGGCAACTCCAGTTCGACAGCATAACCATCCAAAAACGAATATTCGATTTCCGGCGCCCAGTTGGCTTCTCCAGAACGCAGGTTGTGATCAGCCAGTGTATTGATTTCCAGCTTTCCTTTTGCATCTCCTAACGGACGCACCAGATCGAACAGCATCGGCTCCGGGATACGGGGCATGAAACTGCTCTGGGTCGAGTCCTCTTGTCCGAGGTTGTTGCGGCTGCTGGAAGCGGCAGCATGAGGGATAGTGACCAGGGTTATCAGGATCACCAGAGAAAAATAATAACTCTTCATTGGATTCAGATCTCGTTGGAAGTGCCGTGTTTGTTACTAGGCTGTTTGTTTTATTACCCTGTATCGGTCCAGAAATCTTTTGGAAGGCGTTAACGATGGCGACACAAGTGTGATTTTCAGAAGTTCTCTTTATAACGATAGCAAGTTAGAGCCTGAATTCTTCAGACAGTTGCCGGTTTGCCGTTAGTACTGCGAGTATGCGCGTCTGCTGTAATTAACCGATATCGGCCATCGGGAAGCCCTACCTGGTTCCAGAATGAGTGGTATGGGATACAGCTGGCACCGCATCATCATGTGCCAGAAATTAACCACTTTTCTGTTTTTATTTCTATTTTTATGACGAATTCCTGAACCCGGATCTAAG
>JBIQJX010000088.1:0-5737 GCA_044507105.1 Nitrosomonas sp.
CTTCAGTAGCCAGCCTGCACCGTTACGGGTGCCGTCTTCCAGCAGCCAGATTGCGCCATCAGGGCCTTGTTCAACCTCGCGAATGCGGCGCTGTATATCGAATCGTTCCACTTCACGGGCAGTTTCCCCATTGAACGCTATACGCACCAGCGATTGCGAGGACATGCCGCCGATGAAACCATTGCCCTTCCAATCCGGAAACAGGTCGCCATCATAAATGATGAAGCCTGCCGGTGAGATGACTGGTGTCCAGCTGATTACCGGCGCGCGAAATTCAGGATGAGTGTCATGATTAGGGATCGGTGTATCGTCGTAGTGGACCCCTTCGGATACGATCGGATAGCCATAGTTGGCACCTTTTTCGATCAGGTTGAGTTCGTCACCGCCTTTTGGCCCCATCTCATGAGCCCAGAGTTGTCCATCCCCGTCAAATGCCATTCCTAAAATGTTGCGGTGACCCAGGCTCCAGATCTGCGCGGCAACACCGCCCTGATTAGCAAAGGGATTATCATTGGGTATGCTGCCGTCGTCATTGAGGCGCACGATCTTACCGAGGTTCGTAGTCATATCCTGTGCGGGATCGAATTCTTTGCGCTCGCTGGAGCTGATCCACAACATACCGTCGCTGTCGAAAGCAATGCGATAGCCGAAGTGCCCATCGCCGCTCTTCTTCGGCGTCTGGCGCCAGATTACTTCCAGATGCTCAAGCGCACCGCCCCCCCGGTCATCCAATACCAGACGGGCACGTACCACCGCAGCGCCCAGGCCGCCGTCGCCACGTTCTACATAGCTGATATAGACGAGATTGTTGTCTTTGAATCTCGGATGCAACACCACATCCCCGAGACCGCCCTGTGCCACATGAACCACTTCGGGCACGCCGCTGATGGTATTTTTGCTGTTGTTGTCGAGGTCCAGAAGATGCAGCCTACCTGCCATCTCGGTTACTAGCAGACGGCCATCCGGAAGGAAAGTCATTGCCCACGGGAAGTCGAATGATGTCACTTCCGTGATTGAGAAACTGCTCTCGCTGCTGAATTGTCCCGTTTCGACTTTAACTGCGGTTACCGGCATTTCAGGAATGGCGGAGGCGGTTGTGTTCGGGGCATCGTCGCAGGCGGACAGTAGTCCGGCAGCAACTAGGGCCAGTGAATGCCTGAGCTTGATCATGTTTGCTCCTTTTTGATTATGTATAGAAAACCGGCCGGCACTTTCTGTAAGCGGGAGTAATCTTAACATTCGCCCGTATTATCCGGGACTTGAGGTGCATATCACATATTTTATACACGGTCACACACAAATTTTGTAAATTTGGATTCTCTGTCATCAGATTATCGATCAAATGCATTTTTAATACATGGAGTTACTACACAGGAAAAATTATACTGACTTTCCTGCGTGTCCTCAGGTTACTGATGATATAGGGAAAAATGGCACCTTATAACAATTTATGTGTATTACCGAACAGACTCCTGCCGGGAGGAATCATAAATTACCTCTTTTGACGATAGGAGCGAAACATATGAAGAATCACAGGTTTATTATAAGCACGGCATTAATTGGTATTTTTATTTCTCCGGCGATGGTCGCTGCTCACGAGACAAATTCGGAGCCTCAAATAAAGGAATTTATAAAAGATTCTGCTATTACTGCTCAAATTAAAACCCGGTTGCTGACTGAGGGAGATATTGATTCTTTGAATATTAAAGTAGAGACAGATAGCAACGGGATAGTGATGCTGGCAGGCACTGTTAAAACAGAGGCAGAAAGAGAACTGGTTCACGATATTGCTGATTCGGTAGAGGGGGTAAAAGAAGTTTTCAACAATCTGGAAATTATTTCTAATCAATGATTAAGCGAGATTTAGTGACATGCGCTGCAGAGATCAGGCGGACGCCGAAAGATGTTGTATAAAGCACAAGCTGCTGGACTGTATTTGCCCGGGCAACGATATAAAACGATGTGGTTCAGGAAATTGTCGGTCAATTCAAACGGTTTTTTGATTTTGGTAATGGACGCAGAGGCCGTGTTTTGCTTTGTTTATGCGTAGCTATTCACTGGCACTGTCCATTGCGGGTTCCTTCTCAGGCCAAAGAGCGCGGGCAAAGTTGCATGGGTTGTGCCGTTATTCATCCCACTATCCTGCTGACCGCACAGAGATTTTAAGGTTTTGTGCGGTTTCAGATTAGCGTTTGCATTTTTACTGAGCTAATTCGCGTGGCTTTTCAGAGTGTTTGGCTCGTTGTTCTGCATTTATGAGGTCTAAATAATTTTTCATCGTTCAGGCCAAACGATTTGCATTGCATGTTATTGACATAAATATTCATTTATTTATTAAAGGAGGTTTCATGCAAATCATCCTCATGCTGTTGTTAACGGGTGCGACATTGGCTGCGGCTGTGTATGCGCACTATCGGATTCCTTATCATACTGTGCATCAACGTCGGGTGCTGACTCACGGTATATTGATTATTATCGGCTGTGTTTTTGGCTGGCTGGTCAACCAGCGTTATATGGAGACAGCCACAATAGAAGTACTCATTTTTCTCAGTGCGTTTGGCGCTGCTCATATTCCTGCTGCAGCTATTTTATTTCTCAAAAAACATAGAAAATCGGGCAAGTCCTGATTTGTTGTCTCCGTCAACCATTAAAGATAACGCACAGCAGTGGACAGGGAAATATAATCGGTATTGTGGTTCCGCTAGGAATATAACTCTGATTTTTGACATTTTCATGCTATTGGAATGGGATTGGATTTGAAAATACTTCTATTCGGGTGTTCTCATGGCTGCTTCACTATTTTCTGAGTATGTTTCGATTCGCGACCGGACGCTTGCCCTTGTTAGCCCATTAGACGGAGAGGATTGCTGTGTTCAGTCCATGCCAGAGACCAGTCCGATAAAATGGCACCTGGGCCATGTTTCCTGGTTTTTCGAAAACTTTATCCTGAGACACTACGAAAGCTCGTTCAAGCCATTTCATCCCGCCTATCTTGCGATGTTCAGCTCTTACAATCGATCCGGACAGACACATCCCGATCCCAGACGCGGCCTGTTTACTCGCCCACCTCTCTCTGTCGTGCGCGAGTACGGGGCGAATGTCAGTGAGCGCATGGAACGTCTACTCAATAAGCATGAAGAAAATGAAATGTTGCGTATGCTGGTTGTCTTGGGGATGAATCACGAACAGCAGCATCAGGAACTCATGCTTACCGACATCAAGCATCTGTTTTCACGTAATCCCCTTGCGCCTGCTTATCGATCAGCCCAGCTGCTCCTTGCTGAGAAGGTTTCTCCGCTTGAATGGTACTCATACGCTGGCGGCCTGGTAGAGATCGGATATCAGGGTGAGGGATTCAGTTACGATAATGAATCTCCCCGGCATAAGCGCTATCTGCAGCCCTATCAACTCGCATCGCGTCTCGTTACCAACGGTGAATATCTCGAATTTATGAAGGCGGGGGGATACGACAGACCGGAACTCTGGCTTACAGAGGGGTGGGACTGGAAAACCAGCATGTCCCCTCATCCTTTTTACTGGTGTGGCAGCCATGAGGAGGGCTGGCAGGAATTCACCCTTAGCGGACAGATGCCACTGGATCCCAATCTTCCTGTCGTACATGTTTCACTTTATGAAGCGGATGCTTATTCTCGCTGGGTAGATGCCCGGTTGCCTACCGAGACAGAATGGGAAAATGCCGCCTCACAGCAGGAAATCCGGGGTACATTCGCGGATAGCAACCGTTTTCACCCCGCCCGGGTACAAGTCGAAGCAGGTGTAGTACGCGGGCAACCCGACCAGCTTTATGGGGATACCTGGGAATGGACAAGATCCAGTTATTGCGCGTACCCGGGATATAATCCTGCAAAACCAAACCCGGAAGAACCACTTTCTATGGTATGGGAAGAAGCAGTGGGAGAATATAACAGCCGTTCTATGGTCAATCAAAATGTCTTGCGCGGCGGTTCGTGCGTCACCCCCCGCGGATGGATACGCAGCAGTTTTCGCAATTTTTTTCCTGCCAAGACCTGCTGGCAGTTCACCGGTATCAGATTGGCGCGAGATGCGGATTGAGTAGCATTATTATGAACGACCGGTACAGCAAACCTGTACCTGCCTATCTCTTCGTGGAAAGGCTCAATTAAATGAGGAAGGGGTACTTTATGTACCCCCACTCCAGGGTTTTAATTTCTGCCTCCGTTTACTGCCCCGGAACTGTCAGAACCCTGCGATCCACTTGAGCTGGATCCCGACGAATTTGATTCATTGCGTTTTGAGCTGGAACTGTCTTGTCCGGATGAGTCTTTTCCAAGAGTGCTGGGGTCTTGTTGTAAATTTCTTTGTCCAGCAGCTGCGCCTTCAGATGTCGAATTACGAGGTTCGGACAGTACATCCCCCGTCCGGTCTGACCCGCTGGAACTACCGGTTTGAGCATGAGCAAAGCCGATTCCTCCCGCTAATAAACCGGTCATCAACATAGACATAATGGTACTTTTGGAAATTAAAATACTCTTCATTTCATTACTCCTTTATATGTACGCAGTGAAATTACTGCATATTTATCTTACTCTGGCTGGGAATATATTCTGTTCGCTCACACACACTTCAGTGATAAAGGCCATAACCTGGCAACAGGAGAGTTCTGGGCATTGAAAATCAAGTTGGCAGGCCTCACACAGAGCGGTGCAATGCGCCGCAGGACCTGTTTGAGAGTAACCGAGAGTGGCGCATAGAGCATAATTGCGTACACTGACAGGCAAGTTTGAAAAAGATGATGGCGAGAAGAGGTTTTGTGGTATCCCGCGCTACCTCCTGGGAATGTGCGGGCTGCCCGCATGTAGCGGCGTTATGACAGGAGGAGGGATCTCGGGGGTATGAAGAGCACCCAGTCACTTGGCTCAAGACCAGCTTGGAGGTTTGTTCACTTGGTGTCCCGGCGGTATTTTCGTTTATAGGGTTTGAACGCGCCCGGGAGAGGTCTTAAACTATTTTTTTAATACGGTAATCTGCCCATCAGGTTCCATATAAGCCTTTTCAATTTCTTCCAGATCCGTAATTTCGTGCTCTCGCAATTTAGAACGCAACTCTGATTCTGTCATATATTCTTTTCGCATGTTATGCCAGAGGATGTGGCCATTATCTACCAGCAAGAGAGGAGGGGGCTCCAGAATCGATCTTAATTTTGGTATGGAATAAATAAGCCAGTCAATAATCTGATTCCAGCTGATAATAGTCCCGATCAGGATAGCTGCTTCACTTACTGAACGATAATCACCGGCCATTCCATTTTGTGCGGCATCTGCGACGATCACGAGTATAAGGATATCGGCCATTCCGATTGAACCGACTCGTCGTTTAATGATCATCCGGAAGATCATAAAAAGAAAAAAATACATCGCAGTTCCACGGATGATAAGCTCCCATGGAGAAACAGTAATGCCAAAAATTGCGTGCCAGTTAAGATCCATGGTAATGAGTTTTATTCATTATTGTTAATGAGTATATAGGCAAAACAGCCGGGGTACAGGAACGTTTTCGTCTTTTTTCCAAGTAGCTATCCTGCTGGCCCATACTCATTTCGGGTGCTTTCAGCATTTTGCCGTACCTTAATTGTGAGCCAGCATTACGTTTCCATCCTGAAAACGCTTAATGACCAAGACTCGCCAGATGGCGGCATTGAGAGATGAGACTGAAGTTGCGTAGAATCCCCGGGTTGGGTGATCAGCGGTTCTATTTA
>JBIQJX010000089.1:0-5629 GCA_044507105.1 Nitrosomonas sp.
AGGCGCGAATTGATATTGACACTCAGGAGGTGCAAGCGAAAGCTGCAGCTCAATGGTGCGAGCATGCCTCAAACTATGCGCAGAAAGTTGGTTCAAAGCTCTGGAAATATCTTCTGATACCGCACGATGAGGTTATTGAAGCGCAGCGGCTTTCCAGTTTTATGCAATTTGAGATCAGAACACAGACCTGAAACCTGGCGTATATTACAGATGGTGACAAAAACAAACAGCTACAGTTACGACAAACTCCATATACTATCTCAGAATTTCGCAAGGATTCCATCCAGTTGATCCAGACTAACGTAATGGATGACGAGATTACCGGCACCTTTTTTTCCCGGTTTGATGACGACATTGGCACCAAGCCGGGCTGAAATATCTTCCTGCAGACGCAGCAGATCCCGGTCGGGAGATAATTGTTTTCTGGCAGAAGGTGCCTCACTGAGGCGTTTGAGCAGATTTTCAGTTTCGCGTACTGATAACTGCTTCTGTATGATCAGGTGTGCGATTTCTATTTGTTTTTCAGGATCCAGCGCAAGCAGGGCACGTCCGTGTCCCATATCAATTTTCCCCTGCATAATCAGCTCCTGCACCGGGGCGACGAGGTTAAGCAGGCGAAGCAGGTTCGAAATTGCACTGCGTGAATATCCCAATGCCTCGCCGGCGGTCTGGTGGGTCATACCAAACTCTTCGATCAGACGCTGGATTCCTAGGGCGGCTTCCAGCGGATTAAGATCTTCACGTTGAATATTCTCGATGAGTGAAAGAGCAAGTGCAGATTCATCCGGTACATCACGAACGATAGCCGGAATCCAGTTGAGTCCGGCAATTTGGGCCGCACGCCAACGGCGTTCTCCGGCAATAATTTCATAACTGCCGGCAACGAGTGGGCGCACGAGTATCGGCTGCATGATTCCCTGTGCTCTGATCGATTCGGCAAGATCATTCAGTGATGCCTGATCCATTCTCGTTCGCGGCTGGTACTTACCGGTCTGTAATGAATCGATGTCCAGATTCTGCAGCATATCCTTTTCAGCGGGGGAATTGCCTGCCAGGAGTGCATCCAGCCCTCTTCCCAATCCTTTTGATTTAGCCATGATAACCGTACTCAATGAAAAACATACACAGCCTGCAACCGCAATTGATTAACCGGCACTTGCCAGTATTTCATTGGCAAGTTCGAGATAAGCCTGAGCGCCTTTGGATTGCCGGTCGTGATAAAGCACCGGTAATCCAAAACCCGGTGCTTCTGCCAGCCGGATATTGCGGGGAATAACCGTGCGATAGACTTTATTACCGAAATGCTGCTTCAATTGTTCGGAAACCTGTTGTGCCAGCAGGCTGCGCGGGTCGAACATGGTCCGCAGCAGACCTTCTATCCTGATAGAAGGGTTGAAGCCGGCACGTACTCTTTTGATAGTGTTAACAAGATCGCTTAAACCTTCCAGCGCATAATATTCACACTGCATAGGAATCATTACTGCGTGGGCTGCACATAATCCATTCAATGTCAGCAGATTAAGTGCGGGAGGACAATCGATCAGAATAAAATCATAATCCGGATGTACCGCCTGAAGAGCATTTTTCAGCCGGGTCTCACGCTTTTCCATTGATACCATTTCCACTTCAGCACCGGCCAGTTCCTGATTGGCGGGAATAAGATCATATTTTCCCGGTGTCGCTGATAAGCGCACGTCAACAATGGACTGTTCACCCAGCAATACCTGATAAACGGTACGGTCAAGAAAACGCTTATCCACACCGCTTCCCATCGTCGTATTACCCTGCGGATCCAGATCGACAAGCAGTACTCGCTTGCCGATACTCACCAGACTGGCCGCCAGATTGACGCTGGTTGTCGTTTTTCCCACTCCACCTTTCTGGTTGGCCAGGGCCAGTATCCTGATCCCGGATGCGCGTCCCGGGGCTGGAAATGAGGTCATAGGACTTTATATAAATAGCTGTTTGCCATTATTTTGGATGACAGCGCATTACGATCAGATGTCGCTTGGCTTTTAACCCCGGCACCGTAACCGGAATGATCTGTTCAACATTGAATTCATGGGATAACTGCATCAGCTCCATATCCGGGAAAGCCCCTTTCATAGCGATGGAACAGCAATGTTCAGTATCATTTCCGCACAAATGCCGGGATAACTGCATGAATCGATCCAAATTGGAAAAAGCACGTGAGATGACAGTATTAATTTTGTTTTCAATGGTTATTTTTTCCACTCGCTGCTGCCTGACCGATATATTCGACAGATTCAGCTCGACGGCAGCCTGCAGCAAAAATGCAGCCTTTTTCTGACTGCTTTCTACCAGTGTTACCTGCCAGTCAGGGCGAGCCAGGGCGATTGGGATACCGGGGAAACCGGCGCCACTGCCGACATCGACAATCACAGGTCCGCTGACATGAGGTAGTGACGCCAGGCTGTCCAGCATATGATGTGTGACCATCGATTTGGGATTTCTGACTGCAGTAAGATTATGGGTACTGTTCCATTTCACGATGAGTTCCATGTAACGCAGCAGCTGATTGCTCAGGCGCGCTGTATCAGTGGATAAACCGGGGATTACTTCCAGCCCGTCAAGCAACTGTTTTTCCAGATCCATGTATTTCTTCCTGTTTTGCCGCCCGCTGCACCCTACCACGCTTCAAATGCACCAGCAATAGGGAGATAGCCGCCGGAGTGACGCCGGAAATCCTTGCCGCCTGACCTATCGTTTCGGGTCGATGCTGATTGAGTTTTTGCTGCACTTCATTGGAAAGACCGCGGACTGTCCGGTAATCCAGATTTTTCGGCAGAACCGTGGCTTCTTGCTGTGTATGACGCGCAACCTCCTGCTTCTGCCGCTCTATATAACCTTCATATTTCACATCGATTTCCACCTGCTGAGCCACTCCTGCATCCCGTACCGGCTGACCGGCACCCGGCAATGACATCAGTTCCCTATAACAGATTTCCGGCCGGCGTAACAGCTCGTACAGAGAATGTGAGCGATCCCAAGATGAGCCAGCGTCCGTTTCCGAAACAGAAGATTTGTGCAATATTCCCGGAGAAATCCAAACATCGCGGAGTCTTGCTTTTTCAGTTTCTATAGCTTCCCGTTTAACAGAGAAGGCATGCCATCGCGCCTCGCTTACAAGTCCCAGCCGATAACCGGTTTCAGTCAGTCGCATATCGGCATTGTCCTCTCGTAATTGCAAACGAAATTCGGCACGACTGGTGAACATCCGGTAAGGTTCGGTCACACCGCGAGTGACCAGATCATCCACCAGCACACCGAGATAGGCTTCATCACGCCCCGGACTCCAGGCTTCCAGTCCCTGTACTTTGAGACAGGCATTCAGGCCGGCAAGCAGGCCCTGTGCTGCTGCTTCTTCGTAACCGGTAGTACCATTGATCTGACCTGCAAAAAACAATCCGGTGACAGCCTTGGTTTCGAGCGATCTTTTGAGTGCACGAGGATCGAAATAATCATATTCGATCGCATACCCGGGACGGGTTATATGTGCTTTCTCCAGCCCTGTGATCGAATGTACCAGATCAACCTGTATATCGAAGGGCAGACTCGTCGAAATTCCATTTGGATAAATTTCACATGTTTCCAGCCCTTCCGGTTCGAGAAATACTGTATGAGAATCTCTGTCAGCGAAACGGACTACTTTGTCTTCGATTGAAGGGCAGTAACGCGGCCCGATCCCTTCGATTTTTCCGGTATACAGGGGAGAACGATCCAGTCCCGTGCGTATAATTTCATGTGTCCGTTCATTCGTGCGCGTCATCCAGCATGACACCTGCCGGGGATGACGGGATACGTCGCCCAGGAAGGAAAATACTGGTATCGGCTCATCTCCCGGTTGTTCACGCAAAATCTGAAAATTGACAGTCCGTGCATCGATACGTGGCGGAGTACCGGTTTTGAGTCTTCCGACAGGCAGATTCATTTCCCGTAATCGCCCCGCAAGTCTGAGTGATGCCGGATCACCGGCCCTGCCGGCCTGAAAATTCTGATCACCTACATGCGCCATTCCTCCCAAAAACGTACCTACAGTCAGCACTATTGCACGCGCCGAGAAAGTAATGCCAAGATGGGTAATGACTCCTGCGACCTGGTCCCCATTCAGTACCAGATCATCGACTGTTGATTGCAATATCAGTAAGTCAGGCTGTGCTTCCAAACGTTTGCGAATAGCCTGCCGATACAGAACGCGATCTGCCTGTGCGCGAGTCGCGCGGACGGCAGGGCCTTTACTTGAATTGAGTATCCGGAACTGAATGCCAGCTTCATCAATTGCTTCTGCCATAGCACCACCCAGCGCATCAATTTCTTTCACCAGATGTCCTTTGCCGATTCCGCCAATCGACGGATTGCAGGACATCTGTCCCAGTGTCTCCAGATTCTGTGTCAGGAGCAGCGTTTTTCGGCCCATGCGTGCAGCAGCCAGCGCCGCTTCTGTTCCGGCATGCCCGCCACCGACGACGATGATGTCAAAATCTCTTGAAGAACACATAAATATCAGGTTGCGAGTTACTCTGAACAGGGTGGATTAAATTATCCGCACAATGATGAATTTGCGAGAATACGGATTATTCTATCCGATTTTAACGGCGCTGACATCAGGCACGCTGTCATAATGAACCTGCGATCCTGTCAAATCCTGACTCTGTCGCTCTGATACGATCAGACCTGGCCGACAGAAATGATATCACCTGGAAGGCAGAGCGAATAGAAGTGAGGGCCTTCAATCAATGTTTCACGTGAAACATTCCTGAAGAAAGAAGAAATAAGTGTGTCAGGCGATCTGGCCTTTGGGATTATAGAGAGCGCCCCGTCCTGTCACAGCATGC
Organism: Nitrosomonas sp.; assembly: GCA_044507105.1. Taxonomy (GTDB): domain Bacteria; phylum Pseudomonadota; class Gammaproteobacteria; order Burkholderiales; family Nitrosomonadaceae; genus Nitrosomonas. Next base: position 4,857 of record JBIQJX010000089.1, read on the forward strand.
AACGCACTCAGTGTCTGCCGGGTATGTTGTAGCCAGGTGGAAATGATGGCTGCATTAGTATGGTTACGTTGTCTTGCAAGGTGGGCGAGATCCAGGAGCTCATCCCAATTTCGGGCAACCGTAGTATCTGTATGATTAACCAGCAGCCAGGCTTTTATTCCTTTTGCTCCTTCCGGCAAACCGTTGGCAGTCAGCAATCGGTTACGACGGACATCCAGCTTTGAAAACTGATCAATGACTCGATTTTTATCTTCGGTCAGCAACGCCAGATCATCAATATTGCCGGCAGCCAGCATACTTTGTTCGAGTTCGAGAAGCTCAAGGAAAACGCGAATATTCTCCAGCTCAAGCTGCAGAATATGATTCAGAGTATCGTCCCTGCCAGCCAGTCCACTGTTATTCATCTCGGGTCGTTCGCTTGTTCTGAATCAGTTCTTTCACAGTTTCCAGCAGGCGATCTGCAACGACATCCGCATTCACCTTGAAGCGGCCTTCACTGATTGCCTGTTTAACTTCAGCAACCTTGGCAGCATCTATGGCTTCAGCTGGAACCTGGGTGCCGGTTGAAAGCGCACTGATATGGACATGCTCACTTTTTCCGAGAGCATCCGATCTGGTGGGAGCGGATTTATCTGCTTTTTTAGGAGTATGGCCAATAGCAGTATCGGCAGGTCCGCGGATGGTATGGTTGATTTTCAAGACTAAGTTCCTCATAGAATGAATATCGCTATATATTTATGCTTGCTTAACGGTTGTGTGCCGTCAAACTTTAG
>JBIQJX010000090.1:0-5625 GCA_044507105.1 Nitrosomonas sp.
GGCTGGTTCACTTTAAATTTAAAAATACAGGTGACCAGCCATTTTTATTTCAGGAAACCACCAATCATGCGAGCGAACTTACTTTATCGAGAATGAAGACAAAATCGAATACCTCACTGGCATTGATTGCCGCAGTGGTATTACTATTCCTGTCTGTTACGGCGAAAGCCGATGAAACTTTAGAAAACAACGAAAGCATCGTCGTCTCTGAAATGAGACACCATCAGATACAACCGCACCAGCAGCAAGATGATCTATGGGTGCGCATAAAAGCCGGATTTTCTCTGGCCAGGATACAGAGTCAGGAAATACGTAACCACGAAAATAATTTCAGCAAGCATCAGCGATTTATAGATCATATCGTTGAACGCAGCCAGCGTTACCTGTTTTATATCATAGAAGAAGTGGAACGCCGGAATATGCCAGCCGAAATCGCGCTGCTGCCTATGATTGAAAGCGCTTTTGATCCGGAAGCTTATTCACGAAAACATGCAGCAGGATTGTGGCAGTTCATCCCTTCAACCGGTAAGGCATTCGGGCTGGAGCAGAACTGGTGGCATGACGAACGGCGTGACATCATAGCGGCAACCCAGGCTGCGCTGGATTATCTGCAGAAACTGCACAAGATGTTCGGAAACTGGAAGCTGGCACTGGCAGCCTACAACTGGGGACAAGGCGCACTGAAAAAAGTCCTCGATGAAGGCCATAACGGCAAAAAATCTGTCAACTACCTCGATATCCGGCTCCCTTCTGAGACCAGAAATCATATCGCAAAACTGATTGCCCTCCGCAATATCATTGCCAACCCCCGCCGGTACGGCGTCCGGCTGAAACCCATTCCAAACCGGCCTTATTTCGAACAAATCGAGATCACCCAGCAGATAGATGTAAAACTGGCAGCCAGGTTAGCGGGAATTTCGGAAAATGAGTTCAATGCGCTGAATCCGGCTCACCACAGACCCGTCATCAAAGTTGAGGATTCTCCACGTACCCTGCTACTGCCCGTCACTAAGATCCAGACTTTCGTCGACAATCTTGAAAACTATGATAAAGCGCTCGTATCGTGGCGTATTTATCAGGTCAAACAGACGGAGACTGTACAGGATTTATCGAAGCGGTATCGTATCTCTGCTGCCAGATTGGCCAAAACGAATGGTATCTCCGAACAGGCCGTGTTAAAAAAGGGTCAGACGCTACTTGTACCGCGCGACAGCAGCAGCACGCGAGAAAGAACCTATCTGGCGTACAGTTTACTTAGCACAGCGACGACACCAAAGCGCTCCCGGTTTGAACAATTTATTTATACTGTCAGGAAGGGTGACACACTTTACGACATCGCCAAACGCTACGGAATCGATATCAAAACCATCAAATCATGGAACGGGGGGAGTGATCGCCTCACTATCGGGCAAAAACTCACGCTCAGGCTGACTTTCCCTCATAATCCCTACTCTTCTTCCTGAAGAATCAGCAATAACTGCCCCGCAGACACATAATCACCCTGTTTGCAATTTATTTGTTTCACAGTCCCCCTTACCGGGGCGCTCAGGGTGATTTCCATTTTCATGGATTCAATAACGATGATCGGCTCCCCGACATCGACTGACTGCCTGGTCTCGATCAGTAACTTCCATACGGTACCGGTTACATCCGAGCTGACCGCATGTGCTCCAACAGGTAATTCCAGCTCGCTCTGTATATTAGATTCATCCAGGACTTCTTCACCGCCACAATCAGGCATATTACTGAGCTTCCAGCGCTCACGTTCGGCTTCAAAAGCTCTCTGCTGCCTGAACTTAAATGCCTCAATGCTATCCGCATGACGGTGCAGGAATGCCTGATACTCTCGCAAACTGAAAAGCGTTTCCTCCGTACGGAGTGTGAAGCGCCCAGTGAGAAAATCCTGACGTAATTCAAGTAATTCATGCTCAGCAACAGGATAAAACCGGATCTGGTCAAAGAAACGCAGTAACCAGGGCTTTCCCTCCTTGAAATCAGGAGTCTGACGATAACGGTTCCACATTTGCACCGTCCGTCCGACAAACTGATAACCACCCGGGCCTTCCATACCATAAATACAGAGATAAGCCCCCCCTATTCCGACTGCATTCTCCGGCGTCCAGGTACGCGCCGGATTATATTTGGTGGTAACAAGCCGATGGCGCGGATCCATCGGTGTGGCAACCGGCGCACCCAGATAGACATCGCCCAGCCCCATGACCAGATAGCTGGCATTGAAAACGATGCGTTTGACCTCATCAATACTGTCCAGCCCGTTGATACGCCGGATAAATTCAATGTTACTCGGGCACCAGGGGGCGTCCTGCCGCACCGACTGCATATACTTATCGATGGCAAGCCGCGTGGCTGCATCATCCCAGGAAAGAGGCAAATGCACGATACGGGCGGGAATTTCTATGTCGTCGATTGCCGGTAAATCTTTCTCGGCTATGATAAGCATATCCAGAAGCCGATTACGAGCCAGTAGCTGTGAATCAAAATGCACCTGTAAAGAACGAATACCCGGCGTAATATCCAAAATCCCGGGTAAATCACCTTGTTTGACACGTTGCTGTAACCAGATCATCAGGGCATGTGCACGTAAACGTAACGCAATATCGAGTATCGGAGCACCATATTCGATCAACAGATATTTGTCGCCCGATTGCCGATAAATGACCTGTATCTGCCCGTCCTGCCCGGGAAGCCGGTATAACACGGGATTGCCGCGCTCTACCGGATAGGCTGAAATATCAGGCATTCCGCCAGAGTCAGCAGCACCTGACTCATGAATCATCTCATCCTGCTGTTTTTCCAGCTGCAGCGCATGCTCCGGAACAAGTGGATGAAAACGTACGCTATCACCAGGTTTCAATTGGCCGATTTTCCATAATTCCGCCTGCACGACCACTGCCGGGCAAACAAATCCCCCCAGACTGGGCCCATCCGGACCGAGTATAATGGGCATATCTCCTGTAAAATCGATTGCACCGATCGCATAGGGATTATCATGGATATTTGACGGATGCAATCCTGCCTCCCCTCCGTCTTTGCGCGCCCATTGCGGCTTTGGACCAATCAACCGCACCCCGGTACGGCTGGAATTGTGGTGCACTTTCCAGTCGGTAGCAAAAAACTCATCGATATCAGCCTCGGTAAAAAAATCCGGTGCACCATGCGGACCGTATAAAACACCGATCTCCCATCGGCTGGCGTAACAGGGAATCCTTTCGGCAGGTAGTGTCCTGAACTTAACTTCTCCTGCCGGCAAGATATGCAGTACATCCCCGGCACGCAGCGCACGTCCCGCATGCCCGCCGAACTGGCCCAAGGTAAAGGTAGATCGGCTGCCCAAGTAAGCCGGCACCTGCATACCACCCTGAACAGCCAGATAAACCCGGCTGCCGGATTGATGGATTTTTCCGAACCGCAGCAGTGCACCTGCTTCAATGAAATGTGACTGCCATTGTGCCAGAGGCTCATCGTTCAGCCAGATGTCGATGGGTGCCCCGCACACTGCGATCAGACTGCGACAGTTGAATCGCAGTGTCGGTCCCGCCAGCGTGATTTCCAATCCGGCTGCATCATCAGCATTATTGACCAGGCCATTTGCCAGGCGAAAAGCCAGGCTGTCCATCGGACCGGAGGGAGGCACTCCCACGTTCCAGTAACCTGATCTGCCGGGATAATCCTGTACCGTAGTCTGAACACCCGGACTCAGCACATCTACGGAATGGGGCTGGTAATGGAATCCTGAAAGAAATTGTGTACTGACCTGTCCACTGCGAAATGCAATACCGGATAATATTTGTTTGAGATAGTCCAAATTGGTTTCGATGCCATAAAGCACCGTTTCATCCAGCGCAGTCAGCAGGCGATCGATAGCCTGGTTCCGATCATCAGCATGCACAATGATCTTGGCGAGCATCGGATCATAAAATGCGGATACTTCACACCCTGCTTCCACCCAGGTCTCAACACGTGCAGCCGCAGGAAATTCTGCAGCACTCAGCAAACCGCTGGCTGGCTGAAAATCCTTAGCCGGATTCTCTGCATACACACGGGCCTGGATCGAGACGCCCTGCGACCGGACAAGGAGGGAATCCAGTGGCGGCAACTCATCGGCACCCAGCAGGATCATCCACTCGACCAGATCGATACCGTTTACCATCTCGGTCACCCCATGCTCCACCTGCAGACGGGTATTAACTTCCAGAAAATAAAACTGACCAGTTGCGGCATCGTAAACATATTCCACGGTACCGGCGGACTGATATTGAACCGATTCCCCCAGACGAACAGCAGTATCCTGCAATGCCTTGCGGACAGCAGAAGTCAGGCCGGGTGCAGGCGTTTCCTCGATCACTTTCTGATTACGCCGCTGCATGGAACAGTCACGTTCACCCAGTGCAATCACGCTTCCCCGGCCATCACCAAAAATCTGCACTTCGACATGGCGAGCCTGATCAATATATTTTTCCAGAAACAAACCGGCATTACTGAAATTGCTTTGCGCCAGATTTCTGACAGATTCGAATGCATCGATCAGCTCCTGCTGATTCCAGCACAAACGCATACCGATACCTCCTCCTCCCGCTGTACTCTTTAGCATAACCGGGTAGCCAATATGATGCGCTTCATGGCAGGCTGCCTCGATACTTTCCAGTAATCCGGTACCCGGCAGCAGAGGCACTTGAAATTGCCGCGCAAGCGCGCGAGCGGTATGTTTCAGACCAAATGTGCGCATCTGTTCGGGAGTAGGTCCCAGAAAACAAATACCCTGCGCGGTACATTGCTCGGCAAACAGAGCATTTTCACTCAAAAACCCATAGCCTGGATGGATCGCCTGCGCACCGGACCGATGCGCAGCCTCCAGTATTCTGCTGGCACATAAGTAGCTTTCACTGGCAAGCCCTTCGCCTATACAAATACTTTCATCGGCATCCAGTACATGCCGCGACATTGCATCGGCTTTTGTAAAAACAGCCACACTCCCGATCCCCATGCGACGCAAGGTACGAATAATACGGCAGGCAATGGCACCACGATTGGCAATCAGAATTTTTGTAAACATATACACTCCCCTTATTGCGGGTTCATACGGATAAACGGGTACATAGCAGTCTCACCCATCGGATCGGCATGAGCGAAAGCAGCAAATTTGCTATTCATCTGGGCCTGAAAAAGTTGGCAAGCGATCAATTGCAATTTTCGGATTCAAAGGAATACACAACGCTCACATCAGAATACGTGAGCCTGCTGCAGACAAGAAAAATAAAAATCGTGAGGCAGCGTAAGAAATGATGAGAGGACAAACGGTGCATAGAACGAATTCCATTCAGTCAAAAAGCGACCAAGAGTCATAACGCATTCAGCATTATGGCATCTCCCGGGCTTTTATCCCTCCGTGGAGCTTCAGTGCAACGAAGCCTCAAACTCTCGGACCAGACGCTTTCACAACTGGAAAGCCGGAACCCTAGCTTGCAGTGATTTATTGACCGCCTATGCGGCCAATGACAGTGACTCTCAATCTACTGATTAATACAGAAAATAACATAAGCGCTACTTTGCTTTCGGAGGATAGCCGATCTTTTCCGGAACGACAATATTTTTGTGAGCCTGAGA
>JBIQJX010000091.1:0-5594 GCA_044507105.1 Nitrosomonas sp.
TCTTACTGTGTATCCGATAACAAACCAACCTTGAATCTGACCAGGGGCAATAGCTTGGCCAATGCTTGAGGACTTATCCCGAACTCAGGTTGAATATTAGGGCACGGTTCAGAAGGGAAGCTCACCGGGAACCGAAGCTCCCGGCGAGCCTTTTGCAAGATAGTGTTACGTCACGAACAAAAAGTCCGTGACTGTTGATATCGGCATTGGCAGAATCAACTTGAGTAAGTTTTGTGTGGTTTACCTGGAAACTGGTTCATGATTTATTCTTTATCATCTTCGTTAGACGGTGAAGCCATATACGCTATATCATCAGACTTCAGGCCGTCATTGGCAGATTTAGGCGAATTCTGATTGTCGAGACGAGACTATCCAGCCTGTTTTCCAAGCGCGTAGCGGCAACGGCGAGCCAACGTTCAAGCTCAGCGGAAAAATCATCAATTACTTGGCCGCGCGTAGGCATTTTGCCCGGTACTGGCGCTACGGGTTATATTGCTGCCAAAATAATCGACCCTCTTGGGAACATCCGGAAAGACAGGCCGACCTTGCCAGGAGCAAAATCAATAAAAGAGAATTGGCGGATTGGATATTTCTTGCGGCGGCTCTTGAACTTAAGCCTACGAGATGCAGGCTGGCTAACGATCTTTTCTGATGTGATCTCTTCCGGTGTTACAATTTCTTTTGTGCTTTCCATGCTGCATTTTCCTTACAGATTGATTGAAAAATGCTTGTTGGAGCAAGTAAAATTTCCTGAGGAAAGAACTGCGTCAAGAAATTCTGGATCTCATTCTGTTGATTAATTTTTTAAATCAATCAGTTGCTGATATTTGAATGGCGGAGAGGGTGGGATTCGAACCCACGTGCCAGGAAAACCTGACCATCTGATTTCGAGTCAGCGCCGTTATGGCCACTTCGGTACCTCTCCGAAAATAAAAGCATTACAGGCTGTCCATTCTACCAGTTTTTCAGCCTTTTTATAGTTGTACCCCTATTGATTGGAGTAAGTGGATGAAGGCTATGCAGCTGTCAATTCCGGATGTCTATTTGATAGAGCCTCGTGTATTTGGTGATGAGCGTGGTTTTTTCTTTGAAAGTCATAACCAGCGGCAACTGGAAGCGTTAATTCAGCGTCGTGTAAATTTTGTGCAGGGTAATCATTCTCGTTCGATGAGAAATGTGTTGCGGGGGTTGCATTATCAGATCAGACAGCCTCAGGGGAAACTGGTGCGGGTTGTGGCTGGCGAAGTATTCGATGTGGCAGTGGATATCCGTCGTACTTCTCCAACTTTTGGTCAATGGGTTGGTGAAATTCTCAGTGCGGATAACAAAAGACAGCTTTGGCTGCCGGAAGGATTTGCTCATGGTTTTTTGGTGCTTTCCGAGTCTGCTGAGTTTCTATACCAGACGACTGATTACTGGGCGCCCGAGTATGAGCGCTGTATCGTATGGAATGACCCGGTATTAAACATAAGATGGCCTCTTGGGGGTGAACATCCTGTGCTCTCTGCCAAGGATGCACAAGGTAAGAAATTCAGGGAAGCTGAAGTATATCAGCAGAACCCTATCATATCAGCCAGCGATGGCTAAATCTAAAACGCTTTATATTTGCAGTGCATGTGGTGGACAGACTTTGAAATGGCAGGGTCAGTGTCCGCATTGTCGTGAATGGAATACATTGACAGAAACCGTTGCTGAAAAAGATTTTCTGCGTTTCATCCCGGATTCCGTACAAGGTCATGTGCTTAATCTGAGTGAAGTGGAAGCTGAGAATGTCCCTCGCTTCTCGACCGGGCTGGCTGAGTTTGACCGGGTGCTGGGAGGAGGGCTGGTGCAAGGAGGAGTGGTATTATTGGGCGGAGATCCCGGTATTGGTAAATCGACGCTGTTATTACAGGCATTATCCCGGATGTCGGCGCATCAACGGGTATTGTATGTCAGTGGAGAAGAATCCGCTCAGCAGGTCGCACTTCGCGCAAAACGCTTGGCCCTGGAAGTAACGGCTGTCGATTTATTGACTGAAATCCGGCTGGAAGCTATTCATTCAGTACTGTCTCGACATTGTCCCCATATCGCAATCATTGATTCGATCCAAACAATTTATACCGAAATACTGCAGTCTGCACCGGGTTCAGTTGCTCAGGTGCGGGAATGTGCTGCCCGTTTGACGCGCTTCGCTAAAACCAGCGGAACATGCGTAGTGCTGGTAGGACATGTTACCAAGGAGGGTGCATTAGCCGGGCCGCGCGTTTTGGAGCATATGGTTGATACGGTACTCTATTTCGAAGGAGACACCCATTCAGCCTTTCGTGTCATTCGTGCCTTCAAAAATCGTTTTGGGGCGGTTAACGAGCTGGGTGTATTTGCTATGAGTGAGAAGGGATTGCGAGAAGTGAGCAATCCTTCTGCTTTATTCCTCTCTCATCATGGTGAGCAGGTATCGGGTACCTGCGTAATGGTAACTCAGGAAGGGACACGCCCTTTGCTGGTGGAAATTCAGGCTTTGGTCGATGAGGCTCATGCGCCTAATCCGAGACGATTGAGTGTTGGACTGGAACAAAATCGGCTGGCGATGTTGCTGGCAGTATTGCATCGCCATGCTGGCATCCCCTGTTTTGATCAGGATATTTTCATCAATGCCGTTGGCGGAGTTAAAATCACCGAGCCGGGGGCTGATCTGGCTGTAATGCTGGCAATCGTTTCATCTCTGAAAAACAAAGCTCTGCCGGAGAAAACAGTGGTGTTTGGAGAAGTCGGGTTGGCGGGGGAAGTTCGCCCCGTACAGCGAGGACAGGAGCGTATCCGAGAGGCTGCCAAACTGGGATTTACACAGGCTGTCATTCCGAAAGCAAATCAGGCGAAACAGGCTATTAACGGGATCAAAATTATTACTGTAGAGCGGGTTGAGGAAGCCGTTGGCTATCTGCTCTGACACAGAAAGCAGGGTTATTTCCCCTGCTGGAAAGTCCTGGGTGACTATTTTCATTTATGGACTCTGCTGATGCGTGTGCGAATATTTTTATTACTGACCCTGGTACTCATACTGATTACGGTCGCAGCGTTCAGCCCGCCTGTTCCGCAATCTCTGGCATATCACCAATTTGCAGATCAGCGTGTGATATTGGGGATTCCTAATTTTCTGAATATAGTATCTAATCTTCCTTTTTTATTTATCGGGGTGGCGGGATTTGCTTTCTTATACAAAGAGAAGCGGCAATCGTTAGGGGATGATAATAATCCTCTCTCAATCAGCTATCATCCTTATTTGATTGTTTTTTTTGGAATAGCTCTGGTATTTCCCGGCTCTGCTTATTACCATTGGATGCCGGGGAACAGTAGTTTATTCTGGGATCGGTTGCCAATCGCAGTAAGTATCATGGCGCTATTGGCTGCAGTTTGGGTCGAACGTATTCCTATTTCTGTAAAGCGGGTGGATGTGGTATTGGGTATGCTGATATTGTCGGGTATGGCCAGTGTCATTTACTGGGATTGGAGTGAGCAGCAGGGGAACGGGAATCTGAATTTTTATATAGCTACGCAATTTGGTGCATTACTACTGATTGCATTGCTGGTGGCATTCTTCACTTCCCGGTATACCCGGGCAGCGGACATTTATGGTGTGCTGGGGTGGTATATCCTGGCTAAACTTGCGGAAATACTGGATACTTTTATTTACAGTCTCGGCGAAATTATAAGCGGTCATACCCTCAAACATCTCTTGGCGGGAATGGCGGCATATTGGCTATTGCGCATGTTAAGACGGCGTAAATTATGCGATAAGGATTGACCTTTCCAGGTATCGGTTCAGACTGGGTTCAGACTGGATACCTGGAAGATAGTGTTATTTTATTTGGGCAGAACTGATCTCAATTATTGAAGGTGCTGCTCCTGGATACACGTTTACGTGCATCCCGCCCATAAGGCTGGCCAGATCCAATCTTTGCGTTTCCTCTGTAACCTTGAGTGGTTGTGCTGCGTGTATCGGCTTTATCTGACCATGAGCGTCTGGTTTTGTGTGTAATGGAAGGGGGCTTCCTTCCAGGTCTGTCGTCATTCCGGCTGAATCTTGGTTTGGTACGCGGTTCCATGCCCGGGACGATATGAAACTCGAAGCGGTTGCCGGTGAATCGTTCAATTTTTTTCAGATGAACGCCATCCCTGCCTGATGCAAAAGAGACTGCAATGCCCGAGGCACCTGCGCGACCAGTTCGTCCAATACGATGTACATAATCTTCTGCAAATTTTGGTAAATCGAAATTGATGACATGTGTAATATCGGCAATATCGATTCCGCGTGCAGCAACATCAGTAGCGACCAGTATTTTGAGTCGGCCCTGACGCAACCCCGTCAGCGTACGTGTACGTTCGCGCTGAGTCATATCACCATGCATTGCAGCAGCTTTGTGTCCCTGGGAAGAGAGATTGTCTGCCAGGGAATCCGCATCACGTTTCGTGGCGGTAAATACAATAGCCTGTTTGAGGGCAGTATCACGCAGCAAATGATCAAGCAATCTGTTTTTGTGGGAGAGATCATCCACATAGTGCAGGCGTTGCTCGATATGATCGAGTTTTGTGTGCTGAGAAGCAATCTGAATGCGTTTTGGGGTTTTCAGTAAACGTGCGGCGATTTTGTCAATCGCAGTGTCCAAGGTTGCGGAGAAGAGCACGGTTTGCCGCTCTGCCGGGGTCGAAGAAGCGATACGTTCGACATCTTGAATAAAGCCCATATCCAGCATGCGGTCAGCTTCATCCAGTACCAGCATTTCCAGTCTTGAAAAATCTATGCGCCCTCGCTGGATGTGATCGATCAGACGTCCTGGGGTGGCAACCAGTACATCTACCATTTGTGAGAGGAGCCTGTTTTGCAGTGGGTAAGGCATGCCTCCCAGGATACTGACGACATTGATGCGTGGCAGAAATTTTCCATATTTGCTGGCGGCATCGGAAACCTGCAGAGCCAGTTCACGTGTGGGGGTCAATACCAGTATGCGCGGACCACGGCAGCGTATTTTTGCAGGAACAGCAAGACGATGCAGGGCTGGCAACATGAAGGCAGCTGTTTTGCCAGTGCCGGTTTGTGCGCTTGCCAAGATATCATGACCTGAAATCAGCTCCGGAATGGCCTGCTGCTGGATGGGGGTGGGGGAAGTATAGCCCGCTGCCAGAACAGCCTTGACAATCGCGGGATGCAGATTGAGAGTTTCAAATGACACGTTTGTTTTCCTGATAAAAAGAAAAGACGGATGCGCAGACAGAATGTACCTATCAGGTATCTGCTGGTACCACTGGCGCATTGTATATACACATCGCTGCTAACCAGGGGTACTGCACAATTTCAAGAAGAAACAGAGGAGTCTGGAAGAGGTCAGGAACGATGAAACTAAATAAATACTGTCCTGGAACAGTGCGGCAAGTATACAGTAATTATCCCGGATGTCGAATTTTTATGGGAAATTCTGGCTAACATAAATCCTCCGCTAAAATGTTTAGTCTCACCCGGTGAGGTTTTATCGTAGTAATGGAATGAACAAATTAATATTCCCTAGGGCGTGTTGACGTTTTGCTTTAAGGCATTGCTTTAGAAAAGAAAACTCGTA
>JBIQJX010000092.1:0-5379 GCA_044507105.1 Nitrosomonas sp.
TCGCTGAATTGCGCCTGGGATTGCTTGAATCCAACCGTGTTGGCATTGGCAATATTGTTACCGGTTACGTCCAGCTTGGCTGACGCGGCTTTCAGCCCGCTCAATCCATGTTGAAATGCCATGATTTATTCTCCTGTCTAAAATATCTTTTTGATGTCATCGACACCGGCATAGCCCAGCTCACCCACTTCCAGCAGGGTGCCTTCTTTGCCGGATGCCGCACTGCTGACCGCCCCGAATGCCAACGCGGCAGCGGAGACTTCCTGATTACCGCGCATGGCTTTCAGCGTAAAGGTATATTGTCCGCCTGCGGCTTCATCGCCGCTGTTGGCGATGCCGTCCCAGGCAAATGTACCGATTCCCGCGGCCTGTGCACCGAGATCGATGTCACGTACTGCAATGCCGGCGCTATCCTTGATGGTGACGATGAGTTTGTCTGCCGGTTCAGCCAGTTCGAATCCGCCGATTCCCGTATGATTTTCCAGCTTCATGCTGTCCCCGGGGATCAGCACACTGCGACCGATCATGGTGGCTGCCTCCAGTGAGCGCCGTGCATCCGAATCAGCCACCAGTTTTTCCAGGGTCGAATTGAGCTTGTCGATACCGCTCACCGTACTGATCTGAGCCAGCTGACTGGTGACTTCAGCGTTATCCATCGGACTGAGCGGGTCCTGATTCTGCATTTGCGTAACCAGCAGTTTGAGAAAGCGCTCCTGTGGATCTTCCTCCGCTTTGCGGGCAGTCTGAATACTGCCGCCATGCGAAGCCAGCAGTTCGGAAACGCTGGAATGGTTCTGTACCTGACTCATGGCGATTCTCCTTACTGACCGATCGAAAGGGTTTTTTGCAGCAGTGTCTTGGTTACATTCATCATATCGACACTGTTCTGATAGGAACGCGAGGCTGCCATCATGTTGACCATTTCATCCACTGCATTGACGTTAGGCAGGGTGACATAACCCTTTTCATCCGCCATCGGATGTTTCGGGTCATGGGTTACTCGCATGGGCGAGGGATCGTGAATCACTCCCGCCACTTTCACCCCTTTTGCCTGGTTTGCAGAAAAATCGATCGTCCGGAATACGACCTGCCGTGCACGATAGGCTTCCCCCGTCGAACTGGTAGCACTGTCTGCATTGGCCAGATTACTGGCAACGATATTGAGCCGCTGCGACTGGGCCGCCATGGCGGAACCGGCAACATTGAACACACTGAATAAAGACATGGTTAATGATTTCCTTCTCTGATGGCTGATAACAGGGAGCGGATCTGGCCGTTGATGAAGGTCAGTCCGGCGTCATATCTGATGGAATTGTCAACGAACTGCACACGTTCGGTATCCATATCGACGGTATTGCCGTCTATACTGGGCTGCTGCGGAACCCGGTATTGCGCCGGAACGGAGATAATCGATCGGAAATCTGATGATTCGATGTGCCGCGGTGCAGTCGTCGTCAGGTTGCTCCGCATCTGCCGGGGTGACAGGGCATTCTGCATGGCCCGGGAAAAATTGAAGTCTTGCGCCTTGAAACCCGGGGTATCGGCATTGGCAATATTTCCCGACAGCAGTTCCTGCCTGACGGCCCGCAGCCCCAGCGCTTTTTGGTTAAAGTGGAGCAGATTATCCAGTTTGCTGATCATGCTTTTCTCCTGCAACATAGTCACAGTTATATGAGCACAAACCATGCCAGCAAAAAGAACTCATCATTTCTGGCCTATCAGTCAAACTGATCGATGATCCCCTTCCAGTTCCGCCTTTAACCCGGTCATTACAGCGATACCATGCGAATCAGGCGGCAAAAATTGCCGCCGGCGGCAAAAATTGCCACCACCCGGTTTGACCGGCATGCTCATGCTCAACCTGGACACGATACACACATGAAGTTTCTGCTCCTGCTAATAGCTTTTCTCTGCCCGCTCCTCTCAGTATCGGCCCTTGCTGCAAATGATTCATCCATCCAGACAGTGCTTGCAGCTGTAAAAACTTTCGTATACGACGAGACCCGGCATTTGCCCGGCAGGGTTACGATCAAACCCGGCAGACCGAATTCAGACCCTGCCCTGCGGTCTTGCCGCCAGCCGGAGCCTTTCTTGCCGCCCGGCGGGCGTCTGTGGGGAAAATTCTCGGTCGGGGTACGCTGCCAGGATGAGGCAACCTGGACGTTTTATATCCCGGTCGAAATTGAAGTTATAGCCAGTGTCGTGCATGCCGCGCGACCGGTCAGCATGGGCAGCATGCTGAATGCAGCGGATATTGTGATCAAAGAAGTCGATCTCGTACGGACACCCGGCAATGCAGTGACCGATCCCGACCAGGTGATCGGCAAGGTCGCCGCAAGCTACCTCGCTTCCGGCCAGTCCATCCGCACACACCAGCTGCGTGCCCCGCATGTCATTTCACGCGGACAGAAAGTAAGACTGGTCGTTACCGGCACAGGATTTACCGTCAGCACCGAAGGCGATGCGCTTGCCGCAGCAGCAGCAGGAGAAGTAGTACAGGTACGCAACCACACCGGCCGGATCATCAGTGGAATAGCCCGCGAGGGCGGAATAGTCGAGGTCAGACAATAGCCGTTTCAGCCGTTCCCTGTCTCTACATTGCATGACGCGCGGGAGCGCCCCGGGATGCATTCCCACGCGGGAGCATGGGAACGATCAGTAGGGGGTGGGGGTGTGCAACGATCTGCTGGTCACTTTGCCGTTGCCTCCTTTCCTCGCTCCGTCCTTACGAATCCGCCAGGGTGAAGCAATCCGGCAGTAGTTTCATGGTTCCCATGGCTCCCCGCGTGGGAACCCGTGACTTTGCCGCTCGAGCGGCGAATATGCCCCGCGGGACGGGCAGGATGCATTCCCACACTGGAGCGGGAAAGCGATCAGTTGGTGGTTCTTTTTCTCGCCCGTCTTTGCGAGGCGTAGCCGAAGCAATCCAGAATAACACTGTCACAGATGCGAGATCGCGCTGTTCTCCCCCCTGAGCACCTTTCCTGATTCCCCTCCTCCAACGTGAAAACAATCACGCAATCAACGGCGGCTTTAGGATTATAGTAAAGCCTGAGATCACTGATATAGTTGATGAGGTAATCCGTGTTACGGAAATGACTGAAATAAAGGGGTCTACTATGAGATCTGCCGTTAAAAACCAGATATCTGGCCTGAAAATACTTACTCGCCTCCTATGTTGCACCGGCATTCTATTGGTATATTTACCCGCCTCGGCCCAGACTCAAAGCGAAATAAACATGCAAACCTGTAGTGAATATAAAAGTGCCGATCAGAAACTAAATACCTTCTACCGGCAAATTCTGACGCAATATCAGTCAGACAGAGTATTCATTGCCAAACTAAAGGCCTCTCAGCGGGCTTGGGTGGCATTCCGCGATGCTGAGCTCGAGGCTATCTATCCGGCAGATGATAAACACAGCGAGTACGGTTCAGTCTATTCAGCCTGCAGTTGTACAGAACTGACGACATTAACCAATCAGCGTATCGCACAGTTATCAAGCTGGTTAACAGCAGAAGAAGGCGATATTTGCAGCGGGAACAAATGACAAATGCCAGCCCGGATAACTCATCATTACCTGGCAGATTTTCATAAATCAGTGGCTGCCCTGCGCATTTGTATGATGTCTGCTTTATGCATCACCGGCTTGGTCATGCTGACAGGCTGCACGGATCAAAAGCCAGAAAAAGGGGTTATACCGACTTTAACCTGGTATGTTTTCAATGAACCTTCGGGTGCATTTGCCACGGCAGCCCGCAATTGCTCAAAAGATTCGCAGGATACCTATCACATCAGGCTGATACCGTTACCTGCTGATGCCGATCAGCAGCGGGAACAGCTGGTACGCAGATTAGCGGCTGGCGACCAGTCGATCGATATCATCGGCATGGATGTCATCTGGACAGCGGAATTTGCGCAGGCGGGATGGATTTTGCCCTGGCGCGGTGAAATGATGAAAGAAGCAAAAGCAGGCCGGCTTGCTGCGCCATTGCAAAGCGTGATGTATCAGGATGACATGTGGGGAGTGCCGTATACCACTAACGCACAGCTGTTATGGTACCGTACAGACCGCGTCAAAGCAGCACCCGCCACTTGGGATGAAATGATCCATCTGGCCGAAACACTGGGTGAATCCGGCACTATCCAGGCGCAAGGCGAGCGCTATGAAGGACTGACGGCGTTTTTTATTTCCTTACTGGCCACGGCTGGCGGGTCCGTGCTGGATGCGCAAAATAAAAAAATTTCATTGGCGCGACAGCCCACCATACAGGCCCTTTCAACGATGGCGCACTTTGCCAATTCACCTGCCGCGGACCACACCCTGTCAACCGCCCGGGAAGATCAGGCGCGACTGGCTTTTGAAACAGGTCATTCCAGCTTTATGGTCAATTACACGTTTGTATGGTCGAGCATCCAGCACAATGCCCCCGAGATCGCGCCGCATATTGGCTGGGCGCGCTGGCCTTCCTTATCTAGAAGCACCCCGGGCCGGGTAACGATTGGCGGTATCAACCTGGCGGTCAGTGCCCATTCCCGCCATGCGCAACTGGCTTTTCAGGCGGCGGTTTGTATTGCTTCAGAAAAGCATCAGCGTATGGCTGCCACGCGGGGCGGACTGCCGCCTGCCATCGCCGCTTTATATGACGATACCGAGATTCGGGAGACCTTTCCTTTCGCGGATGTATTGCGTGCCACGCTACGTGATGCGGTACAGCGTCCGCAGACACCGCTGTATAACGATGTTTCCCTGGCTATCAGCCGCACGTTACATCCCATGCGTGCTATCGAACCGGATAAAGACTATAGTCGACTGCGTGATGCCATCAGCCGCGCACTGGATTCAAAGGGGCTGCTGTGAACATGATACGGCACAATAAAAAACACACACAACAGCATAAGGAATGGTATCAGGCCTGGCTGTTATGCGCCCCGGCGATTCTGGTCCTGATTCTGGTAACGGCCTACCCCATTCTCTATGCGATATGGCTGTCATTTTTTCAGTACGACTTGCGTTTTCCTGATCAGCGTATTTTTGTTGGTCTGGATAATTACCTCAGTATCCTGACTGCCGAGGTATGGTGGCAGGCATTAGGTAACACTCTCTTTCTTACCGCCAGCTCCGTCGCACTGGAACTGATCCTGGCGTTTCCCCTGGCGCTGGCCATGTATCACACGGTGCTCTGGCGTCATGCGGTACGTGCAGCAACGCTGCTGCCGTACGCGATCACCACCGTTATTGCCGCCTTCGCCTGGAAATTCGCATTTGATCCGACTACCGGTTTTATCAATGCGCTGTCAGGTATGGAACACGCCTGGCTGACACAGCGCTGGTCATCGTTTCTGGTCATTATTCTCACGGAAATCTGGAAAACCACGCC
>JBIQJX010000016.1:0-36030 GCA_044507105.1 Nitrosomonas sp.
TTTTTCAACTACTTCTTCCTACCCGGCATTCGAATGCGCATCAGCTGTCTGGAACATTAAACCGGCATGTTCTCGCATTTTATGAAAACGGATACCGGGCCAGTTTTCTTCGGCCACACTGATTTCGGCGGGGAATGAAGCCAGGAAAGTAGGTGCATCCACGGCATCGTAAGCAATACGATAAGTATTTGCTTCGATGAAACGCTGTAAATCCTGAGAATTATTAGCTGTAATCCAGCGTGCCAATTGATATTTGGCGGGAGCAATACGTGCTTCGACACCGTATTCATACTTGAGCCGATGGGTAACGACCTCAAACTGCAGGCTGCCGACCGCACCCAGCAGCAAGGTGCTGCCGATATGCGGACGAAACACCTGAATCGCGCCTTCTTCTCCCAGCTGTGTCAATCCCAGCTTGAGCTGTTTACTGCGTAACGGATCAGCAATTTCCACCGTTTGAAAAATCTCGGGTGCAAAAAAAGGCAGACCGGTGAATTGCAAGGTGTCTCCTTCCGTAAGTGTATCGGCCAGCTGCAGCGTACCATGATTGGGGATACCAATGATATCTCCTGCATAGGCTGTTTGCAGCAGCTCACGTCGTTGTGAAAGAAAAGAAACAACCGTGCCGGTGCGCACATCCTTGCCGCTTCGCACGACCCTGAGATTCATTCCGCGCCGGAATTCCCCCGAGCAGATACGAACGAAGGCGATACGGTCACGATGCGCAGGATTCATATTGGCCTGGATTTTGAAAACCACACCGGAAAATTTCTTCTCCGTGGGCTGAATTTCCCGCTGAATGGCGCGGCGCGCCCCCGGCGAAGGCGCCAGCTCAACCAGTGTATCGAGCACCTCCTGTACACCAAAATTATTAATGGCTGAGCCGAAAAATACCGGCGTCTGCCGGCCGGCCAGAAATGCTGATCGGTCGAATTCGGGGGTAGCCCCAAGAATCAGATCGATCTCCTGCCGGGCCTGCAGGAGGCCTGCGCCAAATCGTCGCGAGACCTCCGGATCATCCAGATCCGTAATGATGGCCGCATCTTCCTGACTCGTCCGGTCCATGCCCGGACGAAAGACGCGCATATATCTGTGCCGCAAATCATATACGCCATGAAATAGCTTACCTGCACCAATCGGCCATGTAAAAGGGATGACATCCATACCCAGCGCACGCTCGATTTCGTCGATCAAATCGAGCGGTTCACGCACCTCCCGATCCATTTTATTGACGAAAGTGATGATTGGTGTATTGCGCGCACGGCATACCTGTAACAGGCGCAACGTCTGTGCTTCCACACCATTGGCGGCATCGATGACCATCAGTGCCGCATCGACCGCTGTCAGCACACGATAGGTATCTTCAGAAAAATCCTGATGGCCGGGTGTATCCAGCAGATTAATCACACAATCCTTATATTCCATTTGCATGACAGAGCTGGCCACAGAAATCCCGCGCTGTTTTTCGATTTCCATCCAGTCAGAGGTCGCGTGACGACTGGCTTTACGCGCCTTGACACTGCCTGCTATATGAATCGCACCGGCAAACAGCAGTAATTTTTCAGTAAGCGTGGTTTTACCTGCATCCGGATGGGAAATGATGGCAAACGTCCGGCGGCGTTTGACTTCATGATCGATCGTCATTGAAAGTCCTGAGGCTCCTGAGAAACTGAATCGGAATTGTAAAGATGACAAAAAGCAGTATGAGTGGAACTGAACCGGCTGGCTGGCGGATAAATTTCCCGGCAAACCGGCATGACATGCGGACAGCGTGGATGAAAGTGACACCCTGCCGGTGCATTGGCAGGAGAAGGCAGCTCGCCCTGCAACCGAATAATCTCCCGCCTGGCTCCAGGTTCATAAACCGGGATGGCGGACAGCAGTGCCTGGGTATAGGGATGTTTCGGATTATCGAGCACTTCTTCGGTACGTCCGCTTTCCACGATCCTTCCCAGATACATGACGGCCACTTCATCTGCCAGATAATCCACAACAGATATATTATGGGTGATGAACAGATAAGCAAGCCTCCGATCCTGCTGCAGGGTCTTCAGCAAATTGAGGATTTGTGCCTGCACCGAAACATCCAGCGCACTGGTTGGCTCGTCACAAATCAGAAGTTGGGGATTAACCGCCAGCGCACGGGCAATAGCGATTCGCTGCCGCTGGCCACCAGAGAATTCGTGAGGATAACGCCACTTGGCCTCTACCGGCAATCCGACCTGCTGCAGCAGGACATCTACAGCATCTTCGTTCTCTTCATTCGGGGAAATTCCCTCTGAATCATGACTAAGCGCCTGTATCCCTTCTTTGATGATCTCAAGGATACGCATACGTGGATTGAGAGACGAGTAAGGATCCTGAAAAATAATCTGGAACCGGGCGCGTTCTTTCAGAAGCTGTTTGCGCCCCAGGCTGTTCAATTCCACCTCCTGCAAACAGACACTGCCCGATGCCGCGGGAATAAGCTGCATGATGCCCTTTCCCACTGTAGTCTTACCGCAGCCGGATTCTCCCACCAGCGCCAGTGTTTTACCAGCGTCGATCTGTAATGACACACCATCGACCGCTTTGACATACCCTGCCACCCGTTTGAATAATCCCTTGTAAATCGGGAAATGGACTTTCAGATCATTCACCCATAGAAGCCGGGCATTCTGATCCGGGGTCACAGAACGAGCAGTGACCGGAACACTATCCGGTACCGAATGAGTCGCAGCAGACAAGGATTCCGGCAGGCCCTCCGTATAAAGATGGCATCGGACCTGGTGTCGCGGGGCAATTTCCACCCACGGTGGACTGACCTCGCGGCACTTTTCCCATGCACGGTCGCAGCGATCGGCAAAACGACAGCCGCTAAAAATTTCTGAAAGCGGTGGCACATTGCCGGGGATGACCGCCAGCCCGAGGTTGCGTTTCTTGCGCGCCGGTAAAGCTGCAAACAGTTTGCGGGAATAAGGATGTGCCGGAGACCGGAAAAAAATTTCCAGATCTGCAGTCTCGACGACTTCTCCTGCATACATTACCGCGACGCGATGCGCCATTTCAGCCACCACACCCAGATCATGCGTAATCAGAAGAATCGCCATGTTCTCCTGCTGTTGCAAATCGCGCATGAGATCCAGTACCTGAGCTTGAATGGTCACATCCAGGGCAGTGGTCGGTTCATCGGCAATCAGCAGCTCGGGCCGGCCTGCCAGCGCCATGGCAATCATGACACGCTGTTTCATCCCCCCCGAAAACTGGAACGGATACTCCGCCATGCGCCGGGCAGGATCCGGGATGCCTACCTGCTGCAGCAGTTCGAGGATACGGGTCTGTACCGCTGCACCGCGCAGACCAGAATGCTGCAGCAACACCTCTCCGATTTGTGCGCCTGTCGTCATCACGGGATTCAGGCTGAGCATCGGTTCCTGAAAAATCATTCCAATGCGGTTCCCGCGCACCTTGCGCATGGCCGACTCCGGCAGGGTCAGCAACTCATCTCCGTTCAGCCGGACACTGCCTCGAATGATTTCCCCGGCTTCCGGCAGCAGGCGCATGACAGACAGCGCCGTCATCGATTTTCCGCAGCCGGATTCCCCCAGCAGGGCAAATGTTTCTCCCGGCTGGATGGCAAGCGCCAGCCCGTCCACTGCATGCACCGGTTGCTGTCCGGTATGCAGCACGACGCTGAGATCAGCTATTTTCAGTAAGGGTGTCATCATGCCCGTGCTGCATTTCTGTTTCTGTCAGCAGGCCGGATTTCTTCCACCGCTTTGGAAGCCGCGGTATTTCTGAAAGGCCCGCTCAAATTTCCCGGCAATGTCCGGGTGCGCGGATTGAATGCCTCTTGTACCGCATCCGAAAAAAGATTTGCACTCAGTACCAAGGCAAACATAAAGGCAAAAGCCGCGAACAATGTCCACCAGACCATTGGTTCCCGCGCCATTTCCAGCCTGGAAGCATTGATCATCGTACCGAAACTGATCGTGGACGGATCCACCCCCACACCGACATAGGAAAGTACCGCCTCGGCCAGCACCAGACCGCTAAAATCCATGACAGTAGTAATTAGCACGATATGCATCACATTCGGCAGAATATGGCGACTGATAATACGCCAGTGTGAAACACCAAACGCATGCGCTGCCTGGATATATTCCATTTCCCGCAGTTTCAGGGTCTCTCCGCGCAACAATCTGCACAATCCTGTCCAGCTTGTGATTCCCAAAATGATACACAGAAATAAAAGACGCAAATCGGCACGCGCAGCGGCAGTATCGAAGATGTCAGCATGAGTCTCGATATACACCTGCATCATCAGCACCGCCGCCGCGATCAGCAACACGCTGGGAATAGAGCTGAGCGTGGTATAAACATACTGGATGAAATCATCAACCCGGCCGCGAAAATAACCTGCTGCGATGCCCAACAGCAATGCAAACGGCAGCATAATCAGTGTTGTCAGAGTCCCGATGACAAGTCCGGTCCGGATGCTTTTAAGCGACAGATACAGGACATCCTGACCCACCTTGTCGGTTCCCAGCACATGATAGTGTGCAGCCAGCGCCATCACCACACCGCTCGCAACCAGAATGACAGCCAGTGTAATCAATATGGCCCGCCAGGGGATCTCGGTCGCACCCCGCCAGATGGCAACCTGCATGAAAAAGAATGAAGTACGGTGACGTCGTGCCTGAATGCCCCCGAAACCTGCTGCCAACAGGCCCCAGACCAGCAATCCCGTACACGCGCCTGTAACAGATCGCCACAGAATATCCGGAGCCAGCTCTGTTTCAGGATCATCCAAATGTGCTCCGCCATAAACCAGCCGGGCAAATTCTCTGATCTGATCACCCTCGGAAGTCGTGATTGTTTCTTTTGCGTAGAGATGAGCGGACAAGGGTGCAGAATAGGTTTTTTCCACCTGCAAACGCAGCGGAGCAGCCAGCAGATCGAGCACACTCAGCACCTCCGCCCCATATATGTTTTTTCCGTCGCTGCGTACTGATTGCTCCAGAACCGGACGAAAATGGACTGTGTCGAGCAGCCCGATCACTATAAAACACAGCAGCACAGTCAGCGCCGACATTCCGGCGGGGCTGTGTGCCACCCTGCGCCAGGAGGCCAGCAAATGGGCATGGCGCCTAGCATAGAAACCAAAAGCGATACTCGCTACCACCAGGAGGTAAATCAGTGCATCAGTCCAGAGTATGACAGGGGCAAAAGGCATCATGGCAAAGATCAGGATTCAGGCAACAACGCGCAGTATTGTAGTGCAATAACGGCTGATAATAATAAAAGAAGGGGAAGAAACTTCCTGATTTCTCCTTTATGAGTCTGATAAGGTATGGTACAAAGCAGTTCTGAATAAACTTGGAAACCGCTGTCGAGTGCTTATCAGGCTTTGGCAATCTGGAGAGGCAGGAAGCTTACCCTGTTTCCGCCCATGCCCGATCCGAGAGTGGGGCTGATGCATACCCGATTGTATACTTGGCCCCCTGGCTGGCTGTTTCCGGTTGCAGGAAATAAGCCTGCTGCTTCATCGCACCGTGCGCGGGTATACGCTATCCGTCTCTTCGGATGCGCCCCCTTATGGCTTTCAGAATAAAGGATATTTCCGGACACTGAGATAATATCGGCTGGTCAATGACTTTTTTAAAACATAAATACAAAAAAATTCTTTCATTATTCAGTCAAAGCCCGAAAAAATCCCGGGTGACAGATGTATTCCTCGCACAATACCTGATTTTTTTCGCAGCGCTGTTTGCCGTTCTGCCCGTCACCGCTGAAAATCTGCCGGCAACCGTCAATGCAGACACGATACGCCAGCAACTGACAAAAAGCATCAGTGATCGCCAGAATAAACCGGGGTTGGCAACTCTGAAACGCTTCTACGCACAGCGCAACTACCAGCCAGTCTGGGCAACAGAATCCGGCCAGCCGCTGCCTGAGCTGGATACAGCTCTTGCATTAATCGAGCAAGCTGATGAAGAAGGACTGGCCAGCAGCGATTATAATATCGAACATCTGCGCTTACTTCGTAACGAACATTCCGGTCAGATTTCCCTCCCCCTCGAATTGTATGCAACCCAATCCTTGCTGGCACTGGCACGCGATTTGCACAGAGGCCGGCTGTTGGCTGCCGCGGCCGATCCTGACTGGCACATCCCGCAACCGTTGTTCGACCCGGCGGACTTTCTTCAACAGGTCGTTACCCGGAGGAATCTTGAGCAGGCGTTTGCCAGCCTGCCGCCCGATATGCCCCAGTATCACTCCCTCAAACAGCTGCTGGCAAAACTTCGCGAGCTGATTGCCGCAGGAGCAACTTGGACCCGGATCCCCGAAGGAATTCCCTCGATCCATCCCAACACTCTCCACCCGTCAGTTCCACTGATCCGTCAGCGTATTCTGGAAGCATATGCCCTCTTTGAAAAACCGGAATATGCCATCGCGGTCAGCCACAGTGAATTTTATGATGAGCAGCTGGAAAAAGCAGTCAGAGCTTTCCAGCATCAGTATGGATTGAATGCCGACGGCATCATCGGCAGAAACACCAGGCGAGCTATGAATACGACGCAGAGCGAGCATATTCAGAAATTGCGTATCAATCTGGAACGCTTGCGCTGGCTGCCGAGGAAATTCAGTGATTGTTGTTATATACTGGTCAACATTGCCGGATTCCATCTGGTTGCGATTAAAAATAACACTCGCGTGCTGGATATGCGTATCGTCGTCGGGCGTGATTACCGCTCGACTCCGAGCTTCAACAGCCAGATCTCGCACATCGTCATCAATCCATACTGGAACGTACCGGATAGTATTGCGCGCAAAGACCTGCTACCCAAACAGAAACAAGATCCGAATTATTTCACTTCTCAAGGCATCAGGATATTTTCAGATTATCGGCATGAACTTGAGCTGGATCCTGATATGATCGACTGGCATGCGATCGACCGGTTTTTTCCCTATGCCCTGCGGCAGGAGCCCGGGAAAAAGAATGCACTCGGCACCATAAAATTCATGTTCCCCAATCCTTTCAGTATCTATTTGCACGATACTCCTTCGAAATCCCTTTTTCAGCGAGATATCAGAACTTACAGTTCCGGCTGTATCCGCCTGGAGAAACCATTGCAGCTCGCCGAGTTCGTGCTGGGACGATCTTTCGAGAAAACCAGCGTCATAGAAAAAATCAACAGTGGCAAAACTTATACCGTGCATTTACCGGAACGGTTACCCATCTACCTGGTGTATTTAACAGCCTGGAGCGACGGACAGGGGGAAGTCCGCTTTTCATCGGACGTCTACGGGCGTGATAAACGAGCCTTGGCCTATGCTCACTGGCTGGAACCGGCACCACACCTTTCCCCGTCTTTTTGAATCTGACATGACTCATGGAGGAGAAATCACGATGTCCAAACACATACATATTGACCCAACAGAAAAATTGACTGCCGGGGGCACTGCCCGGCGGCGTCTGCTGCAGGCAGGCCTGAGCGCCTGCGCAATGTTTGCAATGCCTGCAGCCTATGCGGGTTACTCCCGGAACAGCGAAAAACGGCTGTCCATGCTAAATCTGCATACAGGGGAAAGAATCAGAACCGCTTACTGGGCACAGGGAAATTACATTCCCGAAGCGCTTCAGGCGATCGAAAAAGTACTGCGTGATCATCGTTCCGGCGAGTGCCACCCCATCGATCCGAGACTGCTTGATCTGATGCAGTACCTGCATCAGCAGACAGGAAGCTCACAGGAATTCCAGGTGATTTCTGGCTACCGCTCTCCGGCAACTAACGCTGCACTTTCAGCACAAAGCCATGGTGTTGCCAAAAAGAGCCTGCATATGCAAGGCAAAGCAATCGATATCCGACTGCCCGGCATCCCGCTCAAGATACTCAGGAAGGCGGCAATATCGATGAATGCCGGCGGAGTAGGTTACTACCCCAAATCCAATTTCATTCACCTCGATACCGGACACGTTCGCTACTGGTAATCATCAGCGAACTGCTCGGGCGCGCTCGCAGATTATCCCAAACAAATAAAGAATGGGGATTCTATTCATCCCATAATCTGATCAATGCCCAAACAGTAAACCGATCACATGGAGATAAACCTACAATCGTTACACTGGATTTAAGGTATCATCCGCCGCTGGCCTGGAATCCTCTCGTCAGCTTTCTCTGCAGTCGCAGCAGTGCCCGTCTGGATCAGTCAATTGATGGGCGTTATCTGCGTACGGTAAGACTGGACGATTACAATGGCTGGATTGCCGCCAGGCAGGATATAGCGCACCACCAGATACGCGTGGAAGTATCTCCATCCCTGATGCCCTGTCTGACGCAGTTGCAGCTTCGTCTGCGTTCATTATTCAATCTGGACCCCGATCCGGCGATCATTGAAACTCATCTCAAGCGTGACGCCGCCTTGAAACCCCTGATCGCTTGCAATCCCGGTCTGCGCATTCCCGGCACGCTGGATGCTTTTGAACTGAGTTTGCGTGCGGTATTGGGTCAGCAGGTGAGTGTCAAAGCGGCAACCACACTGTTGGGGCGCTTTGTCTCAGTCTTTGGCAAACCGGTACAGACGCCTTTTCCCGATCTGGATCGGACCGGGCCGATAGCCGAAACAATTGCTGATGCCAGTCTGCAAACCCTTATCGATCTCGGTCTGACCCGGCGGCGCGCCCTGACCGTTCACCGGCTTGCACAGCTGACAGCGGATGGCACTCTGAGACTGGAATCGGCCAATCGTAATCAGGTAATAGAGCAGTTACGCGCACTGCCGGGAATCGGCCCGTGGACTGCACAATATATTGCCATGCGTGCACTGGGTGACGCCGACGCCTTTCCGGCATCAGATCTGGGATTGCTGCGCGCACTGCAAATGAACAAGCCTGCCGAAATGCTGCGCCGCACAGCAACATGGCAGCCCTGGCGTGCTTATGGTGCAATCCATTTATGGCATCAGTTGAGTACGGAGGCAGATACAGCTCTGAAAACTCACCAGCAGTCAACCGGCAGCAGAGGCATAAGGGCAGAAACATAAGGGAATTGCAGGCCAAAAATACAGTTTACGGCTGCTAAACAAGTATTTTTGGCCTGTTTACGTCGCTCTGATGATAAAGTGAACATACTTAGTTTTCAAAAATCCGCTTACATTGCATTGACCGGTATTTTGAAATAGATGATACCGTTATCCTCCGGCGGCGGCATTTGCCCCGCTCGCACATTGAACTGTACAGACGGCAGCATCAGCACCGGCACTTCCAGCGTGGCATCGCGTGCCGTACGCATCGCCACAAACTCATCTTCGCTGATACCGTCCCGCACATGAATGTTGTGCGCCCGTTCATCGGCTATCGTACTTTCCCATTGGGGCGGACGATTATCCACGGGATAATCGTGACACATGAACAATCTGGTTTCAGGCGGATAATCATCCAGCAATCTGCGGATGGAGCGGTAAAGCTGCCGGGCATCACCACCCGGGAAATCGGCCCGGGCCGTTCCCACATCCGGCATAAACATCGTATCCCCAATGAAGATTGCGTCTGCAAACTGATAGGCGAGATCAGCCGGAGTATGCCCGGGAACGAATATCACTTTGCCCTGCAGCCGCCCCACTTCGAAAGTATCCCCATCCTCAAACAGATGATCGAATTGGGAACCGTCAGAATGAAAATCTGATTCCATATTGAACAGCTTTTTGAAAACGCCCTGAACGATGGAAATCCGGTTGCCAATAGCGATTTTTCCTCCCAGCTCCGATTTGAGGTAGTGCGCCGAGGAAAGATGATCGGCATGGGCATGTGTTTCCAGTATCCAGTCGACGGTCAGATCCTTCGATCGTACAAACTTGATCAGCCTGTCTGCAGAATGGTATTCCGTTTTCCCGGATTTTGGATCGTAATCCAGTACCGGATCGATAATGGCACAATGGCCACCTGCCTTGTCGAACACGATATAGCTTACCGTACTGGTAACCGGATCAAAAAAAGCCTGGATATCAGGTTGCATCACTACCTCCTTTCATTATTTATATTCATTTGTTATGATATGTATTATATTATAACGTATAAAAATATAATGTAATAAAATGTTATATTGAGTTGCGAATGATCATCGAGAACCAAAGCTGAAATGGCGGCAAGAAGGTTTTGCAGGTTAGGTAACGAGGCAAATTATGATCGACTGGCATTCATTTACTCCCATCAGTGCGCTGACAGGAGGTATGGTCATTGGCCTGGCAACGGCTTTGCTGCTGATGGTTGCAGGCCGGATCGCTGGCATTTCCGGTATCGTTGGCGGATTGTTCCGGCTACGAAGAGGAGATAGAGGAGAGTTTGGATGGCGTATCGCATTCATTGCGGGATTACTGTCCGCACCCTGGTTGTGGCGCGGGTTTGGAGAACTGCCCCCCGTTCACATCGGGGCTGATTATGCAGTCCTCGCACTGGCAGGACTGATCGTCGGTCTTGGCACCCGCTATGGCTCAGGATGTACCAGTGGTCACGGTGTTTGCGGGCTGTCGCGCCTCTCACCGCGATCGCTGGTGGCGACGCTTTTATTCATGATGACGGGAATGGTTGCGGTGTATGTCATTCGGCACGGCTTGAGCTGAGGTGGCCAGGTCAGCCACTTATTTTATTAAAAGGTTGGATTTATGCTCATTCATATTACCGCATTGTTCTCAGGACTCATTTTTGGCACGGGACTGATATTATCCGGCATGGTCAATCCTGCAAAAGTGCTGGCTTTTCTGGATATCACCGGGCAATGGGATCCTTCACTGGCCTTGGTCATGGCCGGTGCTATCGGGGTCGGATTTTTCGCCTTCAGAACGGCCGGACACCGCCGTCAGACTATTCTGGCTTCACCGCTCCATTTACCCGACACCAACACCATCGACAGTCGCCTGATACTGGGAAGTCTGGCATTCGGCCTGGGTTGGGGCATGGCCGGCATCTGCCCGGGGCCGGGTCTGGTCCTGGCTGCATCAGGTCATTTCGGGGCAATCATATTCGTCGCCAGCATGCTGCTGGGTATGATGATCTTCGATGTACTGGAAAAACACCGCTCAATGGGATCGGTTTTGAATTGCCCTTGGGGAAAAAACAGCTCACAGACCGAACGAGATGGCAAAGAGGAAAACCAATCCTGATCGAAAACAATTTTTCACTTCAATCAAAAATGAATGACACCTCCTTCTATCAGCAGAGAATGACAGATGATACGTCCGCACAGCCGGATCTGTCTGTCATGGTAAACACAAAGGCCGCTGCTTCCAAAGCCTGTGCCATGCTGAAAATTCTGGCAAATGAAGATCGCCTGCTAATTCTGTGTCAACTGATACAGGGGAAAAAGAATGTCGGCGAGCTGGAACAGTTGCTTGGTATCCGACAGCCCACTTTGTCACAGCAGCTTACGGTATTGCGCGAGGAAAAACTCGTATCAACCGAACGACAGGGAAAATATATTTATTACAGCCTTGCCAGTCCGGAAGCAGTACAAATCATGTATACCCTGTTCGATCTGTATTGCGGAGACGAGAAAATCCATGCGCAGTCCGATGATGCGATAAACGATACCGGATAAAAGTGCCGCTACGCCGTTTCAGCAGGCACATAAATATCCAAATAACTTCATTCCCACAGGAGAATGCGCCATGAGCACGACCTCTCAAGCGAGCTGGAATAAACTGGATGAAAAATTATCTGTTACAGGCCAGATCAGCGTGGACGACATCGCAACAATCGCTGCAGCAGGCTATAAATCGATCATTTGCAATCGTCCCGACGGGGAGGGCGGGGAGACCCAGCCTATCAGCGCGGAGCTGGAAAATGCCGCGAGATCAGCAGGTGTCCGTTTTGCCTGTCTGCCAGTCGAAATCGGCCCGATTGCAGAGGAGAAACGCGCTGCTTTCCATCGCCTGCTGGAAGAATTACCCGGTCCCGTGCTGGCCTTTTGCAGCTCAGGGAACCGTGCACGGGCGCTGTACCGCCATAACACAGCCCTCGACGCAGCTCCCACAGAAAAGAGTGATGCGGCCTGTGACTGGCGCCATATTCCCGATACTGCCGCCGCAACTATGCATGGCCAGACAGGGAGCGCAACCGACGCACATACGCTATCCGGCGCCGGGACCGCAGACGAACGGCATCCCGTTACCGCAGCCTGCAACTGGGGAAATGCCTTCGATGTTGTAGTAGCAGGCGGCGGTTCAGCCGGCCTCGGTGTTACCGCAAGCCTGTTGCGCCGTCGCCCTTCTCTGCGTATTGCCATCATCGAACCGTCTGACAAACACTATTATCAGCCTGCTTGGACGCTGGTGGGCGGGGGAGCTTATGCAATTGATCAGACGGTTCGCAATACGGCGGATGTCATGCCGCCCCGTGCAGAATGGATCAAGGCGGAGGTGGCCGAATTTGCTCCGGATGACAACCTTGTCCATCTGGCTGACGGGCGCTCCATCGGTTACCGGCAATTGATCGTATGTCCGGGTATTCGTCTGGCCTGGGAGAAAATAGAAGGTATCGAGGAAACACTCGGCCAAAACGGGGTCACTTCGAACTATCAGTTCAATCTGGCACCTTATACCTGGTCACTGACCCAGCAGTTGAAAAACGGTAAAGCACTGTTCACACAGCCGCCGATGCCGATCAAATGCGCCGGCGCACCGCAGAAAGCAATGTATTTGTCCTGTGATTACTGGTTGCGTCAACATATACTGGAGGATATAGAAGTCGAGTTTAATACCGCGACAGCAGTGCTGTTCGGTGTGGCTGAATTCGTGCCGCCGCTAATGGAGTATGTCAAACGTTATCACGCCAGGCTGGTATTCAATTCTAATCTGGTCAAAGTTAATGGGCCCGAGAAAATCGCCACCTTTGAAATCAAAGACGCTTCGGGGCAAATCACCCGCGTCGATAAATCCTTTGACATGCTGCATGTCACACCACCGCAGGTTACACCGGATTGTTTACGTAACAGTCCCCTGGCTGATGTCAGTGGATTTTGTGAAGTCAATCCGAAAACCCTGCAGCATGTTCGTTACCCCGATATCTTTTCCCTCGGTGATGCGTGTTCCTCCCCCAATACGAAAACGGCAGCAGCCATCAGAAAACAGATCGTCATCGTCGCTGAAAATTTGCTGACTTTAAAAGAGGACCGCAAACCTGAAGCCATTTATGATGGATACGGCGCCTGCCCGCTGACAGTAGGAGATGGCAAAGTCATCCTTGCTGAATTTGGTTTCGGCGGGAAATTACTGCCGACCTTCCCCCTTGATCCGACCATTGCCCGAAAATCATACTGGTGGTTCAAAACCAGACTCTTTCCGTGGCTATACTGGAATGGCATGCTAAAAGGACATGAATGGCTGACGCGCTCCACTGATACGAAATAGGACCCTCGATGGAAATTCTGCTGCTTGGGTTCTTGCTGGGCATTTTTACCGGGCTCTTTCTGGGATTGACCGGCTCAGGCGGCACCATCATTGCAGTTCCGCTGCTGATTTTCGGTCTGCAGACAACTGTAGCTGAAGCTGCTCCCATTGCCTTGCTGGCAATTGCATTATCGGCGGCAGCGAGCACCACAGTGGCCCTCAGGCAGGGTACCGTCCGCTATCGTGCTGCCAGCCTGGTGGCAATCACCGGCATGCTGACCGCACCAATCGGGATGGGGATCGCCCGACAGCTGCCCGATTTACTGCTGGCATTGCTGTTTGCAGGAGTGCTGGTTTTTGCAGCCTGGTACATGTATCACCAAAGCAATCCAGCAACCACCCCAGTAAAAGAAAAATTATCTCCACTTTGCCGCTTCAATGCGGCCAGCGGCCATTTGATATGGACGTGGCCCTGTACCCGGGGACTGGTATTTTCAGGTATAATAACGGGCTTTTTGTCGGGCTTGCTCGGCGTGGGAGGAGGATTCATTACTATTCCCGTACTCAGGAAAATATCGAATCTTTCCGTGCAATCTCTACTGGCCACTTCGCTGGCGATCACTGCACTGATTTCGGCAATGGGTGTGGCTTCAGCAACTTCTATGGGTTTCATGAACTGGTCAATTGCGCTGCCTTTCAGTGCAGGTGCAGTGACCGGCATGCTGATTGGCAGGCACTACAGCAATCGTTTCAATGAAGTAAAACTGCAACGTGGTTTTGCCCTGCTTGCTTGCTGTATCGCATCCGGTCTGATTATTCAGACAATTTACCTGTTCTTGACAACCTGACTGTCAGATAAGGAAAATCCGAATTTACTCGTGGCTATCGCAGGTTGCCCGGGTTTTCCAAAACCTGTTGCAAGGCACAGGCAGCCTGCCGCAGCACTGATCCAATCAATCCTTGCAACACCTCAGGATAGACCAATGCATTTATATGATTATTCAAGATTTAACGACAGTCGCCTGAAAAATCTGACGACTGTCAGAAATTATCGAGTCTACACAGAGCAAAATCTGGACTCCATTCCTCAAATCGTCCAGCTGCCGCCTGCGCAACGGCATGCTATCCGTGTGGTCGCCAAAGTACTGCCGTTCCGGGTCAATCAATACGTCATCGACGAACTGATCGACTGGGACAATATTCCGGATGATCCGATTTTTCAGCTTACTTTCCCGCAACGAAACATGCTGGCCCCGGAAGATTTCAAACAGGCCTCGGCGCTGCTCGACACCCCACAGCTGCAAGCCGCAGTCAAAGCAATCCGCGAGCGACTCAATCCACATCCTGCCGCTCAGCAATCCCTCAATGTGCCGCGCCTGGATGGAGAACACCTCGACGGCATGCAGCATAAATACCGTGAGACAGTGCTGTTTTTCCCCAGCCAGGGTCAGACCTGTCATGCCTACTGTACTTTCTGCTTCCGCTGGGCGCAGTTTGTAGGCGACAAATCGCTACGTATCGCCACCAATGAATCTACGCTGCTGCATCGTTACCTGAAACGGCATCAGGAGGTGAGTGACCTTTTGATTACCGGCGGGGACCCCATGATCATGAAAACCCGGCACTTGGCAAACTATCTCGAACCCTTGCTGGGACCCGAATTTGAGCATCTCCAGACATTGCGAATCGGAACAAAAGCCCTGTCATACTGGCCACACCGCTTTATATTGGATGATGATGCGGATGACTTGTTACGATTGCTGGAAAAACTGGTACAAGCCGGTAAACATGTTGCCATCATGGCACATTTCAACCACTGGCGAGAGTTCGAAACACCGGTTGCACGTGAAGCCATTCGCAAATTACGTGAAACGGGAGCCGTCATTCGCAGCCAGTCTCCCGTGGTCGCACATATCAATGACGATGCAGCAATCTGGGCACGGATGTGGCAAGCTCAAGTACAGTTGGGCATCGTTCCTTATTATATGTTCGTGGAACGCAATACAGGTGCGCGTCGATATTTTGAAGTCCCTCTGGTCAGGGCTTGGGAAATTTATCGCACAGCGATTCAGCAAATTTCCGGGATGGGACGGACGGCTCGCGGGCCCTCGATGAGTGCCGGCCCAGGCAAAGTTGAAATTCAGGGTGTTACGGAAATCAATCAGGAACGGGTTTTCGTCCTGCGTTTTATCCAGGGCCGTAACCCGGATTGGGTGCAACAACCGTTTTTTGCCCGTTATGATGAACAGGCCACTTGGCTGGATGATCTGCAGCCGGCATTTGGTGAACGGAAGTTTTTCTTCCAGGATGAATATCATGCCATGTGGCAGGATAATGATGAGTCGCTATCGAACTGAAACCTCGATTATGACCGGGAAAACCGTACAAGCTGCCGGCGAAAAATTTCGTATCGATAAGTGGCTGTTCGCCGCCCGTTTTTTCAAGACCCGTTCTCTGGCAGCCGAAGCCATTGAGCGGGGACGCGTGCAGCTCAATGGTGTTCGCGCAAAACCAGCCAGAACGCTGGCAGAAGGAGACGCACTGGATATTCGTATCGGTCCTTACCGTTATCAGGTAACGGTACTGGCATTATCCAACAAACGCGGCCCTGCGACCGAAGCCAGAAAGCTGTATCAGGAAACGGACGAGAGTCGGCAGGAGCGGGAAAGGATGGCTGCCAGCCTCAAGGCGCAGCCGCATTTTGAAGGTAAAGGTCGACCCACCAAGCGTGTCCGGCGGAATATGGAAAAGCTAATGAGCGGGGAATGACCTCGCGCGCTCATATCATCCTCCAGGAAATTTTCGGTTATTCCGAGTTCCGCGGTCAGCAGGCTGAAATTATCTCTCATATAGTCAATGGCGGTGATTGCCTGGTACTGATGCCTACTGGCGGGGGTAAATCGCTGTGTTATCAGATCCCGGCATTATTGAGAAATGGGGTAGCGATCGTTATCTCACCCCTGATTGCGCTGATGGAAAATCAGGTGGCCGTGCTGTGTGAACTGGGAGTGCGTGCAGCCCATCTGAATTCCTCGCTTACCCCCGAATCTGCAGCGGCAGTCGAACAGGCGATGCTTGCAGGAGCCTATGATCTGGTCTATGTTGCTCCCGAAAGATTGCTGACTGCCCGTTTCCATTCACTGCTACAACGTATACCCATTGCTTTGTTTGCGATCGACGAAGCGCACTGCGTTTCCCAGTGGGGACATGATTTCCGGCCGGAATATGGCAAGCTTTCGATTCTGCCTGAAAAATTCCCGGGGATCCCTCGTATTGCGCTGACGGCCAGCGCAGATGCAAGAACGCGTGCAGATATCCTGCACTGCCTCGATTTGGACGACGCCTATTCTTTTGTCAGCAGTTTCGACCGTCCCAATATATGCTATCGGATTACTGCCAGATCCAATAGTCGTCAGCAGTTGCTGAACTTTATCCGCGATGAGCACTGCGGAGATACAGGCATTGTCTATTGCCGGTCACGCAAAAAAGTCGAAGAGACTGCAGCCTGGCTGAATACGAATCATATTCCGGCAATTGCTTATCATGCAGGGATGGACTCGCACACGCGCACACAGCATCAGCAGCAATTTCTGCGCGAAGATGGCATTGTAATAGTCGCCACTACCGCCTTCGGACTGGGAATCGACAAACCTGACGTGCGTTTTGTCGCCCATCTGGATCTGCCCCGGAGTATCGAAAGTTATTATCAGGAAACGGGCCGGGCCGGACGAGACGGCCTGCCGGCCGATGCATGGATGATTTACGGGTCCGGAGATATCATATGGCTGCGACGTCAGATTGAACACAACCAGGATCAGGTACCTCTCCCGCTCCGGCAGGCAGCCACCGCCCGACTCGATGCACTGTTGGCACTGTGTGAAACAACCATCTGTCGTCGCGCACAATTACTCGAATACTTTGGTGAAACATCCGTCGCTTCTGAATGCGGCAATTGTGATATTTGTCTTGAAAAGACTCCTGTTCAGGATGCCACGATCGCTGCCCAGAAGGCATTATCCTGTATTTATCGCACAGGACAATGTTTTGGCACTGAATATCTGATCGATATACTGACCGGAAAACATACCGATCGGATCAGACAATGGGGGCACGACCGGATCAGTACCTTTGGCATCGGCCGTGAACTCGGCGCTGAAGACTGGCGTACCGTTTTCAGACATTTACTGGCATCGGGTTATCTTTTTGCCGGCAGCGAACGATATACCCTGCAGCTTGCGCCAGCTGCCAGAGAAATATTACGCGGACAGCGCCGTATAAAACTCCGGTTTCCGTCCCATCAGCATAAGCGTTCAGGCAAGAAGCAATTGCCCAGAGCCGACAGGCTCAACCCCGAAGATTACCGATTGTGGGAACAGTTGCGCTTGTGGCGATCGCTTACTGCGCGCGAGCACGGGGTGCCGGCATATGTCGTGTTTCATGATGCGACGTTGCACGAACTGATCCGCTTGCGACCTCAGGATGAAAGTGCGCTGCGCCAGATCCCGGGTATGGGAATACAGAAGCTGGGCCGATACGGCCATGATCTGCTGATTATATTGCGCCTGAACACAGAGTGACCTCGGAGCTCTTCTGTCAGTGACGCATTGTCGGAATTTATAAGTGTTGCTATAAAGCAACAAAATTACGCCTGAAAAACGAAAAAAACTTGTTTATTGTTGCACAACTGATTCCGCTTGGGCACAATCCGATCAACCCTTCTGATCCGGGAGGTCTGAAACACGCAGCATATTCAATATGATTAATAAGCAGCGGTTGAAGAGTTTGAATGTGCAATTTCGATATTACGATCCATCTTTATTGTTGACCTTAGTTATTTTTTAAGGAGAGTTTCAAATGAAAAAAAGACTGATTTCACTGGCTGTAGCCGGGGCGTTGGCAGCACCGCTGATGGCTTCTGCGCAGGGTACGCACGTCACCATATTCGGCCGCTTGCAGGCTGAGTATGCCACCATTGATGTGGACGGATTCAATGCACAGACCGCTGTAGTGGATGATGCGCTGCAATCCCGCTGGGGTCTGCAGATTGCAGAGGAGCTGGGAGCAGGATTACGTGCGTTGGGGCGTATCGAATTCTCCCTCAATCCGGGCGCGGGCACCACACAAACTGCTCGTGAACAATGGGTCGGTCTCGGTGGTGATCAATGGGGTGAACTGAAATTTGGTCGGGTTCAATCACCCTTTAAAGATTTTGCCGGTGGTCAGACCATTGATCCTTTCGCTTATACCAGCTTGCACGCAACTGGTAGTGGTGGTCTGATGGTTTCATCACAGAACGGCTATGGCGCTGGCGACAACAGTTTTGTAAACAGTGCCGTGCGCTTCGACTCTCCTATCGTAGAAGGTTTCTCGCTGTCCGGTTTGCTGATGCCCGGTGATGCAGACAAATATGATCCAGTCCTCAATCCGGAATATGCTGGCGGTGAAAATGGGGAGTGGGATTTTCAGGTTGCCGCAAAATACAGTGGGCAATTTGACGCTGTCGGGGTAGATGTCTTCGGTGGTTATTCCAGGGATAATGCCAGTCGCAATCAGAAATCATGGGGTGTCAAAGACGAAGAAATCTGGCGCGGGGGTGCGAGCTTCAGTTTTGCGGACTTCCGCCTGCGTGGACAGTATGAGCATGTCAGCAACGCTAATCCGTTCGGTGGTGCAGCCACTTGTACCAGTGCGGCTGCTTTCGGGAATGCATTTGGGTCTACCAGCCTGGATGGCGGTCGCGGCCAGTGTAACTCGGCAATGAACCCGGATGGCGATGGCAGCCTGTGGATGGCCGGTGCGGATTACACCATCGGCAATACCATGCTGATTGCACAAGGCGGTATGACCAAAGCAAAAAGCAGTAATGCAGGAGTTTTGTTAGGATCGTACGCGAAACGTAACGTGGAAAATATCACCGTGGGTGTGATTCACAACCTGAGCCGTCGTTCCAGCCTGTTTGGCGGTTATCAGCGTGTTTGGGTGAAAGATAGAAATCTGGCTACAGACGCTGACCGCAATGTTTACTCAGTCGGTGTCCGTCACGATTTCTAATCGGTAACACCGGAATAATCGAGTCATTGTAAAAAGGGGCAGATTTTTCTGCCCCTTTTTATTTGCTGGTTCTGAAGGGAAGCCGGTCGATAAGCCGGGTTCTGTCGTGGACAGTCATTCCTCTAGGCACACAGTTACCCGAGTGCTCAAGCGATCTACCCGCAGACTCGGCGAGCAGCGTCGTCATCTGCCTATTTGATCTTGCTCCGGATGGAGGTTACCGCGTTTCACCGTAACTTAATACGCTCGTCTCTGTGGCCCTGTTCCTCGCCTCACGGCGGCCGGCCGTTAACCGGCATCCTGCTCTATGGAGCCCGGACTTTCCTCTCCCTGTCACCAGGCAGCGACTGTCTGATCGGCTTCCTCGCCGATTCTAACAGAGTCGCTATCGAAACTCATACGGTTCGATAAATATCTGCACAAAGCAGACCGGAAGAAAGTGGCAACTCATGCAAAGTATAAAGGTGCTGAATTCCTTAATAGCTCAAGAATACCCAACAAACCCGTCGCAACGGATTGCCGCCTGACGGCTTCGCGATCTCCCTCGAACAGACACGTTCTGCTGTTTCCGGATCGATTAGCGAGAATCCAGGCAAAGCAGACCATCCCGACAGGTTTTTCTGCGGACCCGCCGGCAGGGCCGGCAATACCGGTGATTGCCACTGCCAGCTGTGCCTGACTCATTTTTATCGCTCCTTGCGCCATTTCGCGCGCCGCCTGCTCGGAGACGGCTCCATGTCGTGCCAGCGTTTCCGATTGAACCTGCAGCATTTGCTGTTTGGCCGCATTGCTATAAGTGATGAACCCCCGGTCATACCAGGCAGAACTGCCAGGTATGGCAGTCATTGCCTGCCCGATCCAGCCACCCGTACAGGATTCTGCAGAGACCAGCCTCAACCCATTTTCCCGGAGTAAATTTCCTGATTGCCGGGCCAGATTCAGCAGATCCTCATCATCCGGAATTTTCATGGATATCAAAAATAGCTTTCAAACAGAACCATGGATTTCCAGCCCGCCAGGCAGAGCAGCGTATAAAATGCCGCCAGCAGGTCATCCAGCATGACCCCCAGTCCTCCCTTGAGCTGTCTGTCCAGATAACCGATCGGTGCAGGTTTTACTATATCGAAGAAACGGAACAACAAGAATGCAGCGAGCTGCCATACCCAGTGATCCGGTATAAAGAAAAGCACCAGCATAAATGCAACGATTTCATCCCACACGATGCCAGAATGATCTGGTGAACCCAGCGCCCGGCCGGTTACTGCACAAGCCCAGATACCCAGAATGAAAAAAACATCGATAATGAGCAGAAGAGAAATGGGCTCGATGAAGGATTCCAGAAACCAGAACAAAGGAAAAGCAGCAAGCGTGCCGGCAGTTCCCGGAATGTAGCGAATCAAACCCACTCCGGCACCCATCGCAATAAAATGGGCCAGCCGAATATGTACAAAAGTGATATCCGGTTTTAACGGATGCTGGCGTTGTGGCGAATAGTCATCAGGCAAGGAAGTGATCATAGCCTTTTTTGTTAAAAATTAAAGGATTTCCATCAGCAGTCAATACAGTCAATCCCTTTCCCGGCATTATTTTTCCGATGCGGGAAAGTATCACATCTGATTCTTGTGCAAGCCGTACAATAGCGTCACGTCTGTGTTCCGGTACGGTGATACATAGTTCATAATCATCCCCGCCTGCCAATAAACAGTCAATGGTCAGCCTCCGGTCAGTATCTTCACCCGAATCTGGTTCCGTATTCTCCTGATCCAATTTATGCTTCAATGCCGGAGAGCAGGGGATTTCATCGAAGTTGACTACAGCTGCCACATTGGAACGTTCCAGAATATGGCCAAGGTCGGCCAGTAATCCATCAGAAATATCGATGGCACTATGCGCTAAATCTGCCAGCGCCTTACCAAGTGCGACACGGGGAACCGGCATATGCAGCGCAGCAAGACAGGGTTCCAGCTCTTCCGGCTTCAGCCTTACACGCTCTTGCAAATGCAGCAGTGCCATCGCAGCTTCTCCCGGATAACCGGATATCCAGATATCATCACCCGGTTGGGCGCCACTTCGGTTGATCGCCTTTCCCTGGACAACCTCACCCATAATCTGTACACCAATGTTGAGTGGACCGCCAGTCGTATCTCCTCCGATCAGCTCGACCTGATACTGATCAGCCAGTGCAAGAAATCCATCAGAAAAAGCTTTGAGCCAGATATCATCCTGTGCGAGCGCCTCGGTCAATGTCAATGACAACGTTACCCAGCGCGGTGTTGCGCCCATCGCTGCCATATCGGAAAGATTGACAGCAAGTGCCTTGTATCCCAGCTTGTAAGGTTCTGTATCCGGCAGAAAATGTCGGCCTGCTACCAGTGTATCGACCGCAACCGCCCAGTCCATGCCTGCTGTACAGGCAATCAATGCAGCATCATCACCAGGCCCCAGCAATGCGTTTCTGGAAGGGCGAGTAAAATAGCGAGCGATAATATCAAACTCGGAATTCATGGTCCTTCATTGTGCGACTGCCCACGGAAGCGATGGAATGGTAACGTTCAGTCACGTTTATTTTTTGGTGAATACTGGTGCTCAAGCTCGGCTGCACGCAGCTGCCCTCCCAGCTTATCCAGCACACCATTGACATATTTGTGCCCGTCAGTGCCTCCATAGCTCTTGGCAAGTTCTATTGCCTCGTTGATGACAGCCCGACAGGGGATCTCCGGATGATGAATCAGCTCATAGGTACTAAGTAAAAGAATCGAGCATTCCACCGGGCTGAGCTCAGCCAGCTGACGGTCAAGACATGTCTGGACTTGTTCTTCCAATGTAACGATATGCTTCAGGACACCATGCAGCAAATCGGAAAAATAATTCCCGTCAGCTTTGCTGAAAATCCCGACCTCCTGCAGTTGCGCGCCGATGTCCCTGGCGCTGCCTCCAGCGAGCCGCCATTGATAAATTCCCTGCAAGGCAAGCTCCCGTGAGAAACGACGGCGATTTTTGTATCCTTTTTTAGGCCCCTGCGCCGATTTTGAAGAGGGAGTAGTCTCGGACGGTATCATGAGGAAGCAGATTGATCCATTTCATCGAGCGTCAGCACCAGATTTGCCATCTCCACCGCCACACGCGCCGTCTCAGCTCCCTTGGAAGTCATGCGGGCAATCGCCTGATCCTCATTCTCTGCCGTGAGAATACCATTTGCAATTGGAATATCATATTCCAGTCCGACTGTTGTCAGCCCCCGTGCCGATTCATTTGCGACCACTTCAAAATGATAGGTTTCTCCACGTATTACCGCCCCCAGAGCGATCAGCGCGTCGAACCGCTCCAGTGCGGCCAATTTCTGCAACGCAACCGGTATTTCCAGTGCACCGGGCACTGTCACGAGAATCATATCCGACTCCTGCACCCCCAGTCTGGTAAGTTCCGCAGCACAGGCTCCAAGCAGCCCTTCTCCTGCATCGACATTGAAGCGACTCATGACGATACCGATGCACAGCCCGTTCCCGTCAAGATCAGTATCAATTTCGAGAATATTGTCATAATAGGCCATCGAGGGTACTCCTCCTTATTGAAACCGGTTTCCCGGCAGAAAAATTCTTTTTACCCGTATGACCTGCTTTCAGGTTCCAGGTAGCCTGTCACCTCCAGTCCAAACCCCGTCATACTGGGCATTCTACGCGGAGTCCCCAGCAGACGCATCTTACCGACACCCAGGTCTTTGAGGATCTGCGCACCGATACCATGATGACGCAAATCAGGAACCGGTTTTTCCGATTGCCACGGTCTGGCGTGCAGGATTCGCTCTGTCAGGACCTCTGCATCATTCTTGCGGCGCAGCAGCACGACCGCCCCTTTACCGCTCCGGGCGACCGCTGCCATGGCATCATAAATGCTCCACGAATGGGTGTCATCATCGACCTCCAGCAGATCGATTACGGACAAGGGTTCATGCACCCGCACAAGCACTTCCTCATCAGGATTCAGGACGCCTTTTACCAGCGCAAGGTGAGTCACCTCGGCGATTTTATCATGGTAGGCAACCAGCCTGAATTCCCCGTGAACAGTTTGCAAAGACCGTTCAGCTATGCGCGACACCAGACTTTCTGTGAGGCTGCGGTGATGGATGAGATCGGCGATAGTCCCGATCCGGAGCTGGTGTATACCGGAGAATTCAATCAAATCCGGCAATCGTGCCATTTCCCCGTTTTCCTTCAGAATCTCGCAGATCACTGCCGCCTCAGTCAGCCCTGCCAGACGCGCCAGATCACATCCTGCTTCAGTATGGCCGGCTCGTGCCAGCACCCCTCCTTTTTGTGCCTTGAGCGGAAAAATATGACCCGGCTGAACCAGATCTTCAGGCCTGGCGTCCGGTCTGACCGCTGCCTGAACAGTACGAGAACGGTCAGCGGCAGAAATACCCGTTGTCACACCACTGGCAGCTTCAATGGAAACAGTGAAATTGGTTCCCAGCGGAGAATGATTGGCTGCAACCATCATGGGCAGCTTGAGCTGATCACATCGTTCCTCTGTCAGGGTCAGGCAGATCAGTCCCCTGCCGTATCTGGCCATGAAATTGATTGCCTCCGGCGTGACGAAATCCGCTGCCAGTAACAGATCTCCTTCGTTTTCGCGATCTTCTTCATCAATCAAAATGACCATTTTGCCGGCTTTGATATCTGCAAGAATTTCTTCAATTGAGCTGATTACCATAGCTGTCTCATGCCTGGGTGAGTAAACGCGCCACATATCTGGCGATCAGGTCGGTTTCGAGATTCACCTTTTTGCCCGGTTCAAGATATTTGAAAGTTGTATTGATCAATGTATGAGGAATCAGGTTTACTTCAAACCTGTCATCTCTCACCTGATTCACAGTCAGACTGACACCATCAACCGTGATCGATCCTTTAGGGGCGATATACTTGGCAAGCGAGGACGGGAAAGTGATCGCCAGCAAGCAACGATCATCAGTCTGCCTGAACTGTACCACTTCCCCGACACCTTCTACATGGCCACTGACCAAGTGACCATCCAGCCGATCGGCCAACCGCAACGCCTTTTCCAAGTTTACCGGATTCCCGGGAATATCCAGACCATGGGTGCAATTCAATGTTTCCCCGGAGACGTCAACCGTAAAAAAATCATCCTCAAATGCCGTTACCGTCAGGCATGCGCCATTGACAGCGATACTGTCACCAATCCCGATATCTGTCAGATCCATTGCACCAGGATCCACATGAATACGCACTGTATCCCCTCCGGGATTGACGTGCCTGATCCGGCCGACTGCCCCGATGATTCCTGTAAACATGTATTTACCCCGCCTTTCAAATAAGTTCACCTGGAAACAGGCATTCTTCAAGCGATCCCGTCAGCTCGATCGCTGCTATAATAAACGGCTCAATCAGAACCACTACCGTTCAGGCCAATTTCCCAGAACCCGTTCAACAAAACATTATGACACGCCCGCTCCGTAATATCGCCATTATCGCCCATGTGGATCATGGTAAAACCACGATGGTCGATAAACTGTTGCATCAGGCCGGCACCTTTGCCGCCCACCAGACCGTCGCCGAGCGAGTGATGGATTCTAATGACATTGAACGTGAACGCGGCATCACCATCTTTTCCAAGAACTGTGCAATTGATTATGAAGGGGTACATATCAATATTGTTGACACACCCGGTCACGCTGATTTTGGCGGGGAAGTTGAGCGCGTGCTTTCGATGGTGGACGGTGTACTGTTACTGGTGGACGCGGTAGAAGGCCCTATGCCGCAAACCCGGTTTGTGACCCGCAAAGCGCTGGCATCAGGTTTGCGTCCGATCGTAGTCATCAACAAAATCGATCGTCCGGGCGCCCGGCCCGACTGGGTCGTGAATCACACCTTCGACCTGTTCGACAAATTAAATGCAACCGAGGCCCAACTCGATTTTCCGGTAGTTTATGCCTCGGCACTCAATGGTTATGCCACCTTGGATCCGAAACAGCCCAGCAGCGACATGCGTCCCCTTTTCGACATGATACTCGAACACGTTCCGGCCCCGGCAGGTGATCCTGACCAACCGCTGCAACTGCAAATCAGCGCGCTTGATTATTCAAGTTTCGTCGGGCGTCTCGGTATCGGCAAAATCAACCGCGGCCGCCTGAAACCGGGACAGGAAGTCATGGTAATGACCGGGGAACAGCCACCCCGGAAAGCACGGGTCAGCCAGGTATCCGGGTTCCGCGGCCTGGATCGGATTCAATTGAGCGAGGCTGCCGCAGGTGACATCGTGCTGATCAGCGGAATCGAGGAGCTCAGTATTGGAACGACTCTGGCTGATATTGATCATCCGGAAGCGCTACCAATGTCGGCAGTCGATGAGCCTACCCTCTCGATGAATTTTCAGGTCAATACCTCGCCTTTCGCCGGCCGGGAGGGGAAATTCGTCACAAGCCGCCAGTTGCGCGAGCGGTTGGAAAAAGAATTGCTGACCAATGTCGCATTGAGGCTGGAAGAAACTGATGAGACCGATTCTTTTCTCGTTTCCGGTCGTGGCGAACTGCATTTGACGATTCTGCTTGAAAACATGCGCCGGGAAGGCTACGAACTGGCTGTATCCCGTCCCCGAGTAGTTATCCGGGAAATAGATGGGGTCAAGTGTGAGCCGTTCGAAATATTGAGCATAGATATCGATGAGGCCAACCAGGGAGCGGTAATGGAAGCCCTGGGCACGCGCCGCGGTGACTTGCTGGATATGGTGACGGATGGACGTAGCCGGGTACGGCTGGATTATCGTATTCCCGCACGCGGCCTGATCGGATTTCAATCAGAATTTATGACGCTGACCCGCGGCACCGGCATCATGAGTCACGTCTTCGATGAATACGCCCCCATGCGTCCGGATATCACTTCACGCAAAAATGGCGTATTAGTCTCAGCTGAACATGGTGAAGCAGTTGCTTACGCTCTTTGGAAACTCCAGGAACGCGGACGCATGTTCATTAATCCCGGAGAACCGGTTTATGAAGGCATGATCATCGGAATACACAGTCGTGAGAATGATCTGGTCGTCAACCCGATCAAAGGCAAGCAACTCACCAATATCCGGGCATCCGGCCACGACGAGGCAGTCGTGCTGACTCCGCCAATCCAGCTTACCCTGGAATCAGCGATCGAATTCATCGCAGACGATGAGCTGGTGGAAATCACTCCCAAAAATATCCGTATCCGCAAGCGTTTTTTGCTGGAACATGAACGCAAACGTGCCGCACGTTCTGCCAGTCAGACTTCCTGATTACCGCTTTCGCCGATGGAAAAGCCCACCCTGTGGTATATAGCGGATCCCATGTGTTCATGGTGTTGGGGGTTTGCGCCGGTGATCGAGAAAATCCGGGAAGAATATTCAGCGTTTTTCTCTATGGAACTGATGCCGGGCGGATTGCGTCCGGGAACAGATACGCCGCTTTCATCGGACAAAAGAGCACAGATTCTGCATCACTGGCACACTGTACACACCACGACCGGTCAGCCATTCACATTTGAAAATGCTTTGCAAAGCGATTTTATTTATGACACTGAACCTGCCTGTCGCAGTATCACGAGTGTGGCTATCATCGCACCGGCATTGGTGTTTCCTTTCTTTGCGACGATACAGCATGCTTTTTATGTCGAGCAGTCAGACGTGACACAACCCGATGTTTTAAAAAAGCTGGCGATCGATCTGAATATACCGGGAGCACAATTTAGCCGGATATTTCAGTCCGATGAGGCGAAACAACGCACCTTGGAGAGTTTCCAGCATGCTGCACGATGGGGAATCAGCGGTTTTCCGGCCCTGGTGGCTGAAAATAAACCAGACCATTATTTGATCACTATGGGATTTCGTCCCGTTGAAGCGCTGCGCCAGCGGCTCGATACTTGGTTACAGCATAACCGGTCTGAGTAAAGCTGCCGGATTTCTCTATCTCTGGCAGCTGGCACAGAAGAAAGTGGATCGCTGGCCCTGGCGGGTTTTCTTTACAGGTAGACCGCAATGCCGGCACGGCTGACCAGCCCGGCCGTACACCCAATATTGCTGCTGGAAATAACCCGGACTGCCGTCACAGTCGGTGAAATCCCGCAGACTGCTCCCACCCGCTTCAATCGCCTGTGTCAGCGTTATTC
Organism: Nitrosomonas sp.; assembly: GCA_044507105.1. Lineage (GTDB taxonomy): Bacteria > Pseudomonadota > Gammaproteobacteria > Burkholderiales > Nitrosomonadaceae > Nitrosomonas. The sequence goes on from JBIQJX010000016.1 coordinate 27,564, forward strand.
TGACAGCATCGGCCAGCCGTTCACAGCGCTTTTTACTCAGGCGACCGGCAGCGATTAGAGGAGAAATTCCGGCCCGGAACAATGCTTCATTAGCATAAATGTTGCCTACACCGACAACGATATGCTGATTCATAAGCACCTCCTTAATGCTGGCACTGCGGCCACGCGTTTTTTCATACAGCAGGCTGCCATCGAAATGATAATCCAATGGCTCGGGACCCAGCTGTCGCAGCAAGGGATGCTGAAAAATATCTCCTTCCCACCACAGTATCGCGCCAAATCGGCGCGGATCCCGGAAACGTAAAATTATCCCGTTATCCATCCACAAATCGAAATGATCGTGCTGTTGTGGTGGAGTTGATTTAGTCAACACACGCAAGCTGCCCGACATGCCCAGATGTATGATGAGTGTTCCTTTACTACAGGTAAGTAAAAGATATTTTGCGCGCCTGCTGACCGCATCGATCCTTTGTCCAGGCAACCGGGCAGTCAGTTCGACTGGTACTGGCCAGCGCAAAACAGGGTTCCGTATGTTCACTTGGACGATATGACAGTCAATCAGACGGGCCGCTATCCCGCGCCGGGTGATTTCGACTTCAGGCAGTTCCGGCATACGCCAATAACCGAATCAGCAGCGGGTAACAGGATAGATGCACCGCCGCTGCAGCGACAAGCCGGAAGAGAACACCCGGTCTCTACCCCATCTTTCTACAAAAAACCAGTTATGCATCATCTCCGCTTGCGGTACCAGCTGATAAAAATTCCACTCATCAGGAATAATAGCGGCAAAATGACCAGAAAAACAGTCCCAATCAGAGTCAGCGCCAACTCACTCAGCTCAAGCCGGCTGTCGGTGGTCGCACGCGGCTGAATCGGGATGAACGCCTCGTCACCGGCAAGCCAGTTGATCATATTAATGCCAAAATCCAGATTGCCGCCATTGCCCAGATAACCGTTGGCCAGAAAATGCCCACTACCAACTACGATCACCCGCTGCTCACGATCTTCCACAATTCGGCTCAACGCCACAGCGATACTGACCGGGCCGGCCACATCGCTTTCTTCATCGAAGGAAATTTTACCCTCTAGCCTGCCGTTTTCCACCCATCCCTGAGGGGCCGCTTCCGCTAGGATGGCACTGTGCCAGTCAGTATTTTCCTCTGGAATGAGCTGGCGCGCAAAAGGAAATACCGTAATATAGTCAAAATTTTCAGTTATGGGATGAGGCCCGTACAGTGTCCCCAGCGCAAATGTCGGTGGCATTCTCAGCCGGTTTGCCTGGGGATCAATCACAACACCCGGAGTAAAAACGATTCCCAGTTTTTCAGCCAGAGGCTGTAGTCCGTACAGCGAGCCTGCCTCTACCAGCCACAGCAGACTGCCGCCTCTTGCGAGATAATCCAGCAGTTTTTTTACTTCTCCTTCCAGCAGGTCAACTTGCGGTGACGCAATAACCAGTATGTCTGTATCCGGAATATCCGGGTTATCGACAAAATTAAACGATTTGCTTTTGAAACCGGTTTCCATCAGTTTTTTACCGAAATTTCCCATGTCACGGCTGGCAATACCATCCAATTTCCGCTCGCCATGACCGGTCAGCATCAGCAGATATTCTTCCCTGCTTCGTGCCAGTCGCACCAGCGCATTCGAAAACACCTGTTCGTTGACCGTGGCAAGACGCTCTTTGCGTTCATTGAAACTGACCACGATCTCACCATTCAGTCTGACTCCTGCACTTTGTGCGAGCTGAGGCTGCTCTATCGGATCGATAAAATGCAAAATCAGGTCGGGCTTGATACGCTGATACACACTGATGAAATTGCTGATTATTCCGCGAACGTCTCCCAGTTGCAGATCCTGCTGAGTTGCGTAAACAGTGACATGTACAGGGCCGTCGAGTTTTTTCAGGATATCGATACTGGCCTGGCTCAGACTGTTACGGCTATTCTGACTGAGATCCCAGTGCATACGAAATTGCAGCGCCAGATAACCCAGTACTCCCATCAGCACCAGAAACAAAGCAATAAATATTCCGCTCTGCCAACGGGACCGCAACCGTGACTTTTTAGGGATGGTTATCATGAAAAACCGGTCGACAAGGACAGTCAGCCATTCAACCGTTCTCCATCAAGGTGACGTATCGTCAGCATCAGAAAGGTTGTGACAAACAGTAAAAAAAAAGCTGTGCTGAACGTATCAATCAAACCCAGATTAAAATTCTCGAAATGTCTGAACAGGGAAAAATAATGCAGGATATTCTCTGACCCGATTGCTACGAGATCCATCATCCACAAGCATAACAGCAGCCCCAGACTGACTAGCGCGGCCACCGCCGGGCAGGCTGTCAAACTGGAAACATACAGCCCGAGAGCAGCGAAACAACCTGCCAGCAGTATCACCCCTGCGACGTTGCTGCCCAGCAGCCCAAAATCGAGCGTACCTCCGATCAGTAGCGAAGCGGACAGCATTGCTATCAATAACGGTATCAGGCAGAAGAACATCATCAGCGCCAGAAATTTACCCAGCACCACTGCTGTAATCGATACCGGGGCTGACATCAACATGACCAAAGTATGATTGCGGCGCTCTTCTGCGAACAGACGCATGCTCAATACGGGCGTCACTGCTAACAGTACAATAGAAGCGATCGAAAAAACCGGTGCCACAATGACCTCTGTCACCCCCGGGGGATTGACGAGTTGCGCCAGTTGAGTCTGTATCTCCAAAAATGTATTCAACCGTCCCACAAATACCCAAGCCAGTACCAGTTGCATCAAAGCCAGAAAAACCCACACCAGCGATGAAGCGAACAATAACTTTAATTCTTTTTGAGCAATAATGAATACCATCATACTGATTCCTGAACGGATCTGTTTTCCCGAGTAAGCTGCACAAATATATCCTCCAGCTTCTTACCCCGTTGCTCCAGGGCATCCAGTGTGGTATCGAGAATGATCCCGCCACGGTGCATGATCTGTACACGGTTACATATGCTTTCCACTTCCGACAGAATGTGGGAGGAGATAATAACTGCATGTGCTTTGCCAAGCTCACGAATCAGCTTACGTACCTTTTGTATCTGATTGGGATCAAGGCCGACTGTCGGTTCATCCAGAATGATTACCTGCGGCCGGTGAATGATTGCCTGGGCGATCGCAACACGCTGCTGAAAACCTTTCGAGAGAACACCGATCATCCGTTTTCCTGTCTCCCTCAGCTCGCATTGCTGTTTTACATCTTCCAGGGCACTCGGTAATGATGCGCTATCGAAACCATGCAGCCGGGCGGCAAACTGTAAATACTCATCCACAGTCAGCTCTTTGTAAAGCGGAGGAATTTCCGGCAGATAACCGATATGACGCTTCGCTTCAAGTGGATTTTCCAGTAAATCCACTCCGCATATCCGTACACTGCCCGTATCCGGTGACAGATTACCGGTCAGCATCCGCATGGTTGTACTTTTGCCGGCACCGTTCGGACCCAGAAAGCCGAGAATATCACCTCGCCTCAATCTCAGATTCACATCGTATACAGCGATACGGCGGCCAAAATGACGACCCAAACCATATGCTTCAATCGCAAGCTGAGTATCATTCAGGGGCAAGCAAACCTCTTCCATCAAATTCGCCCGTCCTGTCCATCTGCAGATTTCCCCATGCAAAAGCTGATCGTCCATGCAAAAGTCTGCTTCTGAGGTTTTCTTTTCATGAAACCATCCGAAATTCTATCCGTTTGCCATCATATAGTTTGATACAGTGTTGCGCAAAGGCGACACTTCTGTTTGACAAAAATAAAGGGATCAAATCATAATCCGAACAGGTAGTATACGAACAGTCATGTTGGTCAGGATCAGTGGAAGGGCAGTGCCGGCACAGATAATCGTATATAAAAAGGAGTGAGTGTGGTGATTGAAGCAGGGTTTTTATACATAAGCATAAGGACAATAGCATGAAAAAGATGATGTTAGCCAGGAAATATCTGATAGGAGCCGTTATTTTGCCCGGACTGCTGGCTTCCGGAACCGTGATGGCTGATACACATGGCGACTACAGACAGGGGATTAGTGCGGCAGAGAAAGCTGAAGCCTATAGTGTGGATGATCGCGGTATTGTCGCCAGGAATTCTACCGGGCTATGCTGGCGCACCGGCTACTGGACCCCAGCCAAGGCTATTTATGAATGTGATCCCGATCTTGTCAAACAACCTGAAAAAATTGTCGAGGCACCGCCCCCGGTTGCTCCTCCTCCCCCGCCGGAGCCTGAAAAAGTGGCCTTCTCTGCCGATGCGTTATTTGACTTCGACAAGGCAGTCCTGAAACCTGCAGGCAAAGAGGCACTGGATAATTTCGTCAGAAATCTGGAAGGAGTGAACTACGATCTGATTATTGCTGTAGGGTACACTGATCGTATCGGTGCCGAAGCTTATAATAAAAAGCTGTCTGTCAGGCGTGCTGAAGCTGTTAAAAATTATCTGATCTCCCAGGGGATCGGTGCGGATCATATCTTTACAGATGGTAAAGGTGAAGCCAATCCGATTACAGGCGATACCTGCCAAGGCACTAAAGCAACACGTGCTCTGATCGAATGTCTGGCCCCGGATCGTCGCGTTGAGATCGAAGTGGCCGGTACCAGAGAAGCCATTCACTGAGATTTTCGCCCTTCTGAATTGAACTAAAAAGCCCTGCCTTTGTGCAGGGCTTTTTAGTATGAAAAACGATCATGCATGTTGAGGCAATAGATACTTTAATCGAACCTCGATGGATAATCCCGATTGAACCGGAAGACAGTCTGTTGACAGGGCATGCCATCGCGATTCATAACGGGATAATCCAGGCCATTCTGCCGGCTGAAGAAGCCCGGCTGCACTATACCCCCGCCAGCCATATCATTCTTCAGCAGCATGTGGTCATACCCGGTCTGATCAATCTGCATACTCATGCTGCGATGGCACTGATGCGCGGTCTGGCTGATGACCTGCCCCTGATGTCGTGGCTCAAGCATCATATCTGGCCAACAGAAGCAAGATTTGTTGATGCCCGCTTTGTCCGTGAAGGAACCATGCTGGCTTGTGCGGAAATGCTTGCCGGAGGCATTACCTGCTTCAACGATATGTATTTTTTCCCGGAAGCAGCAATTGAAGCCATCACCGAATGCGGAATGCGGGCCGGAGTCGGGCTGTTCGTTATGGATTTTCTGAGCGCCTATGCCAGTGATACAGATGATTATCTGGCAAAAGGACTGGCTTTACGAGATCGTTACCCGCAACATCCGTTACTGACATTTTGCCTTGCACCTCATGCACCTTATTCCGTCAACGATAAGACACTGACAAAAATCATGATGCTGGCGGAACAGCTCCAGTTACCCGTTCATATCCATCTGCATGAAACACAGGATGAAATCCTGCACAGTATAGAAACAAACGGCTTACGCCCTGTCCTGCGATTACAGCAACTCGGGTTGCTTAGCCCGAATCTGATCGCTACGCACATGATTCATCTCACTGGTCAGGAAATCAGTCTGTTCAGCCGGCATGGCGGGCATATTGCTCATTGTCCCTCATCCAATCTCAAACTTGCCAGTGGGGTCGCGCCTCTGCCTGCCCTGTTGAAACAGCATATCAATGTCGGCATCGGGACAGACGGCGCTGCCAGTAATAACCGCCTCGATATGTTCGAGGAAATACGCATGGCTGCGCTGCTCGCTAAAGGTATCAGTGGCCAGGCTGAAGCATTGACTGCCCGGCAGGTATTGCGTATGGGAACATTGAATGGTGCAAAAGCACTGGGTCTGGATCACGTTATCGGGAGTCTCGTTGCCGGCAAGGCCGCGGATATTACCGCGGTCGATTTCTCACATCCTGCGCTCTCCCCCTGTTACGATCCTGTTTCACATCTGGTCTATACTGCCGGGCGTGAACATGTCAGCCATGTGTGGGTCAACGGGCAGCTGTTGCTGGACAATGGAGAACTTGTTACTCTGAGGAAGACAGAGCTTCTCAGTTACGCAGCTTATTGGCAAAAGCGCCTTTCCAGTTAATTTTCAAGGTAAATGATTGTATGAAAGATGATGGTATCAATGCGGATCCGATGGAACTGGAGAAATTCAGTCAACTGGCGCACCGCTGGTGGGATCCCAACAGTGAATTCAAACCGCTGCATGAAATCAATCCCCTGCGGTTGAATTATATCGACGAAATCGCAGGACTTGCGGGAAAAACGGTCGTCGATGTCGGCTGTGGTGGCGGCATACTGTCGGAAGCCATGGCAGCACGCGGTGCCAAAGTAACGGGCATCGACTTGGGCGATAAGGCGCTGAAAGTAGCAAAATTACATCTGCTGGAGAGCGGTAATCAGGTTGACTACCGGAAAATAACCGTGGAAGCGCTGGCCACGGAACAACCTCGTCACTATGACATTGTCACCTGCATGGAAATGCTGGAGCATGTGCCGGATCCTGCCAGTGTCATCCAGTCCTGTGCACGTCTGGTGAAAAATGGCGGACGAGTATTTTTCTCAACACTGAACCGTAATCCGAAATCCTATCTTTATGCTATTATCGGCGCAGAGTATATCCTCGGGCTATTGCCGCGAGGAACCCACGAATATGCAAAATTTATCAAACCATCCGAGCTGGCGCGCATGGCACGCAACGCCGGACTGATGGAAATTGATATCATCGGGATGACCTATAATCCTCTTACAAAAATCTACACTCTGGAAGCTGACACCAGTGTCAACTACATCATGGCATTTCAGGCCTGATCGAATTACGTATATCGATACTATCAATGATCGAAGCCGTTTTGTTTGATTTCGACGGCACCCTTGCGGATACTGCCCCTGATCTCGGACGTGCACTCAACCGGCAACGCCTGGCTCGCAATCAACCTCCTCTTCCGATAGAACAAATCCGCACCAAAGCTTCCGCCGGTACACGCGGACTGCTGAGCCTTGGCTTCGGCCTGAAACCGGATGACCCGGAATATCAGGCCATGCGAGAGGAGTTTCTCTCGTTCTATACCGAGCAACTATGCCATGATACGTGCTTGTTCCCCGGTATTCCTGAATTGCTCGAACAGCTGGATGATCAAACTATTCCGTGGGGAATCGTTACTAATAAACCTGCGAGGTTCACCCATCCGCTCATGCACCTCCTTGGATTGCATGCCCGTACTGCCTGTATCATCAGCGGTGATGACACCCCCCACAGCAAACCCCATCCGGAACCTCTGCTCACCGCCTCCCGTCAAATTAGTATTGCCCCTGACCGGTGCATTTATCTGGGAGACGATTTGCGTGATGTGCAAGCCAGCCTGGCCGCCCGGATGAAACCCATCGTGGCTCGCTACGGCTATATTGGTAACGATGGCCCACCAGAATTATGGGGGGCAGCCGAACTGATCGATCATCCTGAAGAACTGCTGCATTACATTTAATTTGTTAGAATGTGCAGCTTGAACTTTTTGCTCAATCATGACTCTGACTATCAGTTAAGAATTCCTGAAAGGGGGCGATCCGGTTTCGACGTGGGTTGCGAAGCAGCGCAGGGCATACCGAGGTTCAGTACCCTCGTAAAACAGCTGAAAAAAAATAGTCGCAAACGACGAAAACTACGCTTTAGCCGCTTAATTCGGCTAAACTCCACACCGGTGGGCCTTAACGCTGGGTCTGGCAACAGACAGTGGAGTCACTAACGAGGATCGCGTTTTGCAGGGTTACTTTGCAGAACGTTAAATGATAGGTAACTCGCTTGTCACCAGCCTGCCGGTTGGCGTGTGACAAGTCAAAACAAACAATTCGGCTAAGTATGTAGAACTGTCTGTAGAGGACTTGCGGACGCGGGTTCAATTCCCGCCGCCTCCACCAATATCAAAACCCCAACCGTTCTCGGTTGGGGTTTTTTCTTGCCTGATCGCGCCGGTTCCCACGTGTTGTTGGGGGTTCCTGCGGAAGCCTACGGACTTCGCCGGTCGGCCCGTCAGCTAGTTTCGCGCCACATTCCCCTCTCGCCGGGCCATTCCTCGCTCCGACCTCTCTCCCTGGAATTGGCCCGAAGGCCGCAAAGGCTGCAACCCAAGCCTATCCAGTATCAACGCGTTACGCGCGGACGAATCAAGTGGTTGGATCGCAGCATCGGATGGCGAAGGAAACGCTGCCGTCGCGTTTTGTAGGTAGTTATCGACCCCTACCGACACATTGCAACACGGATGGGGAGCACTTGGACGGCTAGAGCGTTTTTCTTTTAGTTAGAATCGATAGATTCCCCTGTAAGTTAAAATAAGAGAGATAGAGGTGAGAGATGCCGAAAGCTTATTCCGAGGATTTGCGCCGCCGGGTTGTGGCGGACACGGACAAGGGTCTGAGTATCAGGGCTGTGGCCGATAAATATTCAGTCAGCCCGTCATTTGTATCTGACATGGTTTAATGAACCGGACATTCCAGTTAAGAGAAAATAATCTTAACTGG
>JBIQJX010000093.1:0-2409 GCA_044507105.1 Nitrosomonas sp.
TAAGGGATGAAGAACGAATAGCGATACTGAATTCTCCCTTTTGAGATTGGCTACCCCGAGATTCCTCTCCCAAAAGATATGGGATACCTTTTAAGGAAACATAAAATCTCCGATCCTCCGTATGACGCCACGCAATCTCCTCTATCCAGGTTTCCTTCCGTTTTAATTTATTCTTACCTTACTGCTATATTCCAAAAACAAGATTACTCGCGAACAAGTTTCATTTCCGGATATAGGATTATTTGTGATAAGGTTGAAAGGTAATCTCGCCTCGCGTTTCCTGATCGGAGCGAGTATACGTATCCCGCAAATTCCATACTGATGAGCACGGGATGATGGTCATCCTGCCTGGAAAAATCTGGAAACATAATTCAATCGAATGTAAATGGGACGAATCTTTCCGGTAAGGAATATTTTTTTCTATGTGAGAAATACGATGACAACAGCAAATGATGCAGACAATGAGACTCACAACCCGTCTCTTGAAAATAATATTGGCAAATTATTATCCGATCAATCTGTCCTGGGAGAACCTGAGCCCTGGGAAAGCTGGGAGACCAGCCTGTGCTTATGGAGTATAGGGATCGGTATCACAGCACTTGTAATCCTGGGTATTCTGGTGGACTGGTTCCTGCTGCCGGGGTAAAAAATGAAAGCTGATCTGGAAGTTCGGTTGATACATGATGGTATCAAATGGATCGCATATCACCAGAATTTCGAAGCCCGCGGACAAACCCTATCAGAACTGGATCAGAATCTGGTCAGATGTCTGTTGGACAGACAATTATTTCCGGAGAATAGTTGCGTTACGGTATTCATGATTTTTGACTATAACTGCATTCCAACCTGGATACGCCAATACGCCTACCATTATTTCAACCGCTACATCCGTTTAAATCTGAAATCACCCGCGTTAGAGGTGTAATAAAAACAAGGAAACGTGAAATGAATGCAATGAATAAAAGATGGTATTCCGGTATGTCAAGGACAGAGGACTGGTGGGCAGTCTGGCTGGGGCTGATCATGTTTCTGGCAAGTGTCGCCTCGCTCTGGGGATGGGAGCTGACCGGCTGGATGGCAAAACCACAAACTTGGGTGTGGGGAGAGTTTTCCCTCGAAGATATCCTGAAATCCAGCAGCAAACCGGAATGGCATCCGCTATTGTCATTACTGGTAACTTATCTGGTCTTTACCACACTAACCTGTCTGGCAGCTTGGGCGATGAAACTCGATCTAAAACGATTTTTTGCCGGGTGGAGCATACTTTTCGTCATGACCTGGATAATCTGGATCATCGGTCATGAAGCACATTTCAAAGCATCCGTCTATGAATTCGATAAGTACGGCCTGTCTTGGGGATTATCTCTCGGCAGCGGCTTCTCTTACTTGCTGGCACTGCTGGTCGGACTCATCATCGGAAATTTTTTCAAGAATACTGCCGGGTTTCTCCATGAAGCAGCCAAACCGGAATGGTTCATCAAAACGGCGATCGTATTTCTGGGTATCAAAATCGGCATCATGTCCATTGAAGCAGCCGGTTTTATCACAGAGCTGGTCCTGACTGGTGTTGCAGCTACTTTCGTCGCATATATGCTGTTCTGGCCGATTGTCTACGCACTTGGTCGCAGAGTATTTCATTTATCACGGGATGCCTCGGCTGTACTTTCTTCCGGTATTTCTATTTGTGGCGTATCCGCTGCAATCGCTACTGCCGGTGCCATACGGGCCCGCCCCGTACTTCCTGTCGTCGTCTCGATACTGGTTGTGATCTTTGCCATGTTTGAGCTCATCATTCTGCCAGGCCTCTACACGGCGATAGCCCCCGAACAACCCATTGTTAACGGTTCTGCTCTGGGATTGACGGTCAAAACCGACGGTGCCGATGCGGCTGCCGGCGCCATGCTTGATGAGCTGATGCGTGCGAATGCGGAGGCCAATCTGGGCATAATCTGGCAAGAAGGCTGGATTTTGATGGCTTCCCTGACCACCAAAATCTGGATCGATATGTTTATCGGTGTCTGGGCCTTTGTTCTGGCGCTGGTATGGGTATACAAAGTAGAACGCCAACCAGGCCAGTCTAAAGTCGGACTGATGGAAATCTGGCATCGCTTCCCTAAATTTGTACTGGGTTATCTTCTGGTCTGGTTTTCTTACATTATGCTTGCCTCTTCCGGATCAGAAGCGGCTGAAACCTTACATAAAGCTGCTGCTGCAGTTGAGGGGCCAATGCGCAATATGATGTTTATGCTGACTTTTCTCAGCATCGGTGTAATAACTGATTTCAGCAAGCTTAAAGGAATGGGTAAGCTGACACTGCTCTATGCAATTGCGCTGTTCGGCATCATTGCGCCGATTGCGTATGGTGTTGCATGGATATTTCATCGCGGCATGATGCCACCCGTTCTGTGA
>JBIQJX010000093.1:2509-5248 GCA_044507105.1 Nitrosomonas sp.
ACCTTGCTTTTGGCTGGAGCAGTAAACAGCGCAGGGATAATTTTTTTATCCTTTTTATACGCGAGAAAGGACGCCTGCGTTTCCGGCTGTTTGACAGCCACTGCTTGTTCGGGGTTGATCTGGGGAATATATGGTTGAGTAAAAATAGGATCCTTCGGCCTTTGTGGCAATCCTCTGCGTGAACCGGTGTGCTTCAAAGAAGAGGACAGCTTTCTGGTTTTATCGGTATATACATCACTTGTCTTCTGTTTGCCGTTAGGCCGGTTACCCCCGACCGGAAATTTGCTTTTCCGGTCTAGGGGGGGCACTCGGTCTGATGACTGCTCTGCTGCACTGAACCCGGATATATGCTCTATTTCCAGTCGGGTTTTCAAAAGTTTCTCTATATTGGAAAGCAGCTCAGTTTCATATTCGCCTACCAGTGAAATTGCTTTTCCTTTGCTGCCGGCCCGGCCTGTACGCCCTATTCGGTGCACATAGTCTTCCGGTGTTCCCGGCAATTCAAAATTGATCACATGTGATAATTTTTCAATATCCAAGCCCCGTGCAGCGACATCTGTTGCTACCAATACCCGGACCTCTCCGTTTTTGAAGTCAGACAGTGCCTGTGTACGCTGTTGCTGATTCTTGTCTCCATGAATAGCCACAGCGGATATTTCATGCTTGGATAGCATTTGCGCCAATCGGGAAGCGCCATGTTTGGTCTTCACGAAAACCAGCACCTGTTCCAAATTCTGTTGCCTGATCAGATGCACCAGCAACTTGAACTTGCAGTCCGGTTTTACCAGATGTACTACATGTGAAATCGACTCATTCACGGTATTCTGTCGGGCCACCTCGATACGTACCGGTCTTTCCAGCAAATTATCGGCAAGCTTTCTGATATCGCCAGAAAAAGTTGCGGAGAACATCAGGCTTTGCCGGGGCGAAGGCAACAGTGCCATTACCCGTCTGATATCGGGAAGAAAGCCCATATCCAGCATGCGATCAGCCTCATCCAAAACCAGTATTTCCGTTTTGGAAAAATTTACCGTTTTCTGTTCCACATGATCCAGTAATCGGCCAGGAGTCGCAACCAGTATCTCCACCCCTGCCCGCAGCGCCATCGTTTGGGATTCCATATTGACTCCCCCAAAAACGACGGTGCTTCTCAGCGCAAGATATTTCCCATATTTTCGGACGCTGTCATCAATTTGCATTGCCAGTTCTCGGGTAGGGACCATAATTAGCGCACGTACTGGATGTCGGGCTGGCGACATACTGGAATTGGCATGAGGTTGTAAACGGTACAGTAAGGGGAGGGTAAATCCTGCTGTCTTACCGGTCCCCGTCTGTGCACTGGCCATGACATCCCTGCCGGCAAGAATGGATGGAATGACCTGTGCCTGGATGGGCGTCGGATTAATATATCCTTCATCCTTGATCGCCCGTAATATTTCACTGGATAACCCCAGCTGGTCAAATGTTACATCACAACTCATAAATTATTTAAGTATGGTTTAAAAATTACAGTGCTCACACCTGGCAGAAATAGTGTTATTGCAACATAGAAAATAAATCTCTTAGCACCACTTTTCAAGCAATTCTGCCATCATCTGGATGCATTTCGGGAGGACAACTTTTCTCGTGCAGTGGTATATAACCGGATATTTGCTTCATTTTTTGCTTAATATTGCTCTCAGATTAATCCCCCCGGCTTTGAACCGTTTGAATACTCCCCCACTTCTGTCCAGGATGTTCAGCAATATCGGTGCCCCGCTGATTGCAACAGCATCGACCAGACAGTACCAGGCGGAGACTCCGCTGGGTGGATTACCCTGTGACAATTGGAATATTGGTTCAAGTGTTGCCCATCGCCAGGTTCCGACTGCCGTACCAATCAATTCCAGCCATGTCGTAATAAAAAAGGCAGCCAGATAAACCATCGGTGATCTGCCTTTAAAAAGATAAATGAGAAATACTACATATAACAACGCACCTACCTGATCACCCTGTTCCGGAATTCCGCTAATACCCCATGCTGACCATAGACCACACGCAATCACTACAAATATTGCAATTTTTTTAGCATACTTCAGAAAAAAGCCGGAACGGGCCAATGCCACAGCAGTTAAATAAACCATGCCATGACCTGGCGGCACATAAAGGGGCACATTCTCCAGACGGTAGGTATACCCTCCCATATAAATCGATGCAAAATGCTCACCCGCTGTAGCAAAGGCCACAGCAATAGCAACCTGCATTCGTATCTCGCGATTCTCCCCGATCAGTAATGCAATCAGAAAAATCCATGCGATAACGCCCAACACATTCTGGATCAGTAAACTCGCATAGGCATCAATTACCAAACTTACTGCAACACAGAAGAATGTGAATGCAGCGATAAAATAGTCTCGCTTCCTGTGTATATAGGCTCCTGGAACTTCCGGGAAATTACGAAATACATTCATTGCGTCTTAAAAATAAAAAAACCGTCCATTCCGACGGTTGAAAATAATCATTTCGTATAGAAAATACGTCCCCTATGATAAGAGCAAGGCACTGTCGGCAACAACACCCGACTACCCTCCCGACTCTTAGAAGCTGTGGTTCTTTAGCAAAGGTATCAGTCTTGAATAATTCCGGAAGAGCAGAATTTAATGCTTTTCCGGAATAAATATAGTTGAACTGAATCAGGAGAATATTCAGTCTTTTCCTTTTTTAGCGGCTTTGGCGTTAGCCTGGAATTCGTCGTGATAT
>JBIQJX010000094.1:0-5117 GCA_044507105.1 Nitrosomonas sp.
CTGCCTCCAAATTTGCTGAATTACCACACTTTGCCGTCGCCAACGGTCATCAGATTTAAAAACGGAGGTGCGAAAGGTGACAAAAAAGCGACAGAAAGTATCACTTGCAAAGCCAGTAATGAAGCTGTTCTGCGATGAACGGCAGTATGTGATGATGCAAATAATGGGGAGGGTTATCGTTAAAAATAATGAGCTTGCGTAATTTTCAGTGAGGCTGAAGGGTTTAATGTCTTCGCTTTTTTCAGGTATTATCATGCCTGCCAAGCTTTCAAGATCATGGATTTGTGAGATTATTCCCGTCAGGAGCGCAGGGTGGAATCGTTCACTGGTTGCTGCTGTTTTATACAATCAGCCTGCTGATATCTGCTGACTGCGCCCGGGCGGAAACATGGACGTATATGATGCGCCCCGGGGATAATCTCTGGAATTTGACGGAGCGCCATCTGACCAGTTTGAAATACGTAACGCGCCTCCAGCAGCTCAATCATATTCAGGACCCGCATCGAATTCCCCCGGGCACAATCATCCGGATTCCCCTCGAATGGACCTTGCGTCAGCAGGGGGAGGGTCAAATTATAGGTTTTCAGGGAACGGCCACGCTCAGGCGTCCGGGCAGCCCGGAAGCTTTTCCCGTTACCGGGAAAATGTTGGTGGCAGCCGGGGATGAAATCACGACAGAGCAGAATGCGCGGGTGACGATTGAATTCAAAGATCGCTCCCGGTTGCGAGTTGAGAGCGAAAGTAAAATGCGTCTGAAGCGAAGTGAAATCCTGGGTCAGGAGGTTGCGGTTGTGACCGAAGTGGAACTGGAGTCAGGCCGTACCGAAAGCATCGTCCCGCCGCATTCGGAACCCGCTTCCAGATTTCGCATACTGACTCCTTCCGCAGTGAGCGCGGTGCGTGGGACGGTTTTCCGTGTGGGGGCGGAAAAAAAAGATGGCACGACTTATAACGAAGTACTGACGGGAGTGCTTGATGTCAGCGCAAAACGGCAACATGTACGGTTACGCAGCGGCTATGGAACAGTTATCCGGCCGGCCCGGTCGCCAGCCCGGCTGGTTCAGTTACTGCCTGCGCCGGATTTATCCGAAACTCCGGACCTGTTCGAACGTATGCCGCTGGTCATGTCGCTGAAACCCCTGACCGGTGCGCATTCCTACCGGGTACAGATCGCACTGGACCAGGCGTTCAGTGACATACTGACGGATTTTGTCACCGCCGATCCCCCGCTGCGCGGTCGCCTGCTGGCTGACGGGAATTACTGGCTGCGGGTGCGCGGGCGGGACGCCTCCGGGCTGGAAGGCTGCGAAGCGGTAATGCCCGTCAGAATTCACGCCCGTCCCGAACCGCCGTTTATCGTGACGCCACAGGCCGGTGTAAGGGTCGAAAGCGACTATCCGGCGTTTCAATGGACGACACGGCCGGACATCACGCACTATCTTATCGACATCAGCCGGACAGCGGGTTTCGAGGAATTTGCCAGCTATGAATCCGCCTCCCGGGAAGGGCACTTCATCCTGCCGGAGCCGCTGGCACCAGGCATCTACTGGTGGCGCATCGCTGCCGTGTCGGAATCAGTCGGAGCAGGGCCTTACAGTGATCCGGTATCGTTTCGCGTGCCGGTGCCCGGTCCCGCGCTCGAATCCGCGCAGATAGAAGACGATGAAATCAAGTTTGCCTGGCCGGCAGGAGAAGCCGGCCGGTCGTTCCGGTTTCAGATGGCGCGTGATCGGGAATTCCGGGAAATTATCAGCGATACTGTGGTTGACGAGCCGGGTATTTCTCTCCCGCATCCGGGAGGAGGTACTTACTATCTGCGTATCAGATCCATCGGATACGATGGTGAAGAGGGCAGGTTCGGGCCGGTTCAGATATTCGAGGTACCCAGGCGGTTTCCTTACTGGCTGATGATATTCCTCCCGCTGCTCGGATTGCTCTGATGAAAACAGGGAGCCTGCGCAATATTGTCGGGGCTTATCCGTTCCGTGCCGGGTTATTGCTGATCATCGTGGCGTTTCTGTCCGCCTCGGGCTGGCTGGAACGATTGGACTGGATGATTTATGACCGCATCATCAGTGTGCAGAGTTTTCAGCCCGACAGCGATATTATTATCGTCGCTATTGATGATGAGAGCCTGCAGGCTCTCGGCCAGTGGCCGTGGTCACGCAAGCTGCATGCCAGGCTGCTCAACCGGCTGAGTCAGAGTGGCTGGAATGTCGTGGCACTTGATCTGCTGCTGTCGGAGCCGGACACCACCCACCCCCGTGCGGATGACAGATTGGGAACAGCCATTTTCTCGCATGGCAATGTCGTGCTGCCGGTGGCGCCGGCCCGAACAGCTTCTGAATATCAATTCACGCTCATCCAGCCCTTGGCGTCCTTGCAGCGTTACGCGACCTCCGGTCATGTGGATATCGAGCTGGATCCGGATGGGGTGGCGCGCAGAACTTTTCTGTACGCCGGTATCGATACCCCGGTTTTTCCGGCGCTGGGACTGGCACTGGCAGGCAAAAGCTGCTCATCAAACCGAATGAGTCCACTCTACCGGATTTCGAGAGTCAGAGAAACGCCAGAGCACACAGGGAATTTATGGGTGCGCTCGAAAGAAGTACTCGTTCCGTTTGCCGGGCCGCCGGGCACCTATCCCCGGATTTCTTATGCGCAATTGCTCAAAGATGACACCCTGCTGACCGGGTTGCGTGACAAAATCATCATCGTCGGTATGACCGCCACTGGCCTGCAGCCGGGTCTTCTGACACCCGTTTCGGTCCTGCAGCATCATTATATGAGCAGTGCCGAATGGCATGCTAATGTCGTGGATATGCTGCGTAACGGACGTTCGATTCATCCTGCGACAGACGGGGTCGCGGTCCTCACCGCGGTTTTATGGGTGCTGGCCGCTCTGATCGCAGTCAATGCAGTTCCCGGCAGATCGGCGGCCTACATGCTGGCGGCATTGCTGGTGGCCGGTATCGTACTGGTTGCGGTGTCGCTCAAGGTATTTCATATCTGGCTGCCGCCCGGTGCGAGTATCGTCGGGATACTGACCGTCTATCCGCTGTTCAACTGGCAGCGTATTAATGAATTTATCCAGTCACAATTCCTTACCCGTACCTATCTGCAGGCGGTGTTCGAATTAATATGGGAAGGAGTGATCACGACGGATGCCAGATATCGCATCCTCTATCTCAACCGGGAAAGCGAACGGATTCTGGGGGTCAGATCGGCGCAATTGATCGGCAAACCGCTGGATCAGGTATTGGGCGTCTGTCTGATACCGGACTGGCGTAAAGAAAGCAATGAAAACAGCAGCACGCTGGCAGGAAGGGGCACGGCTGATGCAAAATCCCGGCCGGATATGCAGCATTGCACACTCAAGGTCCCGTTCGGGGAGGATCGGACTATTCGCGTAGCGCATCGGTCTCTGCACGGCAAGCATAAAGAGCTGATAGGCGCTGTCATCACAATTTCCGATATTTCCGATGCACTGGAAATGAAACGGCAAATTGCTCATCAGGCCAATTACGATGCACTGACACTGCTGCCCAACCGGACTTTTCTGCTGTCCCGCCTCAGCGCACTGATCAGCGGTGTCCGGCAGAGAGGTGCGATGCTGACTGCCTGCCTGATATCGGTCGATAATTTTAAGAAAATCAATGATGCACTAGGGTATCATGCTGGAGATGCTTTACTTAAAATGATCGCCGACCGTCTGCTCAAGCTGGCTTCCGGTGAAGATGTAATCGCTCGCTGGGGCGGAGATGAATTCATGCTGATTTCCGGCCCGCTGTTACAAAAAGAACAGGCGCTTCCGTTTGTTAAAAAAATAATGGAGATGCTCAGCTATCCTTTTAAGATCAACGGACAGGAAGTTTTTATTTCCGCCAGCGTGGGTGTAGGCATATCCTCCCGGATGAACGGAAAGGATGAAGTTATGCTGGATCAGGCTGTCATTGCCACACAACGAGTCAAGCGACAGGGCGGCAACGGTTTCCGCTTTTATTCAGTTGAGCCGTCAGATATCTGGACCCGGGAACAACTCGAATTCGAAAAAGACTTCCGGCGCGCGATCGAAAACAAGGACAAAGCACTGCATGTCCTGTTTCAGCCGATTGTCGATATCCGCCACCAGCGAACCGTCCGTGCCGAAGTGCTGGTACGCTGGATTCACCCCCAGCGGGGGCTGCTGCTTCCGGGGGAATTCATCCCGCTCGCCGAACGGGTCGGGCTGGTTGAACAACTGGGCGATCTGGTGTTGTGGATGGCCTGCAGAACCGCTTGCGATCTGGCGAAAGTCGGGCTGCCGATCAATATCTCCGTCAACGTCGCTGCCCGGCAGCTGCTGCATGCGGATTTTCTACAAAAAGTTGCCGACGTACTGGCCGCCACTGAGCTGCCGACCGGGCGGCTGGTGCTGGAAATCACCGAAAGCGCCATCATCAGCGACCTGCCGCGCGCAGCCGAAGTACTCGAGCGGCTGAAAGAAATGGGGATCACTATCGCGCTGGATGATTTTGGCACCGGTTATTCCTCGCTGAGCCTGCTGCGTGAATTACCGATAGATATCCTTAAAATAGACAAATCCTTCATTCAGGGCACCGGAAACGATGATCTCGGGCATGAAAAATTCGACTTTGCCATTGTTCGCGCCATCATCGCCCTCGGCGACAACCTCGGACTGAACGTCATCGCCGAAGGGGTGGAAACTCCGAAACACATGGAATTCCTGCGCGAGCACAACTGCTACCTACAGCAGGGCTATTATTTCAGCCACCCCCTCTCGACCACTCAGCTCATGCGTTTCACTGGTAAAACTGGCCAGTTCCCGCTGGAAACTATATTCATTCCCCCCAACAATACCTGACCCTGCCGGCAGAATGTACAAGTATTCCCGCCGCTTCCCGCATCAATACCACGAGGCGCGGGAGCGTCCCATCCATGGCACTCCTACTGTACCGGAACACAAAAGGCTGGATTCTGTGACTCCGCCCTGACGGGTTCCGCGCAGAAAGATGCGAGGAGAAGCGTCAGAAAAATTCTTTGGAAAAAGTGAGGGGATTTCGATTCTCGATCGACCTATCAGGTAGAAGCCTTGTTTGCTGATGATCAATCTACTA
>JBIQJX010000095.1:0-4960 GCA_044507105.1 Nitrosomonas sp.
TCCCCAGCTGATCAGAGCTGCAACCAGCCACGGTTTGGTGCTCAGATCTTTAAGATGCGCGTACTAGGCAAATGTCATGAATACATTGCTTAATGACAAGAGTCCGATGGTCAATCCAATTTCGCGCATAAGGTGTCCAGTGATCGGTAAATAAAAAATACATTATCACATTTTCCCTGGTCCCAGCCTGCTTACCGCATCAGTCACCCGGAGGGGTGGCTTGGTGCAAAATAGGCCGGATGATAGTGCTTCAGTTCCATGGTTAAGAAACTGCAGCTGGCCGGATAACTGATCTCCGAAAGTGTCTTGCTCTGCAAAGCAATTTTATCCATATTCGGTACCTGGGTAAGCGCCTGGATATGGAAAGTTTGAGGCCAGACCGGACCGTGAATTGCATTGACTTGACGGAGTTGTCAGTTATTGACTGGTGTGCCTGGAGGATGAGTTGATAAAACATTAAATCGAGTCAGTTCCCAAGTTTGAAGCTGGCTCGCTGCTGCCTCTGCCTGGCTGCGGGGATTATTTTGGTCGCCGACTGACGGCGTAACCATACGGTGTCGGCCAGGAAGGTTCCGCGCCGAGTTCGTGCTCTGCTTTGAGCGCCCAATACGGCTCCCGGAGCAGTTCGCGTCCGATGAATACCAGATCGGCGTCTCCGCCGGTTATGATTTCGTCGGCATGGTGAGGGTCAGTGATCAGCCCGACTGCGCCCGTCATGATACCCGCCTCATCACGAATCCTTCGTGCAAATGGAATCTGGTATCCTTTGCTTACCGGGATGCGGGCTTTTGGTATGAGGGCACCGGAAGAGACATCGATAAGATCCACGCCAATATCTTTTAGATGCCGAGACAGAACTATTGATTGCTCAATATCCCAGCCTCCATCAGCCCAATCAGTCGCTGAGATACGCACGAACAAAGGCAGTTCCTGAGGAAGCAATTGACGTAGACACTCGGCGACTTGCAGCAGGAGGCGCATCCGATTCTCCAGGCTTCCACCGTAGCAGTCTGTTCGATGGTTGCTTAGGGGTGAGAGAAACTCATGCAATAGATAACCATGGGCCGCGTGAATCTCAATCACCCGGAACCCGGCTGCCAGGGCTCGGCGAGCAGCAGACTCAAAGTTGGATACAATTCTATCAATACCGGCTTCATCAAGGGGGACCGGTATCGGATCATCTTGGGTGAACGGGATCGGGCTGGGGCCAATAACCGACCAGCCGCCCTTTGCTGGTGTCTTGAGGCTGGCTCCCCCCTTCCAGGGCGGTTCACAACTGGCCTTCCGACCAGCGTGCGCCAGCTGAATGCCGGCAATAGCTCCTTGGGAGTGAATGAATCGGACGATGCGTGCCAGCGGTTCAATATGTTGATCACTCCAGATGCCCAGGTCGCCTGGGGCAATCCGCCCTTCCGGACTGATGGCTGTGGCTTCAACCATTACCAACGATACTCCGCCAACGGCTCGGCTGCCAAGATGGACCAGATGCCAGTCATTGGCTAACCCTTCTTCCGCGACGTATTGGCACATGGGAGACATCACGATCCGGTTACGAAGTGTGATCCCTCGGATCGTCATCGGACTAAGCAAATCGATTTCCGGAATTTCGCGATCATGATCGGTATCGGCCAGGCAGCCGTGTTTCGCGGCATGTGGGGTTTGGTTGTCGGGTAAACAGGTCGTTGGCTCATTCATTGTACGCTTTCCTCTCCGTAAGTAGATTGATTAAGGCGCTCAGTTTCTAAAAATTGCCTGGCGCTTAGCATTTTTTTGTCTGGTGTTTACACTTTGTTTTCTCAATAGCACACCCCATCTCGTTTATAGAGACAGGAATCTGTTTGCATTTGCACCAAAACTGCTCTAAATTGAGTCGTGCCTTGAAATTTTCGCTCGAATGAATGGTAGATATTTAGTTGTTACGATGGATAACGATATATTTGCCAAAATAAAGATAAAAAGCTACAACAATTTAATGCCGCTTACTATTAATACTGTTCATAAGACTCTTTTGCAATATTCATTTCGCAGGATTTTTTGAGGACTGCCTTGTTAGCTTGTTAGTTTAACCAGATATTCAGAGTTTGCCGAAGAACCCTGCTGTATATATTGCTCCCGGTATGAAAGTAGTTTATGCTTGGCAGCCCGTTGCACGGAGTTTTCAAGAGGGAGAAGTGACCGAGTGGTTGAAGGTGCACGCCTGGAAAGCGTGTGTACGGTATTACCGTACCGCGGGTTCGAATCCCGCCTTCTCCGCCACATATATTGCAAACGTTACCCGCGGATGCCCAGAGTACCTTTGTAAATAAATAATTTCAAGGTTTTTTTGGCAACCATTGCTAACCATAGAAAAGGTGGGTAACTGACTCCAAATCCGGGTAACATTGCGGGTAAATCGAATTACCCCTAAAAAGTTACCCACAAATGAAACTGACTGACCCTGTCATCAGAGTCGCCAGGCCAAAAGAGAGGCCTTACAAACTATCTGACGGAGATGGTCTTGTGCTCCTGGTACAGCCTAACGGTTCCAAATGGTGGCGTTATCGATACCGCTATAACGGTAAAGAAAAAATGCTGTCGATTGGCACTTACCCAAAAGTTACCCTGAAAGAAGCCCGAAATCTGCGGGTAACTGCCAGTGACCTGTTGAAACAAGGGATCGATCCTTCGCAGCACCGCCAGGAACAGAAATTAATCAAGACACTGGCAGCAGAAAACAGCTTCGAGTCAGTGGCCCGTCTGTGGTGGGATAACTGGAAAGCCGCCAGAACAGAACGCCATGCGCATTATGTCATTCGCCGGTTGGAAGCAGATGTATTTCCCGTGATCGGGAGTAAGCCGGTCACTGAGATAACTGCACCACACCTGGTTATGGTGATCCGGCAGATTGAATCACGTGGCGCTCTGGATATTGCCAAACGGGCGTTAAGTACGTGCGGACAGGTATTCCGCTATGCCGTAGCGCATGGGCTCGCAGGACGCAATCCTGCGGCTGATATCAAGCCTGCTGACGTGCTCAAGCCAGTGAAAAAAACCAACTATGCCAGGCTGGATCAGAAAGAGCTTCCTGAACTGCTCAGAAGAATTGAAGCTTATGACGGGCAGCCACTAACCCGGCTGGCGTTACAGTTGATGGCGCTGACTTTTGTTCGTACCAGTGAATTAATTGGTGCGCGCTGGAAAGAAATAGAATTTGATTCCAAGCTGTGGCGCATACCGGCGGAGCGTATGAAAATGCGGTTCCCGCACATTGTGCCGTTATCACACCAGGCAATAGCCGTTCTGGAGGCACTACAGGAACTGTCCGGCCATTCGCCCTTGCTTTTCCCTGGCGAGCGCAATGCCACCAGGTCAATGAGCAACAACACCCTGCTGTTTGCCTTATATCGCATGGGCTATCACTCGCGCATGACCGGTCACGGGTTCAGAGGCATTGCATCCACTATTCTTCACGAGAAACAATACCCTGACAAACACATTGAATTGCAGTTAGCTCATTTGGTAGGGAATGAAGTATCGAGAGCCTATGACTATGCAGAACACCTTAAGCCCAGAGCAAGAATGATGCAGCACTGGGCGGATTATTTGGATGAAATCAAGGAAACGGGAAAATGCCAGACTTATTCCAATTATAGATAGAAACAGGAATTACGGATCAGCATAATGCTATGAAAAATAATCATTTTATGAATACTGTGATTTTCATTCCTATCAGAAATTGGAATTAGATGTTTAGTTGCTAACCATTATTCAGCACTGCTCTTCTTCTATACTCCCTGATTGAGAAGAGAAATTAGAGCTACGTGCGCTACCGAACAGACTCAGAATTTAAAAAAATATAGACTAACGCATTGATTTGTTCCATAAGCAGGTTTGGGATATTGGCGTTCCTGTGAGTGTCGCAAATTCAATCTTGGATCCAACCAAATAGCTTTATGAAAATTTTACGCTTTTAAAATGGAGTGTCGCATGACAACAGGCATAGTTAAATGGTTTAGTGATGCAAAAGGTTTCGGATTTATTACCCCGGATGATGGGAGTGAGGATTTATTCGCGCATTTTTCAGCCATCCATATGAATGGATTCAAGACCTTGAAAGAAGGTCAAAAGGTTTCCTTTGAAATAGCACAAGGGCCAAAAGGTAAACAGGCCTCCAATATTCAGTCTGCGTAATCAAAATTTAATTTGATAAAAATCTTGGCCTTTAAAAAAGCCGGGGTTTATCAGATATATCTCCCCTAACTCCATAACCTGGCCCAATTTTACTGGGTCAGGTTATGTCGTTTCTGCCCACATATCTGTCTGCCTTGGGGCAGGCATGTTAACAGTGAATAATTTATGGATTTGAGCAAGAAAAGTAATCACCTTCTTTATTTATTTTTCTGACTTTTTTGTTGGTTGTCATTCAATTTCCTTCAATATGCATGAGTATGAGCACCTTATGTGGATGGAAGTGCATCTCTGTAATTATTTGATTTATATAAAATGTTTACCAAAAATATTAATTTCTGCCTTTGCATAGAAAATTTGTTTAACCTGTTGATAAGGAGAATTTGGAGGGCTGGGGGCACGATAAATTTCAGGCTTGGGAGGATAAGAATGAATCTCTGAATCAGGATGAATTTTCAGCCTGTTAAAAACCTGCTTTACACCTTCTACTGAGTAAGCGATGTATAGAGCCCGATCTTTTTCTGCTTTTGATTTGACTGCACCTGTTAATACTACAATTCCATTGTTATCGGTGTTCACTTGAATATTTAAGGAATGAATATCTTTGGCTTCTATTAACCGGGATTTAATTTGAATGGTAATGACAGAATCTCTCATAAGTTTTTCCAAAGGAGATTCCAAATTTCCCTGTTCGGTAGCAGGTAAGGCTGAGGCCAGAAAAACACTAGCCAGCGCTGCGTTAGTACTACAGCCGTATATATTTTCATTCAGGAGGAGAGAATCCTCTGCGCCG
>JBIQJX010000017.1:0-8080 GCA_044507105.1 Nitrosomonas sp.
AAGTGGAAAACTGTTCACAAACACTTTACGCGGTGGGCGCAGGCTGGGGTTTGGGGAAGTTTTTTTCCATTCCTGTTGTGCCACCGGATCGCTTTGAGGATGTCGCTTATCCGGTGCAAGCTTCCTCCAACCGTGGCGGTGCAGCAGGTTGTAAACTGAAGACAGTGCTACTTTGCGCCCCAGAGCCTGATCTAGCGCAGCCTTGATTTTTCGCTGACCATCAGAATCCCGCCCACAGCAGCAGATGCCAGAAAGGGGGCCAGAAACTCGCTCTCTTCCTGCCGGGTCATGTTTTGTCGCTTGCGTCCACCAGCTTTGGGCGCATCAGCAGCACCAGCCACTTGCCGGCCATAAAGCGACGGCGCAGTCGACAGACCCATCCACGTGACACGCCGATGATCGGCCAGACTCAGGGCGTAATCCAACGGCAGCACTACTGCCTGTGCCTGACGCAACTGCTCTACCGTCGTTGCTGAAGCAATGGCTTGTCTGGCCTTGAGCAATACATCTGTGTCTCCACTGGCTGGGCGTGACCTGGGTTATCTCCATCGGTATAGATAGAGATAATTATTACAATAATGAAGTGAAAATGGAATAACTCCGGAGAAATCCTCGATAATCATTGTGTGGGAAAACAGGATTTACAAACTGAAGTTACAAGTAAAAGACACCAGACTGTGTCAGGTAATCGTCAGATGTTCAATATTGGCATTCATCGCGTGATGTTTTGCTTCTGATCCGTGCAGTTTGATTTGCAACCGCAATTCATTCATGGAATCAGCATTGCGCAGCGCATCTTCATAGGCAATTAATCCGCTCTCGTAAAGCTTGAACAGTGCCATATCGAATGTTTGCATGCCCTGCTCCCCGGATTTTTTCATGATTTCTTTGATTTCGTATACATTTCCCTTAAATATCAGATCAGAAATCAGAGGAGAATTGAGCATGATCTCAATTGCCGCTACACGTCCGCCGCCTTCCTTTTTAGGGATCAGCCGCTGAGCGACCAGAGCCTGCAAGTTCAGCGACAAATCCATCAGCAGCTGTGCGCGCCGCTCCTCAGGGAAAAAATTGATGATACGGTCGAGCGCCTGATTGGCACTGTTTGCATGCAGGGTACCCATACACAAGTGCCCGGTTTCGGCAAATGCGATGGCATGCTCCATCGTTTCCCGATCCCGGATTTCACCAATCAGGATGACATCGGGCGCCTGACGCAGGGTATTTTTCAGCGCGGCTTCCCATGATTCCGTGTCGACCCCGACTTCCCGCTGCGTGATAACACAATTGATATGCTCATGAACGAATTCGACCGGATCTTCAATCGTGATGATATGGCCGTAACTGTTTTTATTACGATGACCAATCAGGGCTGCCATCGAAGTCGATTTGCCCGACCCGGTTCCGCCAACGAAAATCACCAGGCCGCGCTTGCTCATGACAACTTCTTTCAGGATCTGTGGCAGGCCGAGGTGATCGAAATCCGGAATCGTGGTGGTGATTGTCCGTAGAACAATTCCGGTTCGCTGCTGTTGTATAAAAGTATTGACGCGGAAACGGCCAATCCCTTCTGGATGGATTGCGAAATTACATTCCTTGCTGGCTTCGAATTCCGCTGCCTGTCTGTCGTTCATGATGGCGCGCGCCAGTGCTGCGGTATGTCCGGAAGAAAGTACCTGCTGGGTGACAGGTGTCATTTTACCGTCGATTTTCATTGCCGGCGGGTAACCTGCCGTGATGAACAAATCTGAAGCTTGTTTACTGAGCATCAGCCGCAACAAACCATATATGAATTTGAGTGCCTGTTCTTTTTCCATAAAAAGTGCTCTGCCCGGGTCAACCCCGGAAATTATCCTTGTTCATGGCTTTGGTGCGAGCCTCCGCTGCGGAAATAACATTGCGCCTGACCAGCTCCGCCAGATTCTGGTCCAGCGTCTGCATGCCAACTGCCTGGCCGGTCTGAATGGTCGAATACATCTGCGCCACTTTGCCTTCTCGGATGAGATTACGGATTGCCGGCGTGCCGATCATGATTTCATGCGCAGCCACGCGACTTTTACCATCCTTTGTCTTCAGCAGCGCCTGGGAAATAACTGCACGCAGTGATTCAGAGAGCATCGCACGTATCATTTCCTTTTCTTCAGCGGGAAATACATCGATGACCCGGTCGATAGTTTTGGCCGCCGAGCTGGTATGCAGGGTACCAAAAACGAGATGGCCGGTTTCTGCTGCGGTCATCGCCAGGCGGATAGTCTCCAGGTCCCGCAACTCGCCCACCAGGATGATATCCGGATCTTCCCTCAGCGCAGCACGCAGCGCATTGCTGAAGCTGTGGGTATCTCGCCCGACTTCGCGCTGATTGATCAGACATTTTTTGCTTTCATGCACGAATTCGATTGGATCTTCCAGTGTAAGAATATGGCCATACTGATTTTCATTGATATCATTGATCATGGCCGCCAGCGTAGTGGATTTGCCGGAACCGGTCGGGCCGGTAACGAGTACAACGCCGCGCGGCTGCTGCGCAATCTCGGAGAATATTTTGGGTGCTTTTAGTTCCTCAAGCGTTAGTACCCTGGAGGGAATCGTACGCATGACGGTCGCTGCACCCCGATTAGTGTTGAAGGTATTGACCCGGAAGCGTGCGAGATTGGGAATGGCAAATGAAAAATCACACTCCAGGTGCTCTTCATAATGTTTGCGCTGACCGTCGTTCATAATGTCATACACCATGTCATGCACATCTTTATGCGCCAGGGCCGGGAGATTAATGCGCCGGATTTCTCCATGGACACGGATCAGGGGCGGCATGCCGGCTGACAAATGGAGGTCGGAAGCGTTGTTCTTGACCACAAAGGAGAGTAACTCTACTATGTTCATTTGGCATGTTCCTTCTGCCTCAACGGGCGCTAATCGGTTGATGTCGTATTCCGGTCCGGATATAGCAGACCGACCCGATCTAAAACGGAAGAAATCAGCCAGAATTGAATATATTTTCGGATGATCCCAAAGCGGACTTCTTTTTGTAATATTGCTGTCTTAATTGTTCAACTTATTAATCCAACCATGACCACGATTGCCTCGCGTCTGCAGAATGTCCAGAACCGTATCATTGAAGCCGCCAAAAATGCAGGGCGCGATCCGGATACTGTTCGATTGCTCGCGGCCAGTAAAACCAATATGCCGGAAAGTCTGCGAGAAGCCTGGCAGGCTGGCCAGACTGTTTTCGGAGAAAATTATCTGCAGGAAGGGCTGGTCAAAATCCGGGCACTCGCAGATTTGCCGATCGAATGGCATTTCATAGGCCCCATCCAGAGTAATAAAACCAAACTGATTGCCGAGAATTTTTCCTGGGTACATGGTATCGACCGCGAGAAGATAGCTACTCGCCTATCAGCCGCCCGGCCGGAATCCTTACCACCACTGCAGGTATGTGTACAGGTCAATGTGAGCGGAGAAATCACCAAAAGTGGAGTGAATCCGGAGAAGGTTGCCGAAATGGCAGCTTTCGTCAGGGATTTGCCGCGACTTGAACTGCGCGGTCTCATGGCTGTTCCCGAACTTACCGCCGTAACGGCACTGCAGCAGGAACAGTTTCAGATGCTGCGGGAAATTTTTCAGGAGCTCCAGCAGAGGGGTTTTGATCTGGATACGCTTTCGATGGGTATGTCCGAAGACTTGGAAAATGCGATCGCAGAAGGAGCCACCCTGGTTCGGATAGGGACTGCCATTTTCGGACCGCGACGTTACGCTATTCCTGAAGAGCTCGGTTCGCGGCCGTAGTCATCAGGGCGTGATATTTTCCCATCAGCTGTTCGTGATCTTCGATCACGTCCGGATCGGTTACGATACAGCTGACCGGGCAGACTTCCACACATTGCGGCGTGTCATAGTGGCCGACACATTCAGTGCACAGGTCCGAATCGATCTCATAAATCTCTTCCCCCTGTGAAATCGCCCGGTTGGGGCATTCGGGCTCACATACATCACAATTAATACATTCATCGGTAATGATCAGCGCCATTTCGATTGCTCTCCTTTGTTCATTACTTTCCTTTTTCATGTAATCGTTCAACCACGAGCGGGTGTACGAATTTACTCGCGTCCCCTCCCAGACGCGCTATTTGACGCACAATTGTGGCAGAAATGAATGTGTACTGTTCAGACGGTGTCAGAAAAATCGTTTCCACATCCGGATACAGACTGCGATTCATGCCCGCCAGTTGAAACTCGTATTCAAAATCGGATACCGCCCGCAAACCGCGTATGATGATACGGACACGCTGCTGCCGTGCAAATTCCATCAGCAGACCGGAAAATCCCGTTACTTCGACATTGGCATATTCCGCCAGGACTACCCTGGCCATTTCCACGCGTTCATCCAGCGAAAAAAAGGAGGATTTGCCGCTGTCCGCCGCTACAGCCACAATCACTCGATCAAACAACCGTGATGCGCGATGCACCAGATCTTCATGCCCCCGGGTGATGGGATCGAAAGTGCCGGGGTAGATAACTTTATCCATTCCGGTTCAGCTTCAGCAGGCCATAATAAACATGGCTTGCACGGCTCTGTTTCCATACCGACCAGGCATCGTCCGGCACTAACCGGTCGCGACTTTCGACATATACCACACCCTCCTCCGTCATTCGTGACGGCAACATAGGCAATATTTCGGCCAGCAACTCAGAACCAAATGGCGGGTCGAGAAAAACAACATCGTAACGCTCTGTATCATTTTCAAGAAATATCCTTACATCCATGTGTATCGATTTCACCTGCGGGGCAGGCAATTTTGCCGCCGAGATACGCAGGCTGTGCAGAGCTTTTACATCATGCTCGACCATAGTAACCCGTTCCGCACCTCGCGAAGCAGCTTCGAATCCGAGCGCACCGCTGCCGGCAAATAAATCCAGGCAGGTTCTGCCGGTCAGATCCTGACCCAGCCAGTTGAACAATGTTTCCCTTACGCGATCTGGTGTCGGGCGAAGCTGTTCATTATCCGGGAATTGAATGAGACGGCTGCGCCACTGACCGCCGATGATGCGGACTCTATCTGTCCGGGACATGGAGCAGGCTCGTATCAGTCCGCCGCACCCACGACGACTGTTACCATCCCCGCCGGATCAATCCGGCGTCGGAATGCATCTTTGATCTGCGTCACGGTGACTTTTTCCACGGCTTTGACGTAATCTTCCAGATAAGTCAGCGGTAAATCATAGAAACCAATAACACCAAGATAGCCGAGGATTTTCCGGTTACTGTCGATACGGAGGGGAAACCCTCCTACAATATTCTGCCTGGCAGCCTTTAACTCCTCGCTGGTCGGGCCCTGCTTAACGAAATCGCGCAGTATCTTTTGTGTCAGCTGCAAAGCCTGTTCTGCCTGCTCCTTTTTTGTCTGCAGGCTGATTTCAAAAGGTCCTTTTTCCTGGAATGGTGCAAAAGCACTGTAGACACTGTACGCCAGTCCACGCGTCTGGCGGATCTCTTCCATCAGACGGGATACAAATCCCCCACCACCGAGAATGTAATTACCCACCAGCAGCGGAAAATAATCCGGATCTTTGCGACTCAGTCCAGGATAGGCGATCTGGATATGGCTTTGGGTAGCAGGGTGGGCAATCTTTCGGGTTGCCGGCACCGGTTTTTCCACAGCCGGCAAAGTTTTGGCGGGTTCTCCGGCCGGTAATTTTTGGGTTAGTGCTTCTGCGATACGGACAGCCTCATCACGCTTGATATCGCCGATCATCGCTATAATTGCACTGCCTGAGGTGTAACGGGCACGATAAAAATCGACCAGATCCCGGCGCTGTAGTAAAACCAGTGTATCTGGCTCACCTGATTCACGCAGGCCATAAGGATGCGTGCCATACAACAGCTTCATCAGCGTTCGCTCGGCGATAACTTCCGGCTTGGTATCCGCTTCCTTGAGGGCAGCAACGAGACGGGCACGTTCACGCTCCATAACCTCCTCCCGAAATTCGGGATGCTGGATGATATGTGCCAGCACATCCAGTGCCTGGGTGCGTTCATGCTGATGACTCAATGTGCGCAATGACAGACCGGCCCGGTCCAGATCGAATATTCCGCCCAGCTCAGCCCCGACATCTGCCAGCGTCTCGGCGATCCGATCTTCCGACATACCGCCCGCACCCATACTCATCAACCGCTGAACGAGCCGGGCACGGCCGGAGGTTTCTGCAGTATCCGTACTGCTGCCGGCCGGAAAACTGATGCTGAGATCAAGAATCGGTAAATCGTGATTCTCAACGAAATATACCTGTACCCCGTTCGCTGTCTGCCATTGCTGGATCGGCAGAAAGGCAAGCGCCCACTGTGCGTGGATACCCATCCACAATACCATCACAAACTTCAGAAATCGCATAAATCCTCTTACCGGTCAATCAAAGATTATCAGATAGAGGTCATTGTACTTCAATGTGAAGAGGAGTTAGCACCATCAAAAATAAACTCACATCTGTATTTGAGATTAATCCTAAAATCGTAAATACGATGATTGGCTGGAGCGGGAACGATACCTTGCCAACTTGTATAGGGTTTACACAGTACTGGCTGAAGATAACTACCCTCAATTTCAGGCGGATAAAGCCTGAATGATCACTTTACTTTAACCGAACAGCCTTCGTAATAATCAGAGGACCATGCATTTCACAGCAGGAAACGATACAAAGCGCCAAACTCCTCAATGGAAGGTAAAGAATCTGCCGA
Organism: Nitrosomonas sp.; assembly: GCA_044507105.1. Classification (GTDB taxonomy): domain Bacteria; phylum Pseudomonadota; class Gammaproteobacteria; order Burkholderiales; family Nitrosomonadaceae; genus Nitrosomonas. Next base: position 6,731 of record JBIQJX010000017.1, read on the forward strand.
TTTCTTTCTTATAGTCCAAGTATTTCCCGCCAAACTCTTGTCGCAGGCTGCGTTCTTCGAACCAGATACCCATGAAGGTATAAACAGTCAGCAATACAGCCAGTACAAACCGACTGGCCGGCATATCCGGAGTTGCCCAGAAAACAATTAACAAGCCCAGCATCATGGGGTGGCGGCTGTATCGATAAACCCACTGTCTTCTAAAATCCACCGGTGTATAAGGTCTGCCAATCACATATAACCAAGTCTGGCGCAATCCCAGTAACTCGAAGTGATTCGCAACCAGTGTGGAGAACAATACATAGGCTATGCCCCAAAAAGCCAGGCCGCGTGTCGCAATCCGTATGTATTCATGTTCAATCGACCATACAATGCCGGGAAGTGCTTGCCAGTACCACAACATCAACGCTATTGCTGCGCCTGCAGCCAGGACAAATGTTGATCGCTCCAGATGCGCGGGAATGATCCGGATCCATTTTTGCTTGAAACGCTTTCTTGCCATGATGGTGTGCTGCAGCGCAAACAAAAGCACCAGACCACTATTGATGAGCAGGGCAACAAACGAATTTTCAGCCTGCATGCCAGACAATGAATAAGGTACCAGATCAGTGGATGCCAGGAAAAACCAGAACAATGCCGCAGAGCCGACAGCATACGCAAACAGCGCATACATCATGGCCAATACGCGAAACAATATAGCTGGTCTGGTAGTGGATTGTATAGGAGCGCTTTCCATCCCATTAATGTGTTGAAGCCAGATGCGGAATAGTAACTGCCACGCTTGAAAATAAGACTCTCAACGGCTATAGCATATAATCTATAAATATAACAGTTGCGATCTGATCTGACACTTACTCAATTTGAGAATATACCTGTTGGATCAAATTCAGTTATTCAATACATGTAAGCGAGTGTTGAGCCAGCGTTCGCTATTTTCCTGTGTAGTCCCTAAAAATGACATAATTAGGACTTACGCAAAGCGCATCTTGACGGATGGATTTTTGAGTTGCTGGCACAGGTAGTCATCCAGCAGTCCGTGCCTGATACGATAAATGGTTTTTCGGGCCAGGTCGGTCAGGCGAATCCAGACCGGCATCGCGCAAGCGATGTGGTTGCGCTGGATGCGCGCCTTGCGGCACTGGTTTTTCTCAATGCCGGTGAGTTGCTTGATCTCGCGGTGAAACTGTTCGATTTTCCAGCGCATGCCACATACCTCTTGTGTGGCATCCAGGGAATCGTGAGACAGGTCGTTGGTCACGACCCAATCCGTGCGGTGGGTGGACACCGACACCCGGAATAATTTCACTGTGTAGTCTTTGGGGAAACCTTTGATTTTGATGAGCTTGCCAT
>JBIQJX010000017.1:8180-33685 GCA_044507105.1 Nitrosomonas sp.
TTACCTGTTTTTGCAGCTTGCAAAATATTTTTTGTGTAAATCCTATAAAACTTGTTTTTGATACGTGCTCTGACCCCAATACTGTTCAGATAATAAGAGCAGGTAGGAGCTGATGCCTCAGGTGCAAGGGTTTTCCGCAATGGCGGACGTTGAAGTTGCTCATTTTTTGCTTGACGCCACGAGGATTATGCTGCTCCCGGCTGCTCACACAACGGCCACTGGCAATCTCTTCGAGCAGGGCATCTCGCCAGGCAGAGACAATTGCTCAGAGGGGAGAGGGCGCAGCTTGCGGCAGTTTTCGCTTGATCACGTGCACGGCACACAGGAAGCTCAACCGATCCGGATCGAGCCGGCGCGGCGATGCCGATCCTGGCTATCGTAGACTGTACTCAGGTAAGAACCATCGGGCAGCCTCTGCTCTGCCGGCAGCTTTAGGCTGGTCTTGACTCGCCAGGCCAGCCGGGCGCCGCATTCCACCAGGCCGAGCAAACGAACTTGCGGGAAGCCAGCGAACGATCTTTGATGCGCTCCAGGTCGCCATCGGCCGTATCATCGAAAGTATCCGGCTCGAGGAGTGCCGCAACTACTTCGCCAACTCCGGGTATGTATCCAATCAACGAGAAATACTATAGGCAAATCCGGTATCGCTGCGCACTCCCCGCTTCTCTCACTGGATAAAGTTTTTTCCAACCAGGTCGATATTAGAAGATATATTCCGCCGGAAAAATATCTGAAATGTCATACAAAAAATTAAAACTTTTGATCATCGGGCATTCCGAAACTGATGTCAGTCAACTGTGTGATGATTTTGTCCGTAATGGGAAACAATTGATTTACAAACATGTAAACAGTCTAGCTGATGTTCGATCAGCCCTGGATACATCAAGCTGGGATGCGATCATTGCTGAATATTCGATGACAGGATTTGATGCAATACAAGTGTTGGACTTACTGAAAGCCGATAACCGAATGACCCCCTTCATTGTTTATACCTCAAGGACTGACGAGCAGACGGTACTTTCGGTAATGCGCAACGGGGCGAACGATTGTGTACTTAAGGGCCATTCGCTGCATCTTATGCTGGTTATTGACCGTGAGCTGGAGTGTATGGATCTGAAACGCAGAAAACGTCAGGCAGATAGTCATATTTATCGCATGACGTACCATGATGAGCTGACCGGTCTGCCCAAGCGCAATCTGTTCTGTGAAAAAGTTACCTCTTTATTGTCTGACAGTAGCGGAAAGGAGGGGCTGATCGCCGCGGTCTACTTTATCAAAGTCGATCGCCTTTCGCGTATTAACAGCAGATACGGCTATGATACCAGTGATATTCTGATACAGCAGTTTGCCAATCGCTTATCGGTATATTCGGGTAGAAATTGCATCTTGACACGTATCGGGGGAGGGAAATTTGCTTTTTTTCATACCGGTCTAAGCAGCACCCAGCAGGTGCAGGCGTTTGCAAATCAGATACTGAAACTGGTCACGGCACCTTTTACTATCAACCGCCTTGAATTTTATGTAACGCTGAACATGGGGATTTGCGTTTATCCTCATGACGGCAGAGAAATTGAAGTATTGCTGGCCAATGCAGAAAATGCATTGTCTTTCACTAAAAAAACCTGGCGTAACACCTGCAGATTTTATGCCAGAGAAATTGGTGATGCTTCGCTGCAAAAGATAAAGATCGGACAATCATTGCGACGAGTCGTAGAGGATGAGGAGCTTGTGCTGCATTACCAGCCGGTGATTGATCTGGGAACAGGTAAAATTATTGGTACTGAAGCATTGGTCCGCTGGAATCATCCGGAATTCGGGCTGCTTTCTCCGGATAAATTTGTTTCTTTGGCTGGTGAGACCGGCTCCATCGTCGAAATTGGGAAATGGGTATTATATGAAGCCTGCAGACAGGCGGGATCCTGGCAGCAGGAAACCGGTCGCGAGCCATTTTTCGTTGCAGTCAATATATCCGCCATAGAACTGGATCAATTCCAGCTGATCAGTCATGTTGCTGAAGCCTTGCATGCAACGGGTCTCGATCCCGCCAGATTGGAGCTGGAAATTGCAGAATCGGTGCTCATGCAGGATGTGGAAGGAAGCATCAGAATATTGAAGGAATTGAAGCAGATGGGGGTCAGGATCGTCATGGATAATTTTGGTGCAGGTTATTCATCTCTCAGTTATCTGCGGCGCCTGCCCATTGATACAGTCAAGATAGACCGGTCTCTAATCAGAGACATCGCCAGCGATTCCGACAGTTCTGTAGTCGTTACAGCCATTATTATGCTGGCCAGAAATCTTGGTCTGACGATTCGAGCGGAAGGAGTGGAATCACAGGCACAACTCGACCTTCTGGAAAAAGCTGAGTGCCATCATGCACAGGGTTTTCTGTTCAGCCATCCGGCTGCTGCGGAGAATTTTTCATTTCTTACCGAACAGCGTAAAACCGGAACCTTTTCATGATATTTTAACCAGCCAGGCAAAATTGTTTTATCATTTCTGCTGTCCGTAGTGATTAGCTTGCAGACAATATATGTTACCTGTCTGCTTCAAATTATCAGATGCACAAAACCAGAATTATATTTTCAGAGGTGATGATGAGTAAAATAAAAATCCTATTTGGCTTTGTTCTTTCAGGAGCATTGTTTCTCTCAATGAATACGCAGGCTTACAAAGAGCATGCAGCTTCACCCCACTCTGCTCCTTCTCATGCCGCCTCTGATGTGACTGCATTAGAGAAGATAGATGTCAAGCCAGGCACAGGCGAGGAAGCAGTTATTGGTAAAACTGTCAATGTACATTATACGGGCTGGTTATATGATGCTGCGGCAGATGACAAAAAAGGACAAAAATTTGACAGTTCCCATGATCGAGGGAATCATTTTTCGTTCCTTCTCGGTTCCGGTCGTGTTATCAAGGGATGGGATAGGGGGGTACAGGGTATGAAAGTGGGTGGAAAACGTACCTTGATCATTCCGTCTTCCATGGCTTATGGAGCTCAGGGCGCGGGGGGTATCATCCCACCAAATACAGCACTGGTTTTCGATGTGGAATTGATTGGGCTGCAATGAGGCAGAAATAAATATGTCGCCCAGATAAAATACCTGGCGGGAAGGGTTGAATACTACTTTTTCCCGCCAGCTTGCTTTTATAGCATTCCCGATTGGCCTGTTTATTATTTTGCTCCAGTATGTGGCCTGTTTATACTCCGTGTCAGTTTATGGTAGCAGGCCATCCGCCGGGGGCTGAGGATACCTTTCCGGGTTGCCTGCAGCAATACGCAACCTGGTTCTGTGATATGTCGGCAATTGCGGAATCTGCACTGTCCCAGAAAAGGACGGAATTCGATAAATCCCCAAACCAGCGAGGCTTCATCGAGTTGCTGCAGACCGAATTCCTGAAAACCGGGTGAATCAATGATGCAACTGCCGCTATCATCAAGGTGGAAAAGACGGACATGAGTGGTTGTGTGTCGCCCGCTATCCAGTGCATCGGAAATTTCTGCGGTTGCCTGCCGTGCCTGAGGGATCAGCGCATTCAGTAAAGTGGATTTGCCCACCCCGGACTGGCCGGCCAGTAAGCTCGTCTGTCCCGGCAATTGCGGAATAAGCGGCTGAACAGAAGTTTTTGCACTGATTTCCAACACCGGATAACCCAGCTTCCGGTAGAGCATCAGGCTCTGTGCAATGGTTTGCTTTTGCTCGATCAGATCCACCTTATTCAGCAGGATGAGTGCGCGAATCCCCTGGTTCTCGGCAGCGATCAGACAACGATCCAGCAGCTCCAGACTGCAGCTTGGAACTGTAGCAAGAACAAAAATCAGTTGCGTTACATTGGCTGCAATCAGCTTCTCACGGAAGGCGTCGCTGCGATAAAACAGACTCGTACGAGGCAGGACGGTTTCGATGACCCCCTGATCCGTGGCTACGCGGCGGATTTCAACCCGATCACCACACACCACGCCTTTTTTCTTTCCGCGCATGACACAGGAATAAATAGTATCGTGCGCGGTTTCAACTTCATAATATTGGCCATAGGCCGCGATGATTCGGCCGGTCAGGCGGGGTGGGCAGATTTCTTCCTGGTCAGTTGGCCCGATACTTAAACTCAAAATCTGAATAGCGTGTCTACTTTTGCTGCGCAGATAAAATCATTTTCCGACAATCCACTGATGGCATGTGTCGTGTATTCGACACGACACTGATTGTAACTAACGGTCAAATCAGGATGATGATCTTCACGGTGGGATATCCAGGCTACAGCATTTACGAAAGCCATGGTCTGATAATAATTTTTGAACGAAAAGATCCGGCTGATCCTGTTGTTTGCCAGTTCCCAGCCCTGTTCCAGTTGTTTTATCAGATTCTCCGCTTCTTCCGTACTCAGGGGTGGTACCCCTCCTTCACACGGCTTGCATTTCCGGTCGGTCAAATTGCAGGTATCAGTCATGCTGTGGCTCCCGTGGTACTCAGTTTCTTGAGGTGTGCAACACGCACGGCTGCCGGTGGATGCGAATCGTAGAAGGCTGAATGCAGGGGATCAGGCGTCAGGGTGGCAGCGTTATCCTGATAAAGTTTGACTAGAGCCCGAATCATATCGGCAGCTGAAGAATGTGCGGCCGCATATTCATCTGCTTCAAATTCATGTTTACGCGAATAGAGGCTGGACAGCGGGTGCAGCAGGAAAGTAAACACCGGCATCACCAGAAAAAACAGCAGCAATGCCATTGCAGTGGATGGCACGGTCGTTACCTGCACTCCCAGCCCATGATAAAACCACGCCTGCTGCATCAGATAACCCAATATCCACAAAAACACCAGGCTGACTACAAATGACAACAGGATTCGTTTGATTACATGATGACGTTTGAAATGACCCAGCTCATGAGCCAGTACAGCCTCGATTTCGGAAGTTTTCAAACGATTCAGTAGCGTATCGAAAAAAACGATCCGCTTGGTTTTACCAAAACCGGTGAAATAGGCGTTACCATGACTGCTGCGGCGAGAGCCGTCCATTACGAATAATCCGCTGGATTCGAAGCCACATTTCTGCAGCAGGTTTTCGATGCGCGCTTTGAGTGAATCATTTTCCAGTGGTGAAAATTTGTTGAACAAAGGGGCAATCCAGTTGGGGTAGACTGCCAGCAGGAACAGATTGAAACTGATCCATATCAACCAGGCATAAAACCACCAGTTTTCCCCTGCTTTTTCCATGAGCCACAAAACACTCAATAATAATGGCGCACCCAGCAGTACTCCCAGCGTATACTGTTTAGCGAGATCGGCAAAAAACATGCCGGGCGTCATCTTGTTGAAGCCGTATTGCTGTTCAATGACGAATGTGCGGTAATAATTGAAAGGGATTTCGATTACACTCAGCAGGGCGATTGTGCTGAAAATAAATACCATCCCGTGCCGCAGTGGGTCGCTGAACCAAGTACGCCAGAAGTCGGACAGTAGTTCCAGTCCGCCACCCAGAGTAAGGGCCAGCAACAGACCAGCGTGCAACAAAATATTCGGATAGCTCAACCGCACTTTTGCACAAGTATAATCGGCCGCTTTCTGATGAGCCGACAAATCAACTTGAGCCGCAAAAGCATCCGGGACCTGATCCCGGTGCGCCACTATATGGCGTATGTGTCGGGCAGCCAACCATAACTGGGTCAATGTAGTCAATAACAATGCCAGAATAAAAATAACCGTGAAAGTTTGCATTTCCCTAAACCTATCATCTGTTTGGAATTTATATACTTGAAATGATTCGACTGGAAACTTGTTTCTCACGCATGTGAAAAATAAAGAAACAGATTAATCCTGCCGAGTATACGGCAATATGACACAATTCGACCTTCAAAATTCACGTAACGGACAATCAGAATTATGGCACAAGATAGTAACAACCTTATCTGGATAGATATGGAAATGACCGGGTTAAATCCAGATACGGATCGCATTATCGAGATCGCTCTGGTTATTACTGATTCACAACTGAATATCCTGGCTGAAGCACCAGTGCTGGTCGTTTCACAGCCGGACAGCATTCTTGAAGGAATGGATAAATGGAATCAGTCCACCCATGCCAAATCCGGCCTGATCGATAAAGTTAAAGCTTCAACCCTGTCGGAGTCAGAGGCAGAATCAAGTATGCTGGTATTTTTGCAATCTTATGTACCAGCCGGTGTTTCTCCCATGTGTGGTAATTCCATTTGTCAGGACAGACGTTTTCTGGCGCGATCCATGCCTACACTGGAAGCCTATTTTCATTATCGTAATCTGGATGTCAGCACACTCAAGGAACTGGCAAAACGCTGGAAGCCCGGAATTGTTTCCGGATTTAGTAAACAGGGAAAACATGAAGCGCTGGCCGATATTTATGATTCAGTCGCAGAACTTAAATATTATCGTGAACATCTGCTCAGTATGTAAATGTATCTGTGTTTCAGTAAGGAGCTAAATGAATGACCCAACGCACCCCTTTTACACTCACTGTCAATCCAAAAATTCCTGAACGTCTGGCCCGTCTGGAAGAACTGGTAAATAATCTCTGGTACAGCTGGGATCGGGCTACACGTGCCTTATTTTCCCGTTTGGACCCAAAATTGTGGGAGGCTGTCGGACATAACCCCAAGACTTTTCTGAGACGGGTTGATGAATCATTGTTATTACTGGCCGCCGAGGATCCAACGTTCCTCAGTAATTACAACAGTGTCTTGTCCGCCTATGATTCCTATCATTCAGAACCCGTCCGTTATCATGCCATTGAAGGGTTGAATGCACGCGATCAGATTGCTTATTTCTGTTTCGAGTTTGGCTTTCATGAAAGCTTGCCGGTTTATTCTGGCGGTCTCGGTATTTTGGCGGGAGATCATTGCAAGGCAGCGAGTGATTTGTGCCTGCCTTTTGTGGCAGTAGGACTGCTTTATCGGCAGGGTTATTTTCTTCAGACCATTGATGGCCAAGGTAATCAGCAGGCTATCTATCACGATTCGGATTTTGAAGATTTGCCGGTAAAACCTGTATTGCATGATGATGGTTCCGAAGTTCGGGTGTCGGTCAGATTTCCGGGACGGACCGTGATTGTCAAGGTGTGGAGAGCACAAATAGGGCATGTCAGTCTGTATCTGCTCGATACCGACCTGCCGGACAATTCCGAACATGATCGCCTGATTGCTCATCAGCTTTACGGCGGAAATGAGACCATGCGTATCGAACAGGAAATCATTCTCGGGATAGGAGGCGTAGCCGCATTGAAAGAGATGGGTATCAAGCCCACGGTCTGGCACAGTAATGAAGGGCATGCCGCCTTCATGATGCTGGCGCGCGCACTTGATCTCGTGCGTCAGGGACTGGATTTTGCCAGTGCGACAGAGGCGGTTGCGGTCAATACGATCTTTACTACCCATACAGCAGTCCCGGCAGGTCATGATCATTTTCCGGAAGAGATGATGCATCATTATTTCGAGGAGCTCTATCATGAACTGAAAATCTCCCGGGAAGAATTCATGGCGCTGGGTCATACTTCGAATAATCAGGATTTCAACATGACTGCACTGGCCATCCGCATGTCGCGTATGCACAATGGCGTCAGCAGAATCCACAGAGATGTTTCCGCCGATATTTGCCGGGATTTATGGCCGCAAATCGAACCGGAAGAAAATCCAATTGACTATGTTACCAATGGTGTACATGTACCGACTTTTCTGGCACAGGAATGGGCGGACTTGCTCGATCGCCATCTCGGCCCGGAATGGCGCAACAAACAATATGACCCGGAATTCTGGTCGCGTATCCATGCCATTCCCGATCACGTATTTTGGAGTGTACGGCAGAGTTTGAAGTCACAAATGTTTTTCGGTATCCGTGCACGCCTGACCGAACAGAATTTACGCAATCACGGTTCCGAAGCACACCTTGATCGCTTGCTCAGACTGGCTGATCCGGTCAATCCGAATATACTGACACTGGGTTTTGCACGCCGTTTTGCCACGTATAAACGTGCCACACTACTGTTTGAGAATCTGGATTGGTTGCGCAGGATTCTGCTGGATCCGGAACGGCCGGTATTGTTGATTTTTGCCGGCAAAGCACACCCGGCTGATCTGCCCGGGCAGGACTTGATCCGGCATATTCATCAGATTGCTGCCATGCCGGAATTTGAAGGGCGCATTCTGCTGGTGGAAGGATACGATCTGCGGCTCGCCAGGCGACTGGTGGCGGGAGTCGACGTTTGGCTCAACAACCCAATCTTTCCACTGGAGGCCAGCGGTACGTCGGGCATGAAGGCGGGAATCAACGGCACACTTAATCTGAGTATACTTGATGGGTGGTGGGGAGAAGGTTATGACGAAACAAACGGGTGGGGAATCAAGCCTGTTTCTGAGAATATGGAAGCCTCATTGCGTGATGCTGAAGAAAGTCAGTCTTTCTATGAGATTTTGCAGGATCAGGTCGTTCCGCTTTACTATGATTACGGGAAATTCGGCTATTCAGTCGAATGGGTAAAAATGGCCAAACATTCAATGGCCTCCCTGTTGCCGCGTTACGGGACCAGACGTATGGTGGAAGAGTATATCCGTAAATTTTATGCATCCGCCAGTCGCCAGGGTGCAGGCTATACTCAGGACAATTTTGCAATTGCCCGCAGTATCTCCGCTTGGAAAGCCAGAGTGTGTGCCGCGTGGGATGGGATCAGTCTGCGACAGCTGGAAATACCCGGCAAACAGCTCCAATTCGGTGAACCCCTGAAATTCAGTCTTGCTGTAAAACTGAATGGTCTGCAGCCGGATGATGTCGTTGTGGAGCTGTTGCTCTCCCGCCAATATAATAAAACGAGACTTGATCAATTCAAGCATTTCCGGTTCGATTGTACCGGGACTATTGGAGAACACGAGCATCGATTCGAGCTCAACCATGTACCGGAGCTGTGTGGCAGACAAGAATATTATCTGCGGGCTTATCCTTATCATCCATTACTGACTCATCCTCTGGAAATGGGCCGAATGGTATGGCTGTGAAACCCGGCTGGTCGATTATAGCGCTACGGCAGGGTGAGCAGAAAATTATCGATCAGTCGGGTCTGGCCCAACCAGGCTGCACCCAGAATGACCAGTTCAGAATCATGTGACGCTGCAGGCAACAATGTATGCTGACAGCATATTGCAATATAATCGACTTTCCAGCCGCGTTTGCTTAATCTCTCGGCAGCCAGCTGCTCCAGCAGCGGAAAATTCCGTTCACCTGCTTCGATACTGTCCCTGATCTGCTCCAGGCTCCCGGCCAGCTGGCCTGCTTCTTCGCGCTGGGCCGGGTCAAGGTAGTGATTGCGCGAACTAAGTGCCAGGCCATCTCCGCTTCGTACTGTCTCGCCTGCGACAATTTGCACAGACAGGTTCAATTGATCAACCATCCGGCGAATGATCTGCAGTTGCTGATAATCTTTTTTACCGAACACAGCAATATGCGGCTGGACGATATTGAACAGTTTTAGCACGACTGTTGCCACACCCCGGAAAAAGCCCGGGCGGCAGGTTCCTTCCAGTATATCCGCCATTGATGGGAGCAACAGTTGAAACTCTTGGGGAACGGGATAAAGTGTTTTTTCCTCCGGGAGGAAGACGATATCGACCCCGCAATTTTCCAGCAGACGGCAATCGTCCCTCTGTGTACGCGGATAGCGGTCATAATCTTCGTGTGGAGCAAATTGCAGGCGGTTGACAAAAATGCTAACGATGGTACACCCGGCGTACTGTTGTGCGATCCTAACCAGGGATAAATGGCCGGGGTGCAGATTGCCCATGGTTGGTACCAGGCTGATCAGAGGTTCATGTTGCAGCCGCATGCGTAACGATGCAATATCAGTAATGATTTCCACGAATTTTGCCGGATATATATCAGAATGTATGTTCAGGCGCAGGGAATTTCCCGGTTCTAACCGCCGTGACATAATTCTTGATAGCCGTATGGATACTGTCTGCATCCGTCATGAAATTTCGGACGAAACGCGGGGAGGCGCCGGGACTGATACCCAGCATGTCATACAGTACCAGCACCTGTGCGGAACATGCGGCACCGGCACCGATCCCGATCGTAGGGATGGCAAGCGACCGGGTAATCTCCCCACCCAGAACTGCCGGGACCAGCTCCATCAGCAGCATGGCTGCCCCTGCTTCTTGTAAGAGCGTTGCATCTTCCCATAGCTGTCTGGCATCATCCGCTGTTTTTCCCTGGACCTTGTAACCGCCCAGCCGATGAATGGACTGAGGTGTCAACCCAATATGGGCACAAACCGGGATCCCGCGACACGTCAGAAATTCTATTGTTCCCGCAATATGCCGACCTCCTTCTATTTTGACCATTTGTGCACCGGCAGCCATCAGACAGGCCGCATTTCTGAATGCTTCCTGCGGAGATATCTGAAATGTGCCAAACGGCATATCTGCCATGATGAAAGTCTTGCTGGTCCCGCGTGCCACGCATCGGGTGTGATAAATCATTTCGTCCAGAGTAACCGGTAACGTACTGGGGTGGCCTTGTACTACATTTCCAAGCGAATCACCCACCAGCAGCATATCGACCCCGGCATTTTCCAGCAGCGTGGCGAATGTCGCGTCATAACAGGTCAGGGCAGCTATTTTCCGGTCTTCCCGGTAAGCATTCTCCAAAGTTGCAAGAGTAGTGCGTTTAGTAGCAGGATGATTCATGTGTCAGTTGGCTCCGACGTTGAAATACTCCCGTGCACTGCGCATCCCCTCAATACGTGCCAGCAGCATATCGAGATCAGCAGTATTATGCGCAAAATCGATATGCTCACTGTTTACAATCATGACCGGTGCCTGGTCGTATTCATGAAAAAATTGCAAATAACGTTCTGTCAGACGCTCCAGATAATCTTCCGACAAATGCTGTTCCTGCACATTGCCCCGCTGTCTGATGCGTCTGATCAGAATTTCCGGAGCAGCCTGCAGATAAATAACTAGATCAGGAGAAGGTGTGCGAGGGTGCAGTCGTTCCCGAATTTCCCGGTAAAGCCCATATTCCGGCTCACTTAATGTGACATCCGCGAATAACTGATCTTTTTCGAACAGAAAATCACTGATAACAGGTTGGTCGAACTTGCTTTCCTGTTCCAAATTTTCCAGCAGGTGTATGCGCTGAAATAAAAAAAACAGCTGGGTGGATAAGGCATAACGAGGCATATTCTCATAAAATTTATCCAGAAATGGATTGTTTTCCGGTTGTTCCAGTATGAGAGGGTAATTCAGGCGGGCTGCCATATTGTGGGCCAGGCTGGTTTTGCCCGCGCCGACCGGGCCTTCGATAACGATATAGCGACAATGCTCAAGATTCATGATGAGGCAATACGTTTTAGTGAATGTGTTGCGCATGCAGCCAGATATTCAGTGGCAGGGCCTCGCCCTGGAATCACGCATTCGGCCATAATTTCCACTAGAGGTTGCAGTACGAAAGCCCGCTCATGCATACGCGGATGTGGCAGGATAAGTCTTGTATCGTGGCATTGCAACGTCTCATACAGCAGAATGTCCAGATCAAGTATACGCGGGGCATTAGGGTAAGTCCGAACACGACCGCAGGTACGTTCGATTTCCAACAGCCTGTCGAGCAGGTGATGCGGCGCCAGTCCGGTTTCTATTTGCACTACAGCGTTGACAAAATCAGGCTGGTCGGTCTTGTCCTCCGGTGCGCTTAAATAAAATGAAGAACGTTTTACCAGGCGTGAATGTTCCAGTTCGGCCAGCAGCAGTATCCCCCGCCTGACCTGAAACAGGGGGTTTTCCAGGTTGCTGCCCAGTGCGATGAAAACCTGCCTGGCTAACGCCGGTTGAATCTGAGAGGTCATGGAATTTCTGGTTACTGAACGGGTTCAGTCTTTTCACCTGTCGGTCTTTCAACCGACGTATCAGAGGATTTGCGACGACTGCGGCGTTTTCTGCGCCGTTTCGTCGAAGCATCCTGCTGTAACATTGTTTCGCGAGTGGCATTGTCGGCATTCTTGAATACTTGCCACCATTGCCCCAGCTCCGGGTCGATTTCTCCACTTTTACAACGCAACAGCATAAAATCATACGCCGCCCGGAAATGAGGGTGTTCCAGCAGACGCAGCGGCTTACGCCCTGCACGCGCCTGAAATCTCGGTTGCATAGACCAGATATCGTATATGATTCCGTCATGTCTGCGGGGAATGGCCAGTCGGCTGCGCTGAGTCGCCAGGACATCTCCCATTGCTTTGTGTAGGGCGGGAGCAGATTTTTCACCGGTTTTCAGACGAGTATTCCAGGTTGCCAGAACCTCGTGCCATAACAGGGCCGCAAATAAAAATCCTGCCGAGACGGGTTTGTCCTGCCGTACCCGTTCATCCGTATTTTTCAGCACGAGAGAAATGAACCGTTCACCCAGTGGTTGTTCCAGAATGACATCAAGCATTGGCAGCAATCCATGATGCAATCCCCGGGTGCGCAAATCTATTACACCAGCCAAAGCATGACCGGAGAACAATAACTTCAGCATTTCATCAAATAAACGTGCTGCCGGCACATTCTGCAGCAGCGGCGCCAAATCTCCGATCGGAGCTGCCGTTCTGTCATCGATCCGGATACTGAGCTTGGCTGCCAGACGCACAGCCCGCAACATACGTACCGGGTCTTCCCGGTAGCGCTGTTCGGGGTCACCGATGATGCACAGCCGTTTTGACATGACATCTTCGAAGCCATTCAGATAATCGAGGATCTCTTCACTGGCGGGATCATAAAACAAGGCGTTGATAGTGAAATCCCGCCGCTTCACATCTTCTTCCTGGCTACCAAAAACATTGTCATGCAGCAGGCGTCCGGTGGAATCGGCATGAATCCGCCCTGCCTCTGATTGAATCAGGTCATTCGCCGCTTTGCCGCGAAAGGTGGATACTTCCACGATTTCACCGTGACTGATGACATGTACCAGACGAAAGCGCCGGCCAATGATGCGGGAATGGCGAAATACCGTGCGTACCTGTTCAGGTGTAGCATCGGTGGCAATATCGTAATCCTTGGGTTTCAGTCCCAGCAGCAGATCCCGGACAGCACCGCCTACCACGTAAGCGGAGTATCCAGCCTGCTGCAAGGTCATGGCAACCTTTAGTGATCCGGAACTGATGCGGTCGCGCGAAATACCATGCTGTTCATATGTGATTGTTCTGAATTTTAGATCAACAGTACCGGCCACAGTAGAACCAAAAGAAAAAATACGGTGTAGAAATTTACGGATCATGCCTGAACGTGAAACCAGTAAGCGATAAATTATACACTTGGTAACGAGTCAGACTTTGGCGAAAGAGAGGATTGCAGAAGTATATGCCCGCCATCATTCCCGGCGGTATCCCAGTAACCCCAGCAGAATCCGTGCGAAATAGTAATATATCCAATTCTGTAAACGTTCGAACCGTGGTCGCTTTCCCCAGGAATGCTGTAATACGGGACAAGATTCCTTCAGAGCCTGTTGCAGACTGCTTCGCAATTCTGCTGTAAATGCCCGGTCACTGATAACAACATTTGCTTCCCGTGCCAGCAGCAGACTGAACGGATCGATATTGGAAGAACCTACAGTAGACCAGCACTGGTCGATAACGGCCACCTTGGCATGCAGATATCCCTGCTGATATTCGTAAATACGAATACCGGCGTCCAGCAGACTGCCGTACAAAGCGCGGGTAGCGTAATGCTGCAGACGGTATTCTATCTTCCCCTGCAGCAGAAGTATGACAGATACGCCCCGTTGTGCCGCCCTGATCAGCGCCTGGCGGAAATTTTTCCCCGGGAAAAAATAGGCATTGGCAATGATTATTTCTCTGCGAGCGGCTGCCATTGCCTTGAGATAGCAGCGTTCAATATTGCGCCGGTTGCGCAGATTATCTCTGATTACGAATGCTGCCCGTTGCCGGCCGGCTGGCTGGCTGCTTGTGATTAGGGGATAATTTGTCCAGCGTTTTTTGAAATGCACCCATGCTACCAGCATCCATAAATGCCTTGCAGCTGCATGAATTTTTTCCAGTAACGGCCCTCTGATTTCGACTGCGTAATCAAACCGGGGCAGCAATGCATCATCTTCATGATAATCATCAATTATATTGATGCCTCCTACGAAAGCTACACTGATATCCATGACTGCCAGTTTTCGGTGCATGCGGCGCAACCGGTGGCGCTTCAGCCGGAATGAAAAAAATTCCGGCCGGTAAACCAGTACCTGAACCCCTGTTTCCAGTAATTCCCGGATCACTTTTTTAGACAGGCCCAGGGAGCCAAACCCGTCGACCAGCAGGTGGACAGCCACTCCCCGCTGTGCGGCCCGTTTCAGGGCCGCAGCAATACGAGAACCCGTGGCGTCGTACTGAAAAATATAGGTTTCGAGGTGGATCTCCTGTCGTGCTGTATCGATGGCGGATTCCAGAGCTGGAAAATATTCCGTGCCAGAGTGTAATAACGTTATATGATTACCTTCGACAAAGCCGGGTAAACTCATGTACGGATAATATTGGCGGACAACGCGGCATGGTCAGAGATTCTGGACCAGGCGCGATTGTGAAGAATGCGGGCATTTTTCACCTGAAAGCCGCGGATATAAATCCTGTCCAGGCGCAGCAGCGGCAAAACGGAAGGGAAGCTCCGCGCTGTTTTGCCATGGGCATGCTGGAAAACTTCAGTAAGTTTCAGGCGCTCGGCCAGAATACGATTCGCCGCGCCCCGCCAGTCATTAAAATCTCCTGCAATGACCAGAGGTGCGTCAGAGGGCACCAGTTGCCGGATACGTTTTTCTATGGCTTCCAGCTGCAAACTCCGGCCGCGCTTGAACAGCCCCAGATGGACGCAAATACAGTGCAGCCTATCTTCCCAGCCCGGAATTGCCACTTCGCAATGCAATAACCCCCGGCTTTCAAAACGGTGAGTCGAAATATCTTCATTTTCCCAGCTCAATATTGGAAAGCGGCTGAGAATAGCGTTACCGTGATGGCCATGATCGTACACTGCATTTTTTCCATAGGCAAAATCTGTCCATACGCTATCAGCCAGAAATTCATACTGCGAGCTTTCCGGCCAGTCCCGGAAACGGGATGCATGTAATGCATGTTCTCCAACAACTTCCTGCAAAAAAACAATATCGACATCCAGGCTGCGTAAATGATCACGCAACTCGTGCAGCATCATGCGCCGATTAAAATAGGATAATCCCTTATGTATATTACAAGTTGCAATATGCAGCGCTCGATCAGGCAGGTACTTTTCTCTTTTGTTTTCGGACGAGAGAACAGGATGGCCGGCACCGGCAGATAACTTCACCGTCGACATTATTTCGAGACTTCGAGCATTCTTTCAAGAGTCAGCTTTGCCAGCCCGGCCTCTTTTTCCGGTACTGTGATGCGGTTGACCACGCGCCCTTCGACCAGGTTTTCGAGCGACCACGCCAGATGCTGGGGATCGATCCGGGCCATAGTTGAGCACATACATACCATCGGCGACATGAACTGGACAATTTTTCCGTCAGATTTGAATTCCTCGGCGATACGTCCGACCAGATTCAGTTCGGTTCCCACCAGCCAGCGGGTGCCGGCTTCTGCTGCCCGGATGGTATTGATAATGTATTCAGTCGAGCCGACGTAATCAGATGCCTTGCACACTTCGAAACTGCATTCCGGATGAGAAATGACCAACCCGTCCGGATATTGATTGCGGAAGCGCAAAATATGCTGTGGCTGGAACATTTGATGAACCGAACAGTGGCCTTTCCATAGCAGGATTTTAGCTTTTGCGATCTGTTCAGGAGTCAATCCGCCCATCGGCTCGTCAAAGTCCCAGACTGGCATTTCTTCCGGCGACAGGCCCATTTTGTATCCACTCCAGCGTCCCAGATGCTGATCAGGGAAAAACAGCACTTTCTCCCGCCGCTCAAATGCCCACTGCAGAATCTTTACGGCATTGCTGGAAGTACAAACGATACCCCCATGTTCTCCACAAAAAGCCTTCAAGTCAGCGCTGGAATTAATATAAGTCACGGGCGTAATCATGGCATCCGGCTCCAGTACCTCGGCCAGTTCACGCCAGACCCGCTCCACTTTGGTCAGGTTGGCCATGTCCGCCATGGAACAGCCCGCGGAAAGATCAGGCAGTATGACGGCCTGTTCAGGACTGGAAAGAATATCCGCCACCTCCGCCATGAAGTGCACTCCGCAAAAAATCAGAAAATCAGTATCAGTCTGTGCGGCGAGATAGGAGAGTTTGAGGGAATCTCCGGTCAGATCAGCATGCTGGTAAACGTCTGCACGCTGGTAATGATGTGCCAGTATGATGGCACGCTTTCCCAGTTTTTGTTTGGCAGCGACGATGCGTTGCGTACACACTTCGTCCTGCAGCAATTCGTAGTTTTCAAAATCAATAGCGTTTGCTTGCATAATAATAATCTGATGAACTCAGCTTCATTTACCGTGAAATATGACCATAATCTATATTGAGATATTTATTCAAGCATAAAGTGCAATTGCACAAATGAACTCTGGCGGCTCTAATTGCGAAGCACGACCGGAAAAGCCTTGTACGTTATAACCATAGGACGAATAGGGTTCTGTTATACTTCTGAAAAATAAAGCATTAACAGTGTGTTACCTCTCTCTGGATCTGTTGCGAAATCAGATGTGTGGCCGGAAAGCGGTATATCTTTCAGAATGAAATCAGCCCGGGAAGTGATATAAATATAAAAATGGCGCGTCGATTTTTTCCAAGGCTTGCTGTATGGCTGACCATTCTGATACTGCTCACTCTCTGGCTGGACAGGGTGCTGCAGCAACCGGAATTGCAGCGGAACGGTGATCTGCAACAGAGAATAGACTATATCATCGAAGATCTGGAAGGTATACAGGTTAATCATGCGTTAGATATCAACCGTTTTTTTTCTGCTGACCGGCTGATCCATTATCCGGAAGGCGATACAACAGAGCTGGAACAGGTGGGTTTTATCAGCATCGAGCCCGATAAACCCCTGCTCAGGATGACCTCTGATCAGGGTGAACTGGTGGAAGGAGGCAATGATATTTTCCTTACCGGAAATGTTTCTATTATCAGGGGAGAGGATCTGGATAAGGATAAAGTCACTATGCTGACCACTTTTTTACATTTGATTCCAGATACTGATATGGCAAAAACTGACCGGCCTGTCACCGTGATCAGGATGAACAGCGTCGTTAATGCAGTGGGATTGATTCTCAACAACCAGACTGGAGAAATTCTGCTGCAATCGCGGGTCAATGCCAGGGATGAGCGTACTCCTCATTAAACCCGGTATTATCAGTACAGTATTTTTTTATTCATACAGGAAATATCGAGTGTTCCGTTTGAATTCAAAGGCAGGTGTGTCCCGTTTTATTCTCCAGAGATACCAGCTCATACAGCTTTTATGGACTTTGCTGTGCCTGTCGGTAATATTTTTTTCTGCTGGTGTTTCAGCTGAACGTGCAGATCGTGACAAACCGATTCATCTGGAAGCCGACCGGGCAACAGTCGAAGATTACAAGCGTAAAGGGGATTTTCGGACCAGTGTATTTACCGGCAATGTCGTACTGACTCAGGGGACGCTTATTATTCGGGCAGATAAAATCATCATGAAAGAAGACGCTATCGGTTATCGGTATGCAACGGCTCACGGAAATTTGGTCAGTTTTCGTCAGAAACGGGATGGTGTCGACGAATATGTCGAGGCGTGGAGCAAGCGTGTCGAATATGATGACAAAACTGACAAAATAGAACTGTTTGGTAATGCCCGGTTGAAACGCGGTACTGATGAGGTACAGGGCGATTATATTTCCTATGATATTACCCGTGATTTTTTTCAGGTCATCGGCCAGCCTGAGCAGAAAAATAGTGAAAATTCCGATCACAGAGTACGTGCCGTGATTCAACCGAAAACAAAACAACCTGATGAAAAGACAGAAGAATGAAACTGTCAGAGTGAGTACGTCATCAGTTGAACGGAGTAGTTATGAGTGAACTGAGAGCCGAAAATCTGAAAAAAAACTATCAATCACGCAAGGTAGTGCTGGATGTGTCCTTCTCCGTCCGAAGCGGTGAAGTCGTCGGGCTGCTTGGCCCTAATGGCGCTGGGAAAACGACTTGTTTCTACATGGTAGTCGGCCTGGTACCCCTGAATGGAGGAGAAATATTTCTGGATGAGCACAATCTGAGCCGATTGCCAATCCATAAACGTGCCCGTCTGGGCTTGAGTTACCTTCCCCAGGAAGCTTCTATTTTCCGCCGGCTTTCGGTAGAGGAGAACATCCTTGCAGTGCTGGAATTGCAGCCCTTTCAAAAGAATGAAATACAGCAGCATCTGGAAGGGCTGCTGCACGATCTGCATATAGGTCATCTGCGTGAGAGTTCAGCTACCAGTTTGTCAGGTGGCGAACGGCGTCGGGTGGAAATTGCCCGCGCCCTGGCCTCCCGACCACGTTTTATTCTGCTGGATGAACCCTTTGCCGGCGTGGATCCCATCGCTGTCATGGATATTCAGAGAGTTATCGGATTTCTCAAAACACGTGGTATCGGTGTGCTGATTACCGATCATAACGTCCGGGAAACGCTGGGAATTTGTGACCGGGCCTATATTATCAGTGAAGGAACAGTGCTGGCCAGTGGCGAGCCCGCTGAAATTATTGATGACGGACGCGTCCGGGAAGTTTATCTGGGGGAGAATTTCCGACTCTGACAGATTTTTATCGTTTCAGGTTTCAAAATCCTGTTTTTTATTTTGTAAGCATATGAAACCGACTCTTCAGCTCAAACTTACTACCGGTCTTACGCTGACTCCGCAGTTACAGCAATCAATCCAGCTGCTACAGCTATCCACACTTGAGCTCAATCAGGAAATCTCGCGTATTGCCCAGGAAAACCCTCTGCTTGAACTGGACGATATTGACCGTAATGACAATGAATTTGATGAAACCGAGGGTCATGATAACTCATTGTTTACATCTGATTTACCCGCCGTAGCAGAATCAGATGGAATTTCCGATACTGGAAAGGAGGCGGATTTTGATACTCCGGTCGACGGGTTTGACGAAGCATTTTATACCGGTCCGGAATCTTTTTTCGATACACGTGGTGATGGAGAATATGATGGGGATTTTTCTCAGCTTGCCAGTAAGCCGGTCAGTTTACGTGAACATTTGCTCATGCAGATCAGTTTGGGCCAATGCTGTGAACGAAAGAAGAAAATTGCCGGATTACTGGTCGACAATTTGGATGATGACGGATATCTTGCCCAGAGTCTGGAGGAGCTGGCCAAACTCCTTCCGGTTGAATTGGGGATCAGTACTGGAGACTTGGAAGCAGCACTTGAATATATTCAGCAGCTGGATCCGCCAGGTATAGGAGCCCGTAATCTCCAGGAGTGCCTGTCACTACAGTTAGCAGCATTGCCGGGGAGAGTGCCGTTACGTGAAGAAGCGCTCAAGCTGGTGAATGAGCAGCTTGAGGGACTGGCGGCCAAAAATTTTCCTTTACTCAGAAAGGTACTTGGCTGTGATAAAGACCATTTACAGTTGATCTACCAGTTGATTACACAACTGAATCCCAAGCCGGGCACCAGTTTCAACGCGACGGCAGCGCGCTATGTGGTGCCTGATGTGATTGCAGTGAGATTGGATAAAGACTGGATAGCACAGCTCAATTCTGATGCAATTCCACGTGTTCGTCTCAACCATTTGTATGCCGGTATGTTGAAACGTCATCGCAATGAATCGACTCAACCATTGATGGATCAGTTGAAAGAAGCCCGCTGGTTGATCAGGAATATCAATCAGCGTATGGAAACCATACTCCGGGTCAGCCAGGCAATCATTGATTGCCAGCAGGCATTTCTGGAGCATGGTGAAACAGCTATCCGTCCTCTCGTCATGCGTGATATTGCGGCACCTCTGGGATTGCATGAATCGACTATTTCCCGTGTCACGACTCAGAAATACATGCGGACACCTCATGGTATCTTTGAATTTAAGTATTTTTTCGGCAGCCATATTCCGACTGAGGCAGGTGAAGCACACTCGGCGATAGCCATTCGTGGGCGAATCAGACAGTTGATACAGAATGAAGATCACAGAAAGCCACTCAATGACAGCCAGATTTCGCAAATACTCGCACAACAGGGTATCGTAGTCGCTCGTCGTACGGTTGCAAAATATCGGGAGTTCATGCATATTCCCCCGACTAATTTACGCAAGATGCTCTAAGATATAATTGGCCCCTGTCCTTTCATACAAGGAGAAATAATGAATTTGAATCTCATCGGCAATCATGTGGAAATCACCCCTGCCATGCGCGACTACGTCTTATCCAAAATAGACAGGGTTACCCGTCATTTTGATCATGTTATCGATATTAATGTGACTCTTTCCGTGGATAAACTCAGGCAGAAAGCCGAAGCTACAATTCGGGTACCGGGAAAAGATATTTTTGTCGAGGCGGATGGTCTGGATATGTATGCTTCGATTGACAGTCTGGTAGATAAACTGGATCGTCAACTCATCAAATACAAGGAAAAAAACATCGCCCGCCGTAATGATCGTGGGGGTTTGAAGGATCAGGAGTTTGAGCAGCCTGAATAAAACTGCTGTTCCTCTCCGTCTATTTATGCTGACAGAGAACTGTGCAGTAACCCCCAAGAGATAGTGAAAGAGCGGGAGTTGCAAGCAGAAAGGAGCCTGCAACATGTATCACGGGCATACCAGCCTGGAACTACCGGGGCAGAGCAGGCTCCATCTATGAGCTTGATATAAAAATATTAAATTCCGTTTCGGTAAAAAGTGACACACCTTCCAATTTCCTAAGGGATCCGAGTATTATGAATCTCATTGCTCAATTATTGCCCGAATCTAACGTTATCGTCGATCTGGACGTCACCAGTAAGAAACGTGTGTTCGAGCAGGCGGGATTGTTATTTGAGAATACCTTGCATATTGCCCGCAGCCAGGTTTTCGACAGTTTATTCGCGCGTGAAAAGCTTGGATCGACCGGACTTGGACAGGGAGTTGCCATCCCCCATGGCAGAATCAAGGGATTACGGGAAGCTGCAGCAGCGCTGGTCAAAATGAAAGAAGCTATACCTTTCGATGCTCCCGATGGCTTGCCGGTCAGCATTGCCTGTATTCTGCTGGTCCCGGAAAAAGCTACAGACCAGCATTTGCTGATACTGAGCGAGCTGGCGCAAATGTTCAGCAATAAAAATTTTCGTGAAAAATTGCTTCACAGCCGGGATGCCAAAGAGATTCATCAGCTTATCTCTAACTGGGTGCCCGAACATGTCCCAGATTAGTGTCGCACAACTGTTCGAGGAAAACCGCGAAAAGTTGTGCCTGCAATGGGGTGTATCCCCATCCACTGCAGTTGACAGGCTGCTTGAAAACCATCTCATCACCACCTCTGCCCAGGAACTGATCGGCCATCTCAATTTCGTCCACCCTAACTGGATACAGGTTTTTAATCACACATCAGTCGATTATCTTGAGCAACTCGATGATGTTTCTTTACAGAAAAGGCTGAGCCTGCTTGCGAAAAGTCAGCTCGCTTGTCTGATCGTAGCGGATGGTATTCCGGTACCGGATACGCTCAGGCACTTTGCCGAAGAAAAACATATTCCGCTGATTCGTTCGACCAGCGCCAGTCTGGAGGTCATTTGGAGATTGCATGTCTATCTGGTGAGAATACTGGCGCCGGCTGTTAGCAGGCATGGCGTATTGCTGGATGTACTTGGGATGGGCGTTATGATCACCGGAGAAAGTGGTGTGGGTAAAAGCGAGCTCGCTCTGGAGCTTATCAGCCGCGGGCATGGGCTGGTGGCGGATGATGTCGTCGAATTGCGCCGTATTGGCCCGGAAACACTCGAAGGCCATTGCCCGCCGCTATTGCGTGATTTCCTCGAAGTGCGCGGACTGGGAATGCTGAATATCCGTACCATATTCGGGGAAACCGCTGTACGCCGGCGTAAGACTATGAAGTTGATCGTACAGCTTGAGAAATCCAGTGGCAGTAATATCAATGCCTATGAACGGTTGCCGTTGAGTAATCTCAATGAAATCATCCTGAATGTCAGCATACGCAAGGTAATCATCCCGGTAGCCGCTGGCCGTAACCTGGCGGTACTGGTGGAGGCGGCCGTTCGGAATTATATTCTGCAACTGAGAGGAATAGACAGTACACAGGATTTCGTCCGCCGACATGAATCGGAAATGGCCGGAAATGCTACCAGCGATTTCGATGATTCTCCCCATGAATAAGGCAAAAATCTGTTATTCAGCTGTCTTATATAGGACCGGCAGGGTTGATGATCGGTGGTATTAACAATATGGACAAGAAAAAGACTGTTACAGTTGCTCTGACCGGGGCTTCCGGCATGCCTTACGGCATCCGCCTGCTGGAAATGCTATTGCAACAGGGGCATCGAGTCTATCTGCTTTATTCCCAGGCTGCACAAATCGTGGCACAGCAGGAAATGGGGCTGACATTGTCTCCCCGCCCTAAAGAAACAGAGATTTCGCTGAATCGCTATTTCAACGCAGAAGCCGGTCTGCTTAAAGTATTTGGTCGGGAGGAATGGTTCGCTCCGGTCGCTTCCGGTTCGAATCCGGCTGATGCAATGGTCATCTGCCCCTGTACTATGGGTACTTTGTCAGCTGTTGCTGCCGGCCTTGGCCAGAAACTGATAGAACGTGCAGCAGATGTAATGTTGAAAGAACAGCGCAAGCTGATCATCGTTCCGCGGGAAACCCCCTTCTCTGCCATCCATCTGGAAAATATGCTGAAGCTGGCCCACTGTGGTGCAGTTATTTTGCCTGCCAATCCAGGGTTTTATTATCTTCCTGAATCTATCCAGGATATCGTGGATTTCATCGTTGCTCGCATACTGGACCACCTGGACATAACCCACACCCTGATACCTCGTTGGGGAGATGTCAAATAGATATACTTTGAGAGTTATCTGTCCAAAGCCATTTCCAGGTTTATTAATTTTTGCTGTTTCGGGTGGCACACTCCCCTATTGAAAGCGGGACCAGGCCGTTGTCTTTTCTGCAAAAAACCGACTGTTCGGTCACGATATAATCCATTGGAATATCATGCTGCTGAGGATGAATGGTCGGTAATCGCAGGATTTCAAATGCTACACCGATACTCAGCGGGCGTGGGTTCATCGTAATCAGCGTACGATCGAAATAACCGCTGCCATACCCAAGTCTGTATCCCTGTTCATCAAAGCCAAGCAGAGGAATGACAATAGCATCGATTGTTATTTCTTCGGTATTATCAGGGACATATATTCCATGAACATCTCTTTTCATGGGTGCTCCCGGCCACCATTCGAGGAATCTGAGAGGTTCATGCCGGCTGGTTACTTCCGGCAGGGCGAGGGTAGCACCACGTGTTTTCAGGAATATCATTGCCGGTTGCGGATCATACTCGCCCTGATGCGGCCAGTAAAATCCAATTCGCTGATTTTCCAGTACAGGGAATCCTTGCGTCAGCGCGGCAGTAATCGCTTCACTCCAGCGAGTACGCTGTATGGCTGGTATCTGCTGGCGCAATCTGCGCAGCTGAATGCGCTGCTGCTGCTTCCAGTGCTGAGAGGTCGTGTCATTCATCGTCGGAAGGCCGAAGTATGGTCGTGGCCGTCGACAGCAGTTTTCTGACGGGTACCGGTATAGCGCGTCGCATGGCTTCATCAATTGTCACCCAGATATGATTATTTTCTTCACATACCGGGTGATAGGTGATTAATTGCATGAGTTGCGGATAAATGGCCAGTTTGAAATGAGTAAAGGTATGGTACAAACAGGGGAGTTCGGCGAATTTTATCACCTCTAGCTTCAAATTTTGTTGACAGTAATCCATGCTGTCCTGATCGACAGGTATTTCTGGAAAACACCATAATCCTCCCCAGATCCCGGAGGCTGGTCGTCTTTCCAGCAGAATCCGGTTCCGGTCGTCGACGAGAATCAGATGGACAGCCTGCCTGGCAGGGAGCAATTTTCCGGGCTTGGGGGCGGGTAATGCCGCAGTCAGATCATTCCGATGTGCGATGCAATCGATCTGCAGGGGACACTGGCGGCAGCGCGGCCGGGCACGTAAGCAGACCAGTGCTCCCAGATCCATCAGGGCCTGAGTATAAGTTGCCATCGTTTTACGGCCTCCCCGCCTGGGTAGCAGATTTTCCGCTGCCTTCCACAGCTGTTCTTCGACCACTCGTTCTCCCGGGTGACCACTGATACCGAAATAGCGTGCCAGGATCCGTTTAACGTTACCGTCCAGAATGGTGCAGCGTTCCCCGAACGCAAAAGCAGCGATTGCAGCTGCCGTGGAACGGCCTATTCCCGGCAGCTGCTGGAGCGCCTCCCTATCCCGAGGGAATACACCTCCGTGCTGTTCCATTATTATGCAGGCTGCCCGATGAAGATTGCGTCCGCGCGCGTAGTAACCCAGGCCGCTCCATAAAGCGAGCACCTCCTCGACCGATGCGCGTGCCAGTGATGCAACCTCCGGGAAAACGACCATGAACCGCTTGTAATAGGGAATAACCGTTGTGACCTGCGTTTGTTGCAGCATCACTTCGGACACCCATATGGCATAAGGATCACGGGTATTCTGCCACGGCAGCGCATGTCGTCCGTATTCGCGTTGCCAGCGGATCAGTCTGTCAGCAAAAGTTAGACTCATAGGAGAAACCTGAAGAACCAGGCAGACTGTTTCTTGGCAGTCATTCACCTGAAAGTAGATCCGGCCGACGGCGTATCAGATTTCCCGGTCGTTTTTCTCTTCTACATATTTTCCCAGCAGCAATGCCTGCAGAATAACGAAGGCAAATATCAGACCCATGAATCCGAACAGCTTGAAATTTACCCAGGTTTCGGTGGAATAATTGTAGGCCACGTAAAGATTGATGATACCCATTGACGCAAAAAATGCCGCCCAGCTGGCATTGAGTCGAGTCCATACCGGTTCGGGCAGTTTAATCTGGTCTTTCATCATGGTTCGGATCAGATTCTTCTTGAAAATCATATGCGCGAGAATAAGAATGACAGCAAACAGCCAGTAGAGAACGGAAGGTTTCCATTTAATGAAAGTTTCATCCTGCAGGGCTAGTGTCGCCCCACCAAAGACGACGATGATGGCAAGGCTCAGCCATAACATGTTGTCGACTTTGCGATGACGCAGCCACACCCAGCCAATCTGTAAGAAAGTAGCAGCGATGGCGACGGCTGTAGCGGTATAGATGCCGTAAATTTTGAAAGTAATGAAAAACAGGATTACCGGAAAAAGATCAAAAAGAAATTTCATGCAAAAGTGTCCCTAATGTTACTGAGGAGGAAAGGATGGTGTCTGTCATCATTTCGGTCATGATCGAATGATGTGAAACCGATACAGTAGCATAAACCGGTCTGGCCTGACATTGTCATCAGAGGAAGAAAAAGGACTGTTAAATCTGAGA
>JBIQJX010000096.1:0-4858 GCA_044507105.1 Nitrosomonas sp.
GGCAGCAAATACGCCAAAGCAATCGAGCTGGGTATTCCAGTGCTTAACGAAGAACAACTATTGTCTTTACTGCAGATTTCTTCTCTTGATGATGAGTAAAAATTCTCATGATAGATAATCAGGAAGCACGTCATCTCCTGGAACAGGCTGAGTTATTGTGCTCAGCGCAGAATCTGGAAGCCATAATCGAGCGGATGGCGCAGCATATCTGCAATGTATTATCGGATCAGTATCCGGTCGTATTGTGTGTCATGAGTGGAGCAACTATCTTTACTGGCCACCTGCTACCGCGGCTGAATTTCCCGTTACACTTCGGTTACGTGCATGGCACCCGTTATAATGAAGCTATGCAAGGTGGAAAAATGACCTGGAAAGTCGCCCCTCCGGAAAATCTGAAAGACCGGGTGGTGCTCGTGCTGGATGATGTGCTGGACGAGGGCTGGACGCTCGCAGCAGTGCGTGAACGCGTGATGAAGAATGGCGCGCGTGCCTTTTATAGCGCTGTACTGGTAGATAAAATCATTCCCCGGGGGAAACCCTTGCAGGCGGATTTCACAGGCATTAGTCTGCCCGATCGTTACATTTTTGGATTCGGCATGGATATACACGGATTATGGCGGAATTTGCCCGCGATCTATGCAGTAAAAGAATAATTTCACATGGTATCAGTATGATTGCAATCATTGGTGGCAGTGGCATGAACAAGCTTGCCGACCTGGAAGTCACACATCGTCAGGTTGTAAGAACCCCTTACGGCGAGCCTTCCAGTTCGCTGATTTTTGGTTTAATGGGCGGGCGGGAAATTGTCTTTCTGTCCAGGCATGGTCATGGCCATACCATTCCGCCTCATGCCATCAACTATCGCGCCAATCTCTGGGCCCTGCGTTCACTGCAGGTTGGCAGAATCATCGCCGTAGCATCGGTTGGCAGTATTCGCGCAGACCTGGAGCCCGGAAAGATCGTGATACCGGATCAGATTATCGATTACACCCACGATCGCGCAGCTACCTACTATGATCATACGGACAGGGCCGTCGTCCATACCGATTTTACCCTGCCCTACTGCCCTGCTGCCCGCGCCAGTCTTCTGAAAGCAGCGCAGGATGCTGGTGAAGCCGTCATCGACGGAGGCGTCTACGCTGCAACGCAGGGCCCCAGATTCGAAACAGCCGCTGAAATCAACCGCATGGAACGGGATGGTGCAGATATGACGGGCATGACAGGTATGCCCGAAGCTATTCTGGCAAAAGAGCTGAATATCTCTTATGCAACTATCGCGGCTGTTGCCAATCCTGCGGCCGGGCGCGGAGCAAGCGCCCACACCATCTCGCTGGAAACCGCTCATAAGGTACTGGAAAAATCAATGGTTAATGTGAGAAATATATTGAAACATGTGGTAAGAAACAGCGATGATTAAACCCGTACTGAAAATGGGCGACCCGCGCCTGCTGCAGCCCGCACGCCGTGTTGAGCGATTCGACACCCCCGAGCTGGAAGAATTGCTGCGCGATATGCAAGATACGATGGCTGCACTCAACGGTGCGGGACTGGCCGCACCACAAATCGGTGCAGATCTACAGGTAGTCATATTCGGGGTCGAACATAATCCCCGTTATCCTGATGCCGAGCAGGTACCTTTTACTGTGCTGATCAATCCGGTGCTTACTCCTCTGACTGAACAAATGGAAGAAGACTGGGAAGGCTGCCTGAGTATCCCCGGTATGCGCGGTCTGGTTCCACGCCATACCCGATTACGCTATCAGGGTATGGATACCGCCGGCGCCCCGATAGACAGAACCGTCACGGGATTTCATGCCCGCGTTGTACAGCATGAATGCGATCATTTGCACGGGATACTTTATCCTATGCGAATTAGTGATTTGCGCAAATTCGGCTATACCGACACTCTGTTTCCGGATCAGATGATCTTGGATAAATAACCGGATATTTTGGATCAGCCCTGTCACCAGGGCTTGACTACGACCAGTATAACAATCGCAAACAAGGCGAGCACCGGCAGCTCATTAAACCAGCGGTAATAAATATGACTGTGCCGGTTACGGTCATGCTTGAAATCGATCAGTAACTTCCCGCAATAGAGGTGATACGCAATCAGTAAAATCACCAGCATCAGCTTGGCATGCAGCCATCCTCCGGAGAAACCGTAGCCAAGCCATAACCATGTCCCAAAAATGACGGTCAGCAAGGCGCCGGGCGTCATAATGCCATAAAAAAGTTTACGTTCCATCACCTTGAACCGGTCGATACCGGGCTGGTCTTTACACATGGCGTGGTAGACAAACAGCCTGGGTAAATAAAACAATCCGGCAAACCACGTCACCATGAAAATGATATGTAACGATTTTATCCAGAGCATAGAAGAATTTTTGGCTGGGATTTAATACAGGAACAGAAATCAGGGTAATTTCATACCCTGCAGATAATTATACAATCCGTGATAAGGTCAATCGGTATATACACATTTATTTATACCTGCAGCTTTATCTCACCCGTTTTATCGATATGATTGCATTCGCTGACAATTATTATAACCGCCAGCCGGGAAATTTCAGGCGGTTTGGTACGGTATTCTTGATATTACTGGTGGCATCCACCAGTTTTGCCGGGGAAATCTATACAGAAAACCCTGATACTTATCTTGCCAGACTCAAATTACTGCAGCCTGGCGATCAGCTGCGACTTCTGCCGGGCGAATACAAAAACGGACTGCCTGTTCATTTCCTGCAGGGAAAGGCAGAAGCTCCCATCCTCATATCCGGTCCGCAACACAAACCGTATGCCATATTTTCGGGACAGCGAGGACGTAATACGGTCAGCATCCTCAACTCCAGCCATGTCACAATTCGCAATCTGGAAATCAATGGCCACCATCTGCCGGTAGACGGAGTGAAATGTGAAGGCCATGCAGACTGGGCGCACCATATTACCCTCGAAAATCTGTGGATTCACCAGCATGACCATAATTACCAGACCGTTGCTATTTCAACCAAGTGCCCAGCTTGGAATTGGATTATCCGTAGAAACATAATCCAGGGAGCCGGGACCGGGCTTTATCTCGGCAATTCAGACGGTAGCGCTCCTTTTATCGGAGGAGTAATCGAATACAATCTGATTACCGAAACACTGGGTTATAACCTGCAGATTAAACATCAGCAGCCACGACCGAATATTCCCGGTATGCCGCAGCGTGATCAGGTTACGATCGTTCGACATAATGTATTCAGCAAAGCCGATCACAACAGTAAAGGTATAGTGGCCAGACCCAATGTGCTGGTAGGCCATTGGCCTCTGACCGGGCCCGGACAAAATGATCAATACCTCATCTACGGAAATTTTTTCTACCAGAACGCACATGAATCACTGTTTCAGGGAGAAGGCAATCTGGCAATCTACAACAATCTGTTCGTCAATCATCAGGGAAGTGGAATACGCATCCAGCCGCATAATGATATTCCCCGAAAAACAAGCATCTTTTTCAACACTATTCTTGCTTCAGGTACGGGTATCCATCTTATGCGCGGAAAAAGCACTCCCTCTTTTCCCCAAAAGATTTCGGGCAACGCGGTTTTTGCCGGAAAACCTCTGAGTGGTTCCGCGACTGGTGCAGCCGGCAAAGATAATTTCATTCAGGGATTTGAAACTGTGCGCATCTATCTTTCGCAACCGCTGCTGCCCCCCGGAAAAATGGACCTGAGACCCCTGCCTCATAAAATGCACCAGATGAAAATCGACTCTTCGCAATTACACGCTTATCCGGAATGGAATCGGGATTTCGATGGCCGGGAAGGTAACCACCGGTTTGGCGCTTATGTCTACGGTAAGGCTTTAGGATGGCTACCTCGTCTGGGGATAAAGCCGGGAGCCATTTCTGTTCCCTGACGGATATTAATCCATCAATATACCCAGATTCTTCTCAGACTCTTTTCAGATAACGACAGGACACGGATTACAATTGTATAAATCATCTGCCCATGATCATTTTCTGCGACCTGATACAAACAACAGAGTCATTCCTGTCTCTCTGATTTTGGGATATCTGTCGATTATCGTATATGGCAGCTTGATTCCATTTGCCTGGAACGGGCTGACATTCGATGCCGCATGGATAAAATTTCAGCATATCCCGCTCCTGAAGCTGGGCATGATCAATCGTGCAGATCTGGTAGCTAATCTGCTGTTATACATCCCGCTCGGTTTCCTGACTTGTGGCCTGGTGGCCGGCCAAAGCCGTAATCCATTAATACTGACAACGGGTGTCGTCCTATCCACTCTGTTCGCAGCAGTTGTGGCACTGGGGGTAGAATTCATCCAGCTGTTCTTTACTCCTCCGCGCACTGTTTCATTAAATGATATTTATGCTGAATTTGCAGGCGGACTGCTGGGTGCTGTATTGTGGCCCGCTACCGGTATGCGTTTCAGACATATGGTGCACACCATCCTTCACGGCGGTAAAAATGCACACCATGCTTTTTTAGCAGCATATGCCCTGGCTTATCTGGCATTGAATTTTTTCCCCTACGATTTTCTGCTTTCATACGATGAATGGCAGAGGAAAATGGGTTCGGGCCACGTCGGATGGTTATTCGCACCCCAATGCGGCAGCAATTGCGTATGGAAACTAATTCCGGAAGCGTTGACAGTCGCCCCGCTGGCGATACTTTTCTTTCAATCGCCGCGACGGGCTTCGCTTATGTCAGCTGCGGCGGCCGGTGCGATACTGGGCATATTTATTGAAGCCCTGCAACTGGCAATTGCATCCGGCATCAGCCAGGGAGCATCGATTGGTTCACGGGCAGCAGGCATGATGCTGGGTGTCAGCCTGGCGCGACTCTTGTCC
>JBIQJX010000097.1:0-4836 GCA_044507105.1 Nitrosomonas sp.
CTAGGTGGCACCATCGTGTTTGATTGGTGTGAGATCTAATTGCTTTTGGCGCCCTGGAGACGAATCGAACGTCCGACCTACCCCTTAGGAGGGGGTTGCTCTATCCCCTGAGCTACCAGGGCGGGGGACTACGTTAAGGTTCTATGAGAAACAAAACTGGAATCCATCAAGTTGACAGTAAATATCAATCTGTTACCAGATTTCCCACCATGATTTTTTTTCCAATGAGCCAGATTCGGAGAGATAGACACTTTCCGGGAAATTTTTTTTCATAATTTTCTCAACATCTTCACGTAAACTCGTCAATCCTATTTCCTCATAGGCTTGTGCCATGATATATAAGGCGTCTTCAGTAGCTGGTGTCTGCGGATATTCTTCCAGCACGAATTGTGCCCGCCTGGCGGCGGCTACAAAGGCCTTCCGTTTCATATAATATCGTGCAACATGAATCTCTCCTCTTGCCAGGGCGTTGACGAGATAGGCCATTCGCTGAAGTGCATCGGGGGCATATTTACTTTCCGGGTAGCGCGTCACCAGCTGCTTGAAACTTTCAAATGATTCCCGCGATGCTTTTGCATCTCTCTCGCTCATATCCTGCTTGATGAGCCTGGTGGTAATATAACCCAGAATGCCCTGATCATCGTTAAAGTTTGCCAGCCCCTTGATATAATAGGCGTAGTCGGTATTCTGGTGATGCGGATAAAGCTGTATGAACCGGTCTGCCGCAGCAATAGCTGAAGCGTGTTCTTGGTCTTTATAGTGAGCGTAAGCTATTTCAAGCTGTGCCTGCTGAGCAAATCGCCCATAAGGGTAGCGTGCTTCCAGGGACTCGAACAATTTAACTGCAGCTGCATAATTACCATTATTGAGTTCGTTTTTAGCTTCAGCATAAAATTTACTCGCAGACCACTGGCTGTTATCAACCGATTTTTCAGATAGCATGCTACATGCTGCCAGCAATACTGCCAACCACCCTGCCAAGAGTTGCCGTAACATAATGAATCGTGTCAGTAATGAACAAGATAAATGCAATTATAACGCAAAGCCCGACTTACCCGCGGCCATTGATCAGAGTGAAACTACCATGGAATTGATAGTTCCAGATAATGTTGCAGGGTCGCGCTTGGATCAGGCCTTGGCACACTTGCTGCCTCAATGGTCACGCAATAGATTGCAGGGATGGATCAGGCAGAATCGTATCACTGTGGATGGTTCAGCAGGTATCGCCAGGCAGAAGGTATGGGGAGGAGAAACGATTCGGGTCACACCTGACCAGGCAGAAAATGATCAGCCTTATCAAGCCGAAGCCATTCCCCTCAATATTATCTATGAAGATGATCATCTGATCGTGATCAATAAACCTGCCGGTCTGGTTGTGCATCCGGGGAATGGAAACTGGCGGGGAACGTTACTGAACGCACTGCTCAATCATGTACCACGGCTCTGTTCTATACCACGTGCCGGCATTGTTCATCGCTTGGATAAGGATACTACCGGCTTGCTGATCGTCGCCAAAACAATCGAGGCACAACTGGATCTGGTCAGGCAATTACAGCAGCGAACAGTAAAACGAGATTATCTGGCACTCGTGCTGGGTAAAGTCGGAAAAGATGGTGTGGTCGATGCGCCGATAGGGAGGCATCCCGTACATCGCACTCGCATGGCTGTCATTCAAAATGGCAAGCCTGCCCGCACTCACTATCGGATTCTGGAGAAATTTTCAGCCAGCACATTATTGCACTGCAGCTTGGAAACGGGTCGTACACATCAGATTCGTGTGCATTTGCAAGCTATTGGTCATCCACTTGCAGGTGATCGGGTTTATAGCAAAATGCCTGCAGATATATCAATGGTCAGTGCAGTTACACAGCTCTCCCGACAGGCTTTACATGCACAAAAACTTGAACTGACTCATCCTCACACTGGGCGGCTCATGAGCTGGGAATCACCTTTGCCGGATGATATAGCCAAAGTATTGCAAACGGTACGGGCTGCCTCCTTCTCTGTCTGACCCCACGTTCTTGTCCATCAGTTTGGTCCCTCAGGATTTTCTGAAGTGTAATGTTATACCGAATCTGCCGATGAAGTGGCTTCCGCTTTCTATTGCACCTGGTTTCACCAAAATTACTGTTTTATTCTTATAAGAATGATATTTTTTACTTTATTTTCGTGAATATGGCTGATGCCTTACTATAGATAATTACTGGCTGCAGTCAGGTGAACATTGCGTAGTTTTACACCTTCAATAAATATGAAATGATGAACAAACTTTCATGAACAGATATAATCTGCCTTTGCGCACATGCATATTCACCCTGACCTGTCGAAAGCGTCCATCCGAAAATAACTGTAATTTTGTGATTCTTCAACAAAATAAATGCTGACGCTCTTTCTGTCCTCTCTGTCAGGCCCAAGCACCTTATAAACCATTCCCTGAGCAAAATATAACACCTGTCTGGAGAAAACAACCGTGGTAGCCGAAGTTTTGAAAATGATTCAGGACCATGAAGTCAAGTTTATCGATCTGCGTTTTACTGATACCAATGGCAAGGAACATCATGTCACGGTCCCTGCCCATACTTTCACCGCCGATAAATTTGAAGACGGTCATGCGTTCGATGGCTCCTCAATTCCCGGCTGGAAAAATATTCATGCATCGGACATGCTGCTCATACCCGATCCGGAGACTGCCTCACTGGACCCTTTCATGGAGGAGACTACACTCTTGCTGACGTGTGATGTGGTCGACCCTTCCGATGGGCAGGGATACAATCGAGATCCCCGTTCTCTGGCAAAACGAGGGGAAATTTATCTGAAATCTACCGGTATCGGTGATGTTGCTTTTTTTGGGCCTGAACTCGAATTTTTCATATTTGACTCAGTACGCTGGCATACCGATATGTCGGGATGTTTTGTGAAAATCAAATCGGAAGAAGCAACCTGGAGCTCCGGGAAACGTTATGAGGGAGGTAATGCCGGTCACCGACCTGCAGTCAAGGGGGGGTATTTCCCGGTACCGCCAGTGGATTCGCTGCACGACATCCGTTCGGCTATGTGTACGATTCTGGATGAATTAGGCATTCCTGTTGAAGTGCATCATCATGAGGTTGCCAATGCCGGCCAATGTGAAATTGGTACCCGTTTCAGCAGTCTCGTTAAACGCGCTGACTGGAACCAGATGATGAAATATGTCATTCATAATGTTGCCCTCTCCTATGGTAAAACGGCAACATTCATGCCCAAACCGATTGTTGGTGACAATGGTTCGGGCATGCATGTTCACCAATCGATCTGGAAAGATGGAAAAAACCTGTTCGCAGGAAACGGTTATGCCGGTATGTCAGAAATCGCACTACATTATATCGGCGGTATCATCAAACATGCCAAAGCTTTGAATGCCTTCGCCAATCCGGGCACCAACTCCTATAAGCGACTGGTTGCCGGGTTTGAAGCGCCAGTCAACATCGCCTATTCCGCCAGTAACCGGTCTGCTGCGGTACGCATACCTTACGCCAGCAGTCCCAAACAGCGTCGTATCGAAATCCGCTTTCCCGATCCCAGCGCGAATCCGTATCTGACCTTTACCGCCCTGTTGATGGCAGGATTGGATGGCATACAAAATAAAATCCATCCGGGTGATCCCATGGACAAGAATCTTTATGATCTTCCTCCGGAAGAAGCTTCGATGATACCGAATACCTGTAGTTCGCTGGAAGAGGCATTAGAAAGCCTGGATCAGGATCGCGAATTTCTGACTCGTGGAAATGTATTCTCGAATGACATGATAGATGCTTTCATCAGGCTTAAGGCGGAAGAAGCCGCGCTGTTGCGTACCACGACACATCCCGTTGAATTCGCCTTGTACTACAGTTTGTAAAAAAGACAGTACTAACCGGTAGTTATCACCGGATTAGGAAAAATTTCCACGCTTACAATCTGATATATCTTGGATGGAGCCCTCCATTTCCATGTAAATATGGGATATGGGGTTTCGATTGAGATCATTTCATTTGAAAAGCGAGGTGATTTTCCATGAAACGAGTTTCCTATATCATCATGATACTGGCTGTAACTATAATGCCCGGTATACTCTCTGTTTGTACAGCTTCAGATATTTATAAACTGACGGATGAACATGGGCACATTACTTACACCAATACTCCTATTAAGGGTGCCAAGAAGCTCCAATTCAACGTATTTCCTTCCGTCACCTCGCGTCGCACAGCTGTAAAGCCTAGCGCGGCAATAACCACGATCGCTGCCAAGGGTTATCCCAAAGTCAGCAAACCTCAGCAGCAGCAACGGGATATAAAGCGCCGCCAGATTCTCACCGGGGAACTGGCTGCTGAAACCAAATTGCTGGAAAATGTTCTGCAGACACTTGATCTGACTCTCCAGACTCCCCCAAATGTACCAGATCACCGTGATATCCTTCAATTACGCAATCAGGTTGCTTCACATGAGCGTAACATCCAGGCACTTAAAATTGAACTCAATAATTTCTGATAACCGGTGGATGATCCTTCTTGATCATACAGAAAACCCTCCGATTCTTGACAAAAAGACCTGAATGTAACATTATGCACAGCTTCCCGGACAAACTACGGGTTGTTTATTAAAACGATCGTAAAATAAGTAAAAGAAATGAACGATCTTTTAGATTGAAATTGAAGGCGCCCGTAGCTCAGTTGGATAGAGTACTTGGCTACGAACCAAGGGGTCGTGGGTTCGAATCCTGCCGGGCGCGCCATTAGAAATTTACGGATTCCTGATTATTCTGGGGCCAAGTAGCTCAGTCGGTAGAGCAGAGGACTGAAAATCCTTGTGTCGGTGGTT
>JBIQJX010000098.1:0-4779 GCA_044507105.1 Nitrosomonas sp.
TTTACCTGCCCCCAACCCAGTTCCGTGAGGGGATTATCTGTTACGTTTCCACCCAACGCCGTCGACAGGAGTTGTCCGCCCAGGCAGTGCCCCAGAACAGGTATATCCGCTGCGATTGCCTGCCTGATAAGGGACAGAACGGGATTAATCCAGGGTAATTTATCATGCACACTCATGGGGCCGCCCATTAATACGAGGCCACTATATATTTCCACGTTGTCGGGGGGCGGCACTTCTTCATCCAGACAGATCAGTTCCCAGGGAATATGATGGTGATCAAGAAATGTGGCAAAATAGCCCGGCCCTTCGATCGGGAAAAACCTGAGAACTGCAACGGGCTTCATAGATGACATGCTTGCTGGAGCGAATAAACTGTTTCACTGTTATTTTTCAATTTTCAAGTATCCTGCTTTTTCAGTACAGCGGGAAGCAAATTATACGGTTTGCTGCAATTTTACGGATTTATCACGGGTGCGATTTACTGGAATGAGGTGACCCTTTTCCGTCATCGTATAATTTCTTCTGCCCGGATAATCGGTCATGGAAAGTCGGATGGCGGGTTAATCATTCCAGCATCCGGTTTTTATTTTTTCCGTTTTGATATCAATCGTAATGGCCACCACAACCCACAGTTTTAATGATCTGGTCCAACTCGAGCAATTACGGCATATCGAAACCGGGCAGGGACAGGCGCTTTCGTACGCTGGTATTGCAGATATGGAGCTGCATCCGATACCCGGGTTCGATTACACGGTTTTTTTGGGAAAGTTGTTGGATCGTGCCCATCGTCTGATTCAGGATAATGGGCTGAGCGATATCCTCCGACAGCCCGAAAAACTGTTTCT
This sequence comes from Nitrosomonas sp., assembly GCA_044507105.1. Taxonomy (GTDB): domain Bacteria; phylum Pseudomonadota; class Gammaproteobacteria; order Burkholderiales; family Nitrosomonadaceae; genus Nitrosomonas. The sequence continues at coordinate 846 of JBIQJX010000098.1, forward strand.
GCGCGCCAGCAGAATCATTCTGGTACTGGCCGCCTTGCTGGGAACGCTGGCAGCCATTAATGCCGCCAGTGAATCTTCGACATTGAATATTTACTGGCTGCTGGTCGTGTTGCTCGGATTCAATTTTTTATCGATGCTGTTATGGTGTATCGGAATTTTACTGAATATTCAGGGATTGAGTGCAGGCATTGCCGCACAACTGGCTTGCTGGCTACCTTTACAGTTCAGGAAAAAAGAGAGTGACTCGATTGGCGCGCTTGCTGCACGCGCCTGGTGGGAAGTCTGTCTGTCCGGCCGGGCAGGTAAATGGCGCATCAGTATATTGACTCACCAGTTCTGGCTGGTTTATCTGTTTGCAGGGATGGCAATTCTGATTTTGCTGATGATGGCAAAACAATATGATTTTGTCTGGGGCACTACATTACTTCCGGAAAACAGCCTGCCTGAACTGACCCGATTGCTGGCTGCTCCCATGGAGTTCATCGGTCTGGTTTCACCGGACAGCCAGCAGATTGCAGCCAGCCGGATTGGGGCTGCTATGCAGGATTCTCTGACGCGAAGTGCCTGGGCAGAATTTCTGGTGGGCGCACTGGTCGTTTACGGGTTATTGCCCCGGCTGATGCTGGTCGGACTTGCATACTTCATGCTGAAATTATCAGAGCACCGCTACAGGCTGGATTTGTATCTGCCTTACTATGTCAATTTACGCCAGAGTCTGATTGCCAATGAGTTCATAACCAGTGTGATTGATACTGATCCCGGTATCACGGAGGCGCCGGTATTGCCTGCTCGCGTAAGCCGGGGCCGACATTTGTCTGCAGAGACACTGGTAATCGGTATCGAACTGGATGAGCATGCAGTCTGGCCGAAGGAAATGGTGTGCAAGGAGAATATAACGGATCGGGCCACCTTCACTCGGGTTTCCAATAAAATCAGAAAATTCGATGGGGAGCTGTTGATTGGTGTGGCGGCACATCGACTGCCTGATCGGGGCGTGCAGCGAATGATAGGAGAGCTGGCAGCATTGGTTTCCGGCCATGTGTGGCTGGTGCTGTTGCACAACAGTAAAGCAATCCCGGTTACGGAATCGCGCAAACTGGCTTGGTTCAGGCTTGCACAGGCCTGTGCCATTCCGGCTGAACATGTGATTACCTGATGGCCAATCATCCTGACACACAAGCTGTACCCGAACGGGAAACCTCACTGCTTGAAGTTGCAGTCGTTGGCCATACCAATACAGGAAAAACTTCACTGATTCGCACCATGCTGCGCAGTGCCAGTTTCGGCAAAGTGGAAGATGCAGCGGGTACTACCCGCCATGTCGAACGAGCCACTATTTTCGCCGGCAGTGAGGCTGTGCTCAACTTGCATGATACTCCGGGAATTGAAGACGCTTATGCCCTGCAGGAGAAGTTGCAGGCCATAGCAGTAAAAGACACACTCCTGACTCAGAATGAGTTGCTGGAAAAATTCATGGCCGGCACTTCCCTCAATGATCCGCTGGAACAGGAAGCCAAAGTTATCCGGCAGGTGTTACGCAGTGATGTGCTGTTGTATGTGATCGATGTACGCGAACCGGTACTGGAAAAATATCTTGTCGAGATTGAGATACTCAGCAAGGCAATGAAGCCTATCATCCCGGTATTCAACTTTATTGCAGCACATCGGGCTGAGCTTGATCTGTGGCGAAAAAAACTGGCTGTTTTCAATATCCACGCCTCGCTTGAGCTGGATACCGTCGCATTTACTTTTGAAGCCGAAAAGCGCCTGTATCAGAAGATACAAAGCCTGGCAGAAGTACACTATACCCGGTTGCAGCGATTGATCGACTATCGTGCAACCGTGTGGCATCAACTCTGCCTGTCTGCAGCCAGGCGTATTGCTGACCTGATCACGACAGCAGCCTGTCACCGCGAACACACGGGTGATCCCGGAGAGTCCGCCGATACATCCTCGGCGGCGCTGAAGTTACAGGATTTCATTCGTCAGGCAGAACAACATTGCCTGAATGATTTACTGAAGATGTTCAATTTCACGGACAAAGATATCGCGTTACAGAAAATCCCGGTACGCGATGGCTACTGGCAGCTCGATCTGTTCGCACCGGGTGTATTGAAAGCCTATGGTCTGGATGTGGGCAGCGCTGCACTCAAAGGAGCTGCTGCGGGCGCGGGGATTGATCTGATGGTAGGCGGGCTGAGCCTGGGGGCAGCCAGCATACTGGGGGCGCTCGCCGGGACCGGATGGTCCACATTCAGACGCTATGGCAAGGAAATTCAGGCAAAAATCCGGGGAACCCGCTGGCTGTGTGCAGATGACAATACGCTGCAGCTATTGTATCTGCGTCAGCAGCAATTACTGGACAAGCTGATGCATCGCGGCCATGCTGCATGTTATGCCGATCAGGTGGATCAGTTACCGGAGCGGGGCAAACTGCCTGATGACTGGGGAGAGATCATCGATATTTTGCGACAAAATCCTGCCTGGGGCAGATCATCTAACCTGCGCAGCAGCGATATCCGCTACAGTTCGATTGAAAAGAAACTGGTCAATACTCTGCTTGACCTACCGACACTTTAGATTTTATTTGAGTGCCTCGCCAGTTTGTTAATGCCTCAAGGCAAGTGTAGTATTTGTATTGCATTGCCGAAAATAAACGAATGACTCCTTGGGACGGATATTCGTTGTTTATCATCCTGAGCAAGTATCAATTTTTCCAACCCGTGTGAAGGAGTTCGGTATGGGAACATCAACGCGCTTACCGGTCATGACGTGACCGGAGGCATTTTTTTCACATCTGTAAGCATGAAAAATGGATTCAACTGAGAACACGGGCAAAAAAGCTTCTATGCATTGGACTCATATACTGCTGATCGTTTTGATTACTGTCATAGTGACGGCGGCGGGTACTTACTGGGTACTCAAAACCTATATCTTTGTTTCCTCCTTCAAACCCGTTACCTTGAATGAAAAAGAAGAGAAGACCCTGTTGCAGAAACTGAAACTGATCGGTTATGACCCCGAGTTTTCATCATCGCGCATGAATCGAAACCGGGATATCGAAGGGGAAATCGATGAGGACGGTTTTCTGCAACCGGAGCAGTACTCGGAGGAAGGCGCCCGGCGTGATGTCAGTTTTACAGAACGGGAAATGAATGCACTGCTGGCCAAAAATACCGATCTTGCAGAGAAGCTGGCTATCGATTTTGCCGAGGATCTCGTCAGTGCAAAGCTGCTTCTTCCACTGGAAGAGGATTTTCCGGTACTGGGCGGTAAAACATTGCGCCTGAATGCCGGTGTCGGGATGGCTTATCATCGGGATAAACCTGTGATCATTCTTAAGGGAATCAGCATCATGGGAATTCCCGTTCCTAATGCGTGGCTGGGCGGGCTGAAAAATATCGACCTGGTCAGTGAATTCGGTGTCGATCCCGGTTTTTGGAAATCCTTTGCCGATGGTATAGAACATATTCAGGTGGCAGAGGGCCGGATCGATATCCGGTTCAAGGAATGAGCCCTGATTGCCGGATAGGGCAGGGAATCAGGTCGCATCAAATGCATTTTGTATCCACTCAATTTCATCTTCCCCGTTTCCGGATATCAGAATTACGTCAAAACGGCAGGGAAAACTGTCATCGCATCCGGCAAGGTAATGCCGGGCGGCAAGAGTCAGTTTAGCCTGCTTGGCGGTAGTGATACTCGCGGCTGCTCCGCCAAATCGGTCTCCGGTGCGCATCCTGACTTCGACGAATACCACTGTATCGCCTTCCTGCATGATCAAATCGATTTCGCCGAAACGGCAGCGATAATTTTTTTTCAGTAATCTCAGTTTTTGTTGCTGAAGAAAGATAGCAGCCCGGTGTTCAGCGTTGCTGCCTTTATTTTTTGCGAGTGACATGACTGGCACGATATTTCCAGGAGTTGATACTATCGA
>JBIQJX010000018.1:0-32658 GCA_044507105.1 Nitrosomonas sp.
AAGAATCGTTTCCGGGGCTCCATAGCCTGGTTGAGGTTGATCATCCCTTTCTGATACTCATTCCAATTCTAAATCAAAACTTACTTTGCCGGCCTCCCCTTGCCGTATTGTTCATACTGTCTGCGGCTCGCCTTCTCGTCATTTTTGATTTGGAAATAGAAGCAGACGTTGAGGAGGAACGCGCGATGGTAGCATGTACAGGCCATCCAGCAGTAACAACATCACTGACAGGCAGACACAGCCTCGATTTAACCTGACCAGCATAATGGGAGAATAAAGAGAACTTTACTTATCTACCGCCGCCTGCCTAACGGAATTTGCGACCTGATTACATGCAAGCTCAAACCGATTCACTCAATGTTATATTTTCGGTGTATCGTAAATATAGCGTTCGAGCTGATGAATAACAAACTGATAGTTTGAAACGGTATCTTTTACTAAATCTCCAATTGAAAGCAGACCGACAACCTTACTGTCATCCATAACGGGTAAATGTCGGACACGCATTTCTGTCATCAAAGCCATACAGTCTTCATTGGTATTGTTCAATCTGACATAAACTACCTGACGCGTCATAATTTCCTTTACTTGCGTATCTTTTACTGGCTTATCCAGCAGATAGGCTTTTCTGGAAAAATCACGCTCTGTAAGAATACCCACAGGCTTCTCACCCTTCATCACCAGCAACGCACCGATATTATTGGCTGCCATTTTCTGCATGGCATCAAATACTGAATCATCCGGCCCAACGGCAACGACAGTATGCCCTTTTTCCTGCAGCAGATGTTCAACGGTTTTCATGATGATTTCCTTTTTTTATTGACAAATGACAGACTCCCCGATCCTTCTGATCGTGGCAATATTTCGCAGGAGCGGAATAAATAGGAACCGTCACAGTACGAACAGTCCCCGCAAACAGCTCAGACTTCCGGATCCTCCTTTCCGGGCGTTTCGGTATCTGGAATCCGGTAAGTATCTGTTGCCCACTGTCCCAGATCAAGCATTTTGCATCGTTCCGAGCAAAACGGACGAAAGCTGCTGGACTTTTCCCACACCACGATTTCACCGCATTGCGGACAATTTACGACAGGAGATTTTTCCAATTTCGCCTCCATTCGATCGTCTCATCTCTCACAAGCTGCAGAAAGTCAGCTCAAAAGGTATATCTTCTTCATAGACACTTGTCTTGTCGTCAGCTTGCAGAGGAACGAAACGTATGTTGAGTGCGTATTTGCTGGCACTGATCTCGGGGATACAGGGAAATTCCTCACTGATATGCAGACGTAGAAGGTGAGCCTGATATGCTGAACCTGTCTGCTGGAACACCCCCCCGGCAGCAGTAAAGTGAAAAGCTTTACCACTGTTCCTCAACATATTCAGGATAATATTGATCCCACTCCGAATCGGGGTAAATGGCACAACCCAATCTCTGAAATCAGCCAGTCGTATTTCAGGAGCCATATTCAGCCAATAATGATAAGTTGGCAAATCGAACTCACAGGCGCCCCCGGGGATATTCATGCGCTGCTTGACACTCATTAACCATTCGTCGTCCCGCAGATGGCCACCAATTCTGCCCGGTATAGCAAGCAGCCCTCGAAAGGCAGTCCGAATATCATCTAACAGACGAGTAAGTGTCTCCTCGGACACTTCCGGGTTACTGCGCAGACCTTCCAGCATAGTCCGCTGCTTGTCCAGCTCCTGCAACAGATCCGATTTGAGATCAGCTCTGCTGGTCACATCCAGGATCTCAAATAAAGCAACCAGTGCAGCGTGGTGCTCGTATGAGGTATCCCTGGCTGAAAAAAAATCAATTTTGTCGAATAAATCCTCAAGTCGCAACAAGGTGCGAATACGTTCGTTCAGCGGCAGTTCGTAGCAGATCACGGTAATTACATGACGTTGGATTTTTTTACAGCATATCAGAAAATGGCGGCATGCAGGTATGTTACCAGAACCGTTCGATTACTGTGATGATCGGGTGAGAGTAAGATATTTTCGATGTAACGCCTGTACCTGCTGCTGCAGATGGTGTCTGCCGGAATCATTGACAATCACGTCATCAGCCTGCGCAAGTCGTTCACTGCGTGAACATTGCGTAGCCATCATGGCACGCACTTCCTCCTCGCTCAGTCCACTGCGCAGAGAAGTGCGGGCGATTTGCAAAGATTCAGGACAATCAATTACTAGTACGCGGTCGACCAGTTTGAGATAATTATCGGTTTCCAGTAACAAGGGTACGACCAGAATGCCGTATCCGGAACGAATGGATGGAATACGGCTTACAGCTTCCTGGTAGATCAGCGGATGAAGTATCGATTCCAGCTTATGTCTTGCTGCTGTATCAGAAAATATCTGTTTGCGCATGGCAGATCGATCCAGTGAACTATCTTTCCGAATAAAGCTGTTACCGAACGTAAGACGAATCGCCTCAATGGCGGTACCTGCGGGTCCTGTCAGTTCATGCGCAATCTGATCAGTATCGATAATGCCGATACCCAGTTCTTTAAACAAATCGGCAGCACTGGTCTTGCCGCTGCCCACCCCTCCCGTCAATCCGATGATCAGTGTCATGTATTAAAACAAGGCAAGATAAGCCTGATTGATCTGATGTCCCCAGAACAAGGCAATCAATCCGCCCCCTGCCAGGTAAGGGCCGAACGGCAGCGCAGTATTTCCTGAACGATTTCCAACCAGTATTAGAATCATGCCGGCAACAACACCTGCCATGGAAGAAAACAAAATTACCAGCGGCAACAATTGCCATCCCAGCCAGGCACCGATAGCAGCCAGCAACTTAAAATCACCATACCCCATTCCCTCTTTGCCGGTAATCAGCCTGAACAGCCAGTACACACTCCAGAGAATAAGATAGCCCGCAATCGCTCCCATAACAGCAGAGTAAATATCGGTAAAACCATTGTGCAGGTTCAGTATCAGACCTGTCCACAGTAACGGTTGGGTGATACTGTCCGGTAACAGCTGGGTATTCAGGTCTATAAACGTTAGAGCAATCATGGCCCATACAAAAATCAGGGCAGCAATCAGCATTCCTCCGAACCCGAAATGCCAGGCAGTAAAACCGCTGAGAATAGCCGTCAGTGCTTCGACCAGCGGATAATACAGGGAAATATAAGCATGGCAATTTGCGCAGCGCCCGCGGAGAAAAAGGTAACTGATAATCGGGATATTCTCCCATGCGGAAATTTTATAGCCGCATTGCGGACAACCGGACCGTGGAACAACGAGGTTAAATACCGGCAATACTTCACTCTGTTCTCCACGTAATTCAGCACACTGCCGCAACCACTCCTGCTTCAGCATTACAGGTAACCGATGAATTACAACATTCAGGAAGCTCCCTGAAATAAGGCCGATCACCGTAACAAATGAAATTAACAGAGCCGGTGAATTTCGCAGAGCATCGAATAAAGTCATATACAATTTGTTTTGCGCTGATCCTGGCAGGATGGTATTTCGTTATCCCACAACCTGGCCCATTTTAAAGATAGGCAGGTACATCGCAACCACCATGCCGCCGATGAGTGTCCCCAGCACTACCATGATAAGCGGCTCCATCAGGCTGGAAAGTGCTTCTACCGCGTCATCCACCTCAGCCTCAAAAAAATCCGCAATTTTACTGAGCATAGCATCGAGTGAACCTGATTCTTCACCAATGGCTACCATCTGCAATACCATCCCCGGAAAAACATGCGTGGCGACCATCGCCTCTACCAGGCTGCTGCCAGTACTAACTTCATGCTGAATATTTCGAGTTGCTTCATAATAGACTTGATTACCGGCTGCACCTGCAACTGAATTGAGGGCTTCGACCAGCGGCACACCTGCTGCGAACATAGTTGCAAGGGTACGTGACCAGCGGGCAATCGTGGCTTTACGGATCACTTCTCCAAAAATCGGCAGTCTCAGAGCCAGCCGGTCCATGATGCGCTGCATTGCCGTGGAGCGTTTCCAGGCATAGAAAAATGCATATAATCCGCCGCCAATTCCGGCAAATAGAGCCCACCAGTAATCCACAAAAAAATCGGAAACTGCCATGACCATCAAGGTTGGAGTAGGTAAATCAGCCCCAAAACCCTGAAAAAGCTCCTTAAAAGCCGGAATTACAAATATCATGATTACTGCGGTAATGATAAAAGCAACTACGATAATAGAAACAGGATAAAACAGTGCTGATTTGATTTTGCCTTTGATTACCTGAATCTTTTCTTTATAAGTGGCCAGCCTGTCAAGCAGGCTGTCCAGAATACCTGCCGCCTCTCCTGCTGCCACCAGGTTACAAAACAGGGAATCAAAATAAAGCGGATGCTTCCGAAATGCATCTGCCAGATTGCTGCCTGTTTCTACATCTGTTTTAATACCCATCAGTAATTTTCCGACTGCGCGATTACTGTGCCCTTTGCCGACAATATCGAAAGCCTGCAGTAGAGGTACCCCGGATTTCATCATTGTCGCAAGCTGACGCGTAAACAAAGTAATATCCTTGTCGGTAATTCTTCCACCTGCCCGGGCCCGGGTAACTTTCGTTACTCTGATACCCTGGCGGCGCAAGGTCGAAGTTACCACAATGGCACCTGCCGCCCGCATCTCCCCCTTGACGACCTTACCGGCTCTGTCTTTTCCTTCCCATAAAAAATTGAATTCTCTGACTGCCTTTTCTGATCTCGCAATAGTCGCCATACCCGTCCCTCCTTATCTTTCTGATTCGGATCATGGCTATTACGGCAATAATTTCAGGATCATTTAGCCGGGGTCCGTTCGATTTCAGCCAGATAGGCGGCAACCGTCGGATAAAGCAACCGGACGTGCAATTCCCGTTTGATACGATCATTGGTCAGACGCCTTGATTCCAGCATAAAGGATAACAAACCAGGGGCAATTACCCTGGCGGCTTCCTGGCGGCTAACTTTTCGCGGCCGCGGTAAATCAAAGCGATCTGCCACCAGATCGAAATAATCACCCATTTTCATGCCAGAATCGTCGCTGGCATGATATATCCTCCCTGGCTTACCGGAACGCAATACCGCCCCGATAATACGGACCAGATCCTCTGCATGAATATGATTGCTATAACTGTCCTCACTTTGCAGCAGGGTGGGCGTACCTTGCCGGAGGCGGGCAAGCGGAAGACGATCTTGTGCATAGATACCTGGCACTCGCAAAATCGACACGCGCACTCTATGCCGTATTCCCCAGTTTCTGACCTGCCGCTCTGCATCCACGCGTCGCCAGGCGCGTGGATTGTTAGGATTTACTGGATGATTTTCACTAACCCAACGGCCACCGCAATCCCCATATACGCCGCTAGTACTGATATAGATCAGCTGTTGTGGTAGTATCTTTTCTTGCGTCTTTGACGAGTGTCGGGAAAGCGCCGTCAGCAGATGCGATGTACGCGTATCGTGCCGACCCTGACCGGGAGGTGGAGCAAGATGCAGAATAGCATGAGCAGCAAGACCTGACAGCTTATCCAGACTTGCAGGCTCATCAAGATCGCCGGCCACCGGCTGAATGCCATATGCCCGAAGATTATCAAAATTTTCGGCTCTGCGGCATAAACCGAACAGTCGGTACCGTTTCTTGAGCAGGCCCGCCGCCCTCAGCGCGATGTCACCGCATCCCACGATCAACAGTCTGTTTTTCATAACCAATATTTATTAACATTTCTCCCGATGGAGCCTTATCGTATCACCTTCCGGCCAAGCGGCCGCACCATCACTGCCGAACCGGCAGAAACCATTCTCGAAGCAGCCTTGCGCCAGGGGCTGTCTTTATCTTACGGATGTCGGAATGGCTCCTGTGGCACCTGCAAAGGAAGAATTGTACAGGGATCGGTCGATTACGGCGCTTATGACGAATCAGTACTGACAGAGCTGGAAAAAAGCCAGGGCTCAGCGCTTTTTTGCTGTGCCCGACCACTGTCCGATCTGGAAATAGAATGCCGGGAAATTGAAGCTGTCAAGGATATCCGAATTCGTACTATGCCCTGCCGCGTGCATAAACTTGAACACGTTGCATCAGATGTAATGATCATTTATCTGAAATTGCCCGCAAATGAACGATTGCAATTTCTGCCCGGGCAATATATCGATATTTTGATGAAAGACGGTCAGCGCCGCAGCTTCTCACTGGCCAATGCTCCACGGGATGATGAATTTCTGCAGTTGCATGCACGCAATTACGCGGGTGGAGTATTTTCGGAATATGTCTTCTCACGCATGAAAGAGAAAGATATTCTGCGGTTTGAAGGTCCACTGGGTTCGTTTTTTCTGTATGATCCCCCCAAAAATAACGCTCCCATCATCTTCCTTGCCGGCGGTACCGGTTTTGCCCCGGTAAAAAGTATGCTGGAACATATTTTCCATACGGAAAATACCCCGTTTATAGACAATAAAATGATATTGTACTGGGGTACGCGAACCAGGGAGGGTCTTTATCTGGATGATCTGGCAAAAAAATGGGAAGCAGAGAATCCAAACTTCACCTATGTACCGGTGCTCTCCGAACCTCTACCCGGTGATAACTGGCAGGGGCGGACCGGCCTGGTCCATCAGGCTGTCATGGAGGATATGGCAACATTATCCGGTTGTCAGGTATACGCCTGCGGAGCCCCCGCTATGGTACAGGCAGCTTTCGACGATTTCACCCGTCAGCACGATCTGCAAAGTGAAAATTTCTTTTCCGATGCATTCATTCCTTCAAAACCTGCCACCTGAGTGAGATCAGGCAATACCAATCTGCTTCAGTGCAAAATCCAGTCCTTTGCGATAATGCTCGCTTGCTGCTTCGTGCCTGCCCAGTTCTTCCAGCAGCTGTGCCAGCGCCAGATGTGCCGGATAACCTGGTTCGATCGACAGACTCGCTTCCAGGTAATTTTGCGCCTTACCCCATAATTCACCATAAGTACATAATCTTCCCAGAGTCAGCAATAGATCGGCATTGTTCGGATATTTACCAAGCCAGCTTTCGGCCCGTTGTATCTGCCAGCTGACACTTCCGCTCAAACAATCTGCATATAATGCGATCAGTTCGGGGTGTGGCTGGACATCTAATCCGTTCTCAATGATTTTTTGTGCAGTGGTATTATCTCCCAGTGTCATCAATGCACGTGCAGCTGCCACCGCCAGTTTTCCGTCGAGTTTCTCTTGCCAGGACAGATTGCGCCAGTATTTTCTCAATGAAACAGTATCCGCTGCATTCTTTCTGATATTTTCCAGATGCGCACGATGTCGCAGTTCACCGACCAGCGCCCTGTCGACAGGATGACGATTGGCCAGCACCTCTGTCAATTCCAGCACCGTATCCCAGTCTCCCGCCATCTGGCGGGCTTTCAACTCCAGCTGGAGCACGGCGGTACTTTGCAGTCCACCAGATGAATAAAGGGATTGCAGAGCAGCCAATGCATCGGCATAACGCCCCTCATCCAGCATCAGCTCCGCTTCAGTAATCAGCTTCAACGCCCTTTCTGCAGGCACCTGTTCTCCGGCTGCAGCCAGCAAACGGTCGCGCTGTGGATAATCTCTCTGCTGATGAGCCGAACGTGCTGCAACGATCGCATTCAAGGCTTTAACAGTCTGCATATCGGTTAATCTGAAGGCTTTTTCTGCAGCTTCCACCGCTTTGTCATAACGGACTTCAAAAAATGCTTTCAGGCCAGCCCAGGTCAATTGCTCGGCTCTTTTGTCTCGCAACCGTTTACGTATGTCGGACAACCCGAGCAGAGTCCTTAACAATACATAAAATATAACAAAGATAAACAGCAAGATTATGATAAACGTATTAAATGCAAGTTCGACCGTATAGGGCGGTACGGTGAACAACACCGAACCCGTATTGTAGTAGGCAGTCAGCACGATGACTGCCGCGGCTGCAAATAATATCAGCACCCATAACACCAGTTTCATTCATCCTCCCCTTTCAGCACGAGTTGATCGCGATGCACAGTTTTCAGGGTTTTCCCCAGATTCGGCAACTGTACTCCGATATCAGCACCAGCTAATCTACTCAGCTCTCCCACCATATTTCTGACTGACTGAACCCGTACATCATAATATCGGTTGATCCAGTCCGCCGCCGATTTCAGAGCGGAACGAAAACTGTTCCCATCTCGGGTAAGCAGTGCAAGACGGGCCAGCGTCAACTGCAACCTGACATTTTCTCGTAAAAGATGTACTTGGGAAGGTGACAGCAAGGGTGTCTCCGGCCCGACTGTTTTTTCAATTTTGACCAGACGGCTGAGATCTTCTCGGATTTCATGCAAATAACGATGCCATAAGCCTGCCTCGGATACATCTTCTTGTTTTTCTGCCAGATTAACTTCAAGCAACTGCGTCTCCATCGCGAGAGGCAGATCATCAATCCAATCGGAAAGTGCTGTAATATCCTGATAGGTTTCCGAAATATCTGTAGCAAGTAGTATTTTGAGCTGTTCGATATCTCCGGCCAGTCTGACACTCGACGCAGAAGAACGCAGTATTTCACTGGATTGCAGCAATTCCTGCGCATACTCCAGAGAGGCCAGTGCAGAACGGATATCGCCTGTCATTTGCAGATGCTGTTCAGCTGAGACGATAAGGCGTTCTGCTGCGCCCAGAATCCGGATATCCGACTTGCTGTCAGCATCCTCATCATCGGACAGCTTTACAATAGCAGGATACTGCTCCCGAGGAGCAAGCATATTTTCAGCCAGCCGGGTCAATCGCTGTTCAGTTTCCGCTTTTCCTGCTTCAATTTCAGCCAGCATTCTGCGTGAGCGATTACTGAAAACATCAGCATCGGCCAGATACTGTACGAAGGAATACTCCATATCAGCAATATAGCCGCGCTTCCCGGCCCATTTCCACAACATGAGGGCCATCGCAATCACCAGCATTAACAGTATGAAAAGAGCCAAACGGCGAACCGTTCCCGAAGTCGCGGGCTGAATGCGCTTATTCATATGGTCAGCAGGTAATTTCAGTGTGATTGCATGTCGTTAAAATATTTCAGCAGGCCCTGCATTGTTCCCTCATCTCCGACAGGAGTGCGGTATATCTTGATAATTCCCCGTTCCTTTGCTTTCCGTACGATCCGATCATGAGCCGTGAACAAAACTGTATTTTTGAGCAATTGTTGGCCGGTTTCCCCAATCATGTCAAATAAATTATCCAGACCCTCACTGCTGGTTACGATCACTGCTTGAATCCCGTTTTCACCCCAGTGCTGCAGCAAGGACACAGGATCTGCTTCCGGCTTACAGCGACGATAACATTCTGCATATTCGACACTGGCTCCCCGCTGACGTAATGTGTCACCCAGCAGCTTCCGTCCGCCATTACCGCGAAAAATCACAACCCGCCTGCCCTGCATTGATTGCAATTGTGGCATACGCAACAGTGCCTCACTGTCAGACCCATCATCCGGTACGATTACATCAGTAATACCGTAGCGCTCGAGTATGCGCGCACTTCCCGCACCTACGACAGCAATATGTGTATGAGCAGGCCAGATACGATTGGCCTGGATTAGGGGCATCGTTTTCTCCACCGCATTAGGGCTGACAAAAATGGCCAGATCGAAATCATCGAAGCGTGCGACCAGATCAAGCAAAGATTGCCTGTTTTCACTATCGGAAATCTCCAGCACCGGAAATAACCATGGCTGGCCACCCAGCTCACTGATCCGCGCAATCAGGTAACCGGCCTGATGTGCCGGGCGCGTAACTAATACTCCTATGCCCGTCAGCCGGTTATGCAACAATTTTCGCCTCAATCATCTTCAGAAACCAGTGCTGCAAGGATTTCCTGTGCACCATGAGCTTTCAGATTCTGTGCCAGTTGCTCACCGACCAGTTTTCCCGATTCCGGTTTACCGCATAACTTGTCTGCAATCATTTTTGTTCCATCTGGCGTAGCAACGAAACCGCGCAAGGTCAGTACATCCTCGAGAATCTCTGCAAAGCCGCCCAGAGGCACCTGACAACTGCCTCCCAGTACACGACTCATCGCCCGCTCAGCCTCTACACAATATGCAGTCATGACGTGATGCAACGGCCGCATCCATTCGACCATATCCAGATCGTTTTCACGGCACTCGATCCCCAGGGCACCCTGTCCCACTGCCGGCAGGCTCAGCTCGGGTGACAACAACGCACTGATACGATAATCCAGCTCCAGCCGCTTCAGCCCCGCTGCAGCCAGAATAATCGCACTGTATTCCCCTTCATCCAGCTTGCGCAATCTTGTTTGTACATTACCGCGCAGCGGACGTACCTGCAGATGGGGGAAACCGGCACGTAACTGCGATTCGCGCCGCAGACTGGAGGTGCCTACCACACTGCCGGCAGGCAATCCCTCCAGCGTGGAAAAATCATTGGAAACAAATGCATCACGCGGATCTTCCCGTTCAGTAATGGCGGCCAGCCTGAACCCGGGCGGCACATTCATGGGGACATCCTTCATGGAATGTACGGCAATATCTGCGCGACCATCTTCCAGAGCCTGTTCAAGTTCTTTAATGAACAGACCTTTGCCACCGATCTTTGACAAAGAAGTATCCAGAATTTGATCTCCTCTGGTTGTCATGCCAAGTATGGTGATTTCAGTTTGCGGGTATAATTCGAGCAAACGGCTTCGAATAAAATTTGCCTGCCATAGAGCAAGCTGGCTTTCGCGTGAAGCGATAACAATTTTTTCAGGATTGGACATAACAGGAATTTGATTTTGAAGCAACGCTGCAATTCTAGCACGGTCGCCCTCAGGAAGGACGGCAGCCGGTAACTGCATCCCCATCTTTGCAGCACCCCGAACCTACGATCACAGGAGACATGCGTCAATGAGTCTGAATACCCATGCAAACGTTATCGCCGAGAAAAATACTCCCAACGAAAAAGACCATCCGTTGCGGGAGGATATTCGTTTGCTGGGACGCATGCTGGGAGATACCATACGTGAACTGGAGGGGGAGACCATGTTTGATCTGGTTGAAACCATCCGTCAAACAGCAGTCCGTTTTCGCCGTGAACAGGATCAGGAAGCTCGGCATGAGTTGGAGACAATTCTCAATCATCTGAGTCATAAGGAAACCATTGCAGTCGTACGTGCGTTCAGCTATTTCTCCCTGCTCTCGAATATTGCCGAGGATCTGCATCACAACCGCCGACGACGTGCTCATTTACGTGCTGGCTCTCCGCCCCAGGATGGCAGTGTGACACTGGCACTGGAACGGGTGATTGCTAAAGGGGTCAACGCCGAACAACTGGAAGATTTTTTTGCCAGGGCACTTATTTCTCCAGTGCTGACTGCGCATCCCACAGAAGTACAGCGCCGCAGTATTCTGGATTATCAGCTGAAAATACAACGTTTACTCAAGGAGCGGGATCGTACCCAGCTCACGCCCAACGAGTTGCGTCATAACGAGGAAGGACTGCGTACTGCCATCCAGACATTGTGGCAGACTCGCATGTTGCGTTCGGTCCGACTGACTGTACAGGATGAAATCGAAAACGGACTGATTTATTATCACTATACCTTTCTGAGCCAGATTCCCTACATTTATGCCAAGATCGAGGATGTACTGGAGCGGCATATGGACAAAGCAGCTCCCCGCATCGCCTCGTTCCTTCGGATCGGCAGCTGGATAGGAGGAGACCGGGATGGAAACCCCTTTGTTACTCATCAGATCATGCTGCATGCGGCTGAGCGTCATTCAGCACTGATACTGGACTTTTATATCCATGAAGTAGAAAAAATCGGCCAGACCATGAGTCTGACCGAACGCCTGATCAAAGTTACCAGTGAGCTGGAAGGACTCGCTTCCACCGCACCTGGTCTGCCTGCAAGCAGAATCGATGAACCTTACCGGCGAGTGTTCCTGGGCATTCATGCACGCCTGCTTGCAACCGGCAAACACCTGGGCCACACAATTAGCGGGCGGCCTCAGGAAAATTCCGTTGAACCCTATGCCGACAGTGCCGAATTCGTGCATGATCTCGATATCGTTATCCGTTCCCTCAAACAGCATCAGTCAGATTGGCTGACCCGGGGAGCCTTACGCGATCTGCGACGCACAGTCGATGTCTTCGGATTTCATCTTGCTCCACTGGATATGCGCCAGCACAGCAGGATACATGAACAGGTCGTGGCTGAGCTGTTTGAAAAAAATTCGCAATACGACCGGAGCTATCTTGAATTATCCAAAGAAGAACGTGTTGCACGACTGCTGGCGGCGATCGGAAGTAAACGCTCTCTGATTTCATCTTATTCAGAGTACTCCGACATTACCCAGGGCGAGCTGCGTATTTTGAAAATGGCCGCTGAAATTCAGCGTCGTTTTGGCCATGCCGCCCTGCCCAATTACATCATCTCCATGACGACGAGCGTTGCACATATATTGGAGGTGGTATTACTGCTGAAGGAAGTCGGGTTGTTGCAGGCTGGCGAAAATCCCCGCTCCGGTATGAATATCATCCCGTTGTTCGAAACGATCGATGATCTGCGTGGCTGCTCTGCCATTATGGAAGAACTGTTTACTCTCCCTTCCTACCGTGAGCTTTTACAGGCCAGAGGCAATCTGCAGGAAGTCATGCTGGGTTACTCCGACAGCAACAAGGATGGCGGATTCGTCACTTCAAACTGGGAGATATACAAAGCCGAAATCGAACTGACCAGGGTATTTAACCGCCATGGCATTCGGTTACGGCTGTTTCATGGCAGGGGAGGCACTGTGGGACGTGGTGGCGGCCCCAGTTATCAGGGAATACTCGCACAACCACCGGGCAGTGTCAGTGGTCAGATCAGATTGACCGAACAAGGGGAGGTAATCGCCAGCAAATATACAGATCCTGAAATCGGCCGGCGTAATCTCGAAACCCTGGTGGCGGCTACTATCGAATCCACGTTGCTCAATCACGATGCCATCAATTATCATGCTCCACAGTATTACCAGATCATGGAAGAATTATCATCGAAGGCATATGCGGCTTATCGTGAACTGGTTTACGAAACCCCCGGATTCACGCAATTCTTTCAGGAATCCACTCCGATCCGTGAAATCGCCGGCCTGCATATTGGCAGTCGTCCGACTTCGCGCCGGCCTTCTGACAAGATCGAAGACTTGCGCGCTATTCCCTGGGTATTCAGCTGGAGTCTCAATCGTACTATGATCCCCGGCTGGTATGGATTTGGTACAGCAATCGGAAATTTTGTTCAGCAGGCGGAACGGGAACGTGAGGCGCTGGAGCTGCTGCAGGAAATGTATCGTACCTGGCCTTTTATGCAGACGCTGCTTTCCAATATGGATATGGTACTGGCAAAAAGTGATCTGGGTATTGGATCACGCTACGCGGAGCTGGTCACTGATCCCGAGTTACGCCAGAACATTTTCACTAGCATTCGGACAGAATGGGGACAATGTGTGAAATGGCTGTTTACCATCACCGGCCATACGGAGCTTCTACAGGAAAACCCCACGCTAGCACGCAGCATCCGAATTCGAACTCCCTATATCGATCTGTTAAACCACCTGCAGGTGGAATTACTCCGACGCTACCGCTCAGGAGATGATGATGATATGGTACGTCGTGCTATTCATCTGACTATCAATGGCGTGGCTACCGGACTCAGAAACAGCGGATAGCATATTTTTCCCGGAGAAGACATTTGTTCTTTATCTTATCTTTCCTCTGTAAATAAAGACACTTCCCCTGGAACAATGGAGGATATCAATAAAAATGGGAAAGCGATCTGATCTCCCTGATTGAACCGAATACAGTTGCCGCCATTCATAGTGTAGTATTTGGCCGGGTAATCAATCTGAAATCGGATTTAAATAGCAGCGGTTTTCATACTCGACTTCTCCCTGAATCAATCTGTTACTAATGGAGAAAGCATGAGAAAAGAGATACCTCGATTGGAAAATACTTTATCTGTCGAGGAGGGAAGACGTTCTCTTATGCACCACCTGGCGCGGCTCAAGCCCACCAGGCTGACAATCTTTACCATAGTTTTTCTGGGCTGCTCGCTACTTTCACTCAGTTATATTTTTCTACAACCGGCAATCTATCAGAGTTACGCTACCTTACTGACAGTAGCCCGAACGGCAATCGATCAGAGCAGCACGGAAGCGGATATCCAGCACGTTGCCATTCAGAAACAGATCCTGCTAGGTTCGGAACTGCTGACTGAAACCGCAAACCGGCTGCAAAACAGGAAGGACCCTGAATCTGCTGCGGGCCTGACACCTTCAGATATTCGCCTCATGCTTGACGTGCGACCGGTAGCCGATACCAATCTGGTAGAAATGCTTGCTGAAGGAAGCGACGCTGCCCTACTACCCCTGCTCATCAATACATGGATCGATGTCTATCTGGACGCACGAGCAGAAGAAATCGCCCGCTCTAAGGGATCAACGATGGAAATGATACAGGAAGAGCTGGCCACGCTGACAGACAAAATTGAACAGAAAAGACTTGAGCTGGAGCATTTCAGAAAATATAACGATATCGTTTCGATTGAACGTGCAGACAATGAAGCACTGGCACGTCTCAAAGGTTTGAACGACTCACTCAATACGGCCAGCGAAGCAGAAGTCAAGGCAAAAGCACGGCTCGATGCGATCAGAAAATCGATTGCGAGGGGACAGGCTGTCGTGCCCATGGAAGATACACGCACTCTGAGTGCACTTGAAAAGCGGGCGCAGGAATTGCGCGAGCAGCTGGAAGAACTGGATCGCCAATATACCCGTGAATATATGGCACTATCACCTTCCCTGAAAGTGATACCTGACAAACTGGCAGCATTGGACACGGAAATTCAGCGTGTACGTCAGGGAGGACAGGCCATAGTCGTCAGCGAAGCTGAGCAGGAGTACGCTGCTGCCCAACAGGCTACACGTTCAATACAGGAACAGCTGGACTTACACAGAGAGAAAGCCGCTGAATTCACTGCTCGTTTCGTTGAGCATGATGCCCTGAAATCCGATCTGGAAAGGCTGGAACAGCTTTTTCGGGACACGCAAGGACGATTAGTCCAGATCGAGACACAACATACCGGAAAATATCCGTATGTTGATGTTATCGAACGCGCCTTCCTGCCTCATCATCCTATCAGACCGGATTACCAATGGAATGCCATGATTGCCCTGCTGACCTCTCTGTTGCTGGGTCTGGCTGCTGTCTGGATAGTTGAATTCCTGACACGCAGAGAACAGGAAAAGCTGGCTATTCATTTATCTGGCATCCATCTTCACAATAAAGACAGTCTGCCCCGCAGCGGACTGGGGGCTTTACCCCCGACACAGGAGAACCTGCCTCAGGCGCCTTTACAGGCCCTTGGACAACAAATAAAAGTGGATGAACTCTCGTCAGCGCAGATCATTGCATTGTTTCAGACTGCCGGCATCAGAGAAAAACAGTTACTCATCCTGTTACTGAGCGGACTGACCTTGAGCGAGATCTCAACCCTGAAAAATGATGACATTGATCACAATACACTAATCATTAAAAGCCTTCCTCCCAGGACGATCCCCTTGCACCCTGCTTTTGCGGCACTTTATAATCAACATGGCTATTGTCTGACTGACCCTGCCGGACGTCCCCTGCATGAGGAAGACCTGGAAGCTTTACTGACTTGCCTGCAGGTTGATGCCGGCCTCTCTGCTTCGGAGCGGATTTCCGCTGAGGAACTGCGTCATACTTATATTCTCCATCTGGTCAGGCAAGGTGTACGACTTGCCGAACTTGAACAGATCGTCGGCTACATCGCTCCTACTGAGTTATCTGATTATGGATATTACGCCCCTTCAGGAGCCAAACACCCGATCGAAGCAATTGATTTGTTCTACCCGGTGGGTCTGAGTATTTAGGTGTTTAGTCCTACGATCTACTATACAGCGAAGGACTCAACTTTCTTCGTAATCCGGAGCGAAAGGCTGTCATTCTTCTATAGAGGCGCTCTTCCCCAGCCTCAACCCATTTAATTGTTCGATCAGCGCCCGTCTTTCGTTTTCTGTTTCCTGATAGCGTCTGTACAATTCATTCAGATCACTGGTATAACGCTGTATCCGGTCAAGACGTTCCTTCCGGCGCCTCGTTACATTCTCATACTGTGGAATTTCTCCGCCAATAACCACATCGCTCCGGGGAAGCAGTGCTTCATCTCCCTGTGTCATTTCATGACGCCTCAATTCCTGAAGCATCTGAAACTGCTGGAATAAAATCTGCTGCTCCTGCTGCAATTGTACGATTCCGGTTTCCAGTTCTCGAATCTGTCTTTCTGCATCTGAAGCAGCGGACACAGACAGTGAAACCAGCAATAAACACAAAAATATCAGTCTCATGCAGCCTCCTGGAAGCAATCAGTCAGAAATCTCGTAGCCAGAGATAATTTATTCAGATATGAATTGCCCGTTTATCCACACCCAGTGCAGCCTCGTGCAGCACTTCAGAAAGTGAAGGATGAGCATGTACAATACGCGCCAGATCCTCACTGCTGGCAGCAAATTCCATGGCGACTACAGCTTCGGCAATCATCTCTGAAACATAAGGGCCTATCATATGTACTCCCAAAATTCGATCATTTTCAGCATCAGCCAGGATTTTGACGAACCCTCCCGTCTCCCCCAGGGCACGGGCGCGTCCATTAGCCATGAAGGGGAACTGTCCTGCCTTGTAAGCAATACCTTCCGCCTTGAGTGTCTGCTCGGTTTTACCAACCCAGGCAATCTCCGGTGCGGTATAAATGACCCATGGCATTACTTCCAGATCAACCCGGGCAGATGAATCCGGTGTACTACGCAGGTTTGATGCAATCCATTCTGCAACAGCAACACCTTCCTCTGAGGCTTTGTGTGCCAGCATCGGACCTCTGACGACATCTCCCACTGCATACACATCCGGCAGACTGGTCCGACAAAATTCATCCACTTCAATATACCCGCGCTCATCGAGCTTCAGGCCCGCTTCTTCCGCACCCAGACCGGCAGTATTGGGAACTCTTCCCACTGCTACGACAAGTTTGCTAACCTGCAATTTCTGCAGCGCTCCTTCCCGATCGGTATACTCAATATTTACACCATTTTTGTCTACTTTGGTCGATTTGATCTCAACACCGGTATGAATGACCAGCCCGGTTTCACGAGTCAGAATTTTATACGCCTCTTTAGCGACCTGCTCATCTGCTGCCGCCAGAAAATCAGGTTGTGCTTCCAGTAACGTTACTTCCGCACCGAGTCGGCGCCATACACTCCCCAACTCCAGACCGATAACCCCAGCACCAATGACACCCAACTGTTCAGGCACTTCCGGCAAGGCCAGGGCTCCTGCATTATCAAGAATGCTGATACCGTCCACGGGTGCTATCTCCAATGTCCGTGGAGAAGAGCCCGTAGCAATGATGACATGCCGGGCCTGAATCAACTTCTCACCCTCATCGATCCGGATTTCCCAAATACTTTCCTCCCCCTTACGTTTTTGCAATGCGGCCCGACCGTGTAAAGTACTTACTTTGTTTTTTTTGAACAACATTGTAATTCCGCCGGTAAATGCCTTGACTATCTTATCTTTGCGGGCAAGCATGGAAGGCACCTCTATCGACAATCCCTCCAGCCTGATACCATGTTCAGCAAACTTATTTCCCGCACGCGCATAATTCTCGGAAGATTCCAGCAGAGCCTTGGAAGGAATGCAGCCGACATTGAGACAGGTACCGCCCAGACTTGGCTTGCCCTGCTCATTTTCCCAGTCGTCAATACATACCGTATCAAGTCCCAATTGCGCACAGCGAATAGCGGCCACATAACCGCCGGGACCTGCTCCAATGACTGCCACATCGAATGTTTTATCCATATTCTTCAAGTATAAAAACTGTTTATCAAAATATCCGACCCGCTTATCCCACTATCTGTTGGAACAAAATCCGAGATTTTATGAGGACGCTCCATCACTTACCATTGTACCGACCTCTCTCGCTGCATCGACAAATTGTCTCATTCCATATAGTTGACGCATGGAAGATATACTGTGTCGCCCCCGCATACGTACCAACCGAGCCATGCTGGCCGCAGATAATTCCCATTGCAGGGAATCAAGCAACTGATCTGCAGAACCGGTATCGTTACATACCAGCACCATATCGCATCCTGCCCGCAGCGCCCGGGCGGCACGCCGGGTAATATCCCCATAACCCCTGGCTGCACTCATACACAGATCATCGCTAAAGATACAGCCTTCAAAATCCAGGCTGTTACGCAATATAACTTGCAGCCATTCACTGGAAAAACCAGCCGGATATGCATCCACTGCAGGGTAGATGACATGTGCGGCCATAATGCCGGCAAGTCCGCAGCCAATCATCCGGTGAAACGGCATCAGATCTTCCATCTCGATATCCACGTAGGGACGCGGATCGACGGCAGTTTCAATATGGGTATCCGCCTTAATTCCCCCATGTCCGGGGAAATGCTTGCCAACCGCCTCCATTCCGGCTGATTTCAGACCGTACATCAGATCATGAGCCAGCTCGGTAACCGCTTGTGGTTCCCGATGAAACGCACGGTCGCTGATTACACTACTCTGTCCGTAATCCAAATCAAGCACCGGCGTGAAACACAGATCGACTCCGCAGGCTTTTAATTCCGAAGCCAGGACATAGCCGGTTTGCCGGGCCAGATGACGTGCTTGCTGAGGATGCCTGTCCCACATCTCTCCCAGCACACGCATTGCCGGCAAATGCGTAAAACCCTCCCGGAAACGTTGCACCCTGCCTCCTTCCTGATCCACTGCAATAAGCAAAGGAGGATTACGTAAGGTGTGTATTTCTGCCGTCAGGGCGGTCAGCTGTGCTGGTGATGCATAATTACGGGTAAATAGAATAACACCGCCCACAAGCGGATGCAGCAACCGGGTCCGGTCATGCTCGGACAGTTCTGTACCTGTAATATCGAGCATAACCGGGCCGAGAGACATATTTATTTTTCCAAAATGACGAAAGCGCTCGCCAGGGTCAATTCATCGCTAATGGAAAGGTGATGTCTAATGATACCGCGCTGCCTTACCCATTGCGCCAGTTCCTGATAAAACTGAAAGTAGGGCTTCCCCTGAGTATCATGCTGAATAGCAATATTGCCGAATATAACCGGTGCGCGTAAACCTGTACCGGTCGCCTTGGAAAAAGCTTCTTTGGCAGCGAACCGCTTTGCGAGAAATACTGCTGGCCTGGTATGTTCGAGATAACCAGGCCATTCGGATTCCGCCAGCACACGTCTGGCGAAACGTTCTCCATAACGTTCTAGGGAGCGGGTAATGCGGGCAGGATCAACCAGATCGGTACCGATACCGTATATCATGCATGAGCCTTCTGGATCAGCAGTTTCATTTCGCGAACGGCTTCGGCAAAACCGACGAATAATGCCCGGGCAACGATGGCATGTCCAATATTCAACTCGGACAATTCCGGTATTGCTGCAACCGGTCCGGTATTCTGGTAATGCAGTCCATGCCCGGCATTGACCTGCAATCCCTGGCGGCGGCCATACGCCGCCATGGCACGTATCGTTTCCAGCTCAGTCTCCTGTTCGACAGCAGCTTTGCTATCTGCATAATGACCGGTATGTAATTCAATCACCGGCGCCCCCGCCTCGACTGCAGCATTGATTTGCTCGGCCTGTGCGTCGACGAACAGTGAAACACGGATCCCGGCCTGGGTGAGGCGCTCACAAGCAGCTTTCACCTGTTCAAAATGCCGGATGACATCCAGTCCGCCTTCGGTTGTCAATTCCTCGCGGCGTTCCGGAACCAGACAAATATCATGCGGTTTGATACGACAGGCAAATGCGATCATTTCTTCTGTTACTGCACTTTCCAGATTCATGCGAGTTTTAAGCCGGGCACGCAGAATTTCCACATCTTCCTCCTGAATGTGGCGCCGGTCCTCACGCAGATGCAAAGTGATGGCATCTGCGCCCGCAGTCTCGGCAACCAGCGCCGCCTCGACCGGAGAAGGATAAGCGGTGCCCCGTGCCTGCCGTACCGTTGCCACATGGTCGATATTAACACCCAGAGTTATCATGATTATTCAGTTTTCCCGGTTAATTCCGATTATCAATTTTCCAGTATTTCTCATACCACCCGGCCTGTATTCGATGTCATACAAGCAAAACCATCAGTGGCAGCAATTTTCTGTTTTATTCATACCCCAGGCTCTTTAGTATCGCCGCATCATCTGCCCAGCCGGTTTTCACTTTGACCCACACCTCAAGATATACCTTGCCGCCAAATAATGCTTCCATATCCTTACGTGCCTGTGTAGCCATTTCCTTCATTCTTTTTCCTTGCCTGCCAATGATGATGGCTTTCTGGTTGGCTTTCTCAACCAGAATACAGGCATAGATACGACGCAGCTCACCTTCCACGGTGAATTGCTCGATGACCACGCTGACTGAATAAGGTACCTCTTCTCCTACTTGCCGAAATATTTTTTCACGCAGTAATTCTGCTGCCAGGAATCGCTCACTGCGATCAGTAATCTCATCTTCGGTAAATAAAGGTAAACCTTCCGGCAAATAATGACGGATGGTTTCCACCAGCTGAGGCAATTGTTCGTTCCGCAAGGCACTGACCGGGATGATGTCTGAAAAATCATACAAATCAGCCATTTTTTGCATAAATGGGAGTAATTGTAATTTGTCCTGTAGCAAATCGATTTTGTTAACCACCAGAATCACGGGACGATTCCGGGGTAATTTCCTGAGAACCAGTTCATCCTGCTGACCACACTGTCCGGCTTCAATTACCAATACGATGACATCCACATCCTGCATACTCTGGACCACAATCCGGTTCATCGCCTGATTGAGCTGGCTGCGATGACGCACCTGAAAACCGGGTGTATCTACAAAAATGAATTGTGCCTGCTCATCGGTCAATATTCCATGGATCCGATACCGAGTAGTTTGGGCTTTTCTGGAAGTAATACTGATCTTTTGTTTAATCAGATGATTCAACAAAGTGGATTTACCAACATTGGGCCGCCCCACAATAGAAATAAAACCAGTCTTATAACCGGATGTACTCATGGGTAAAGAGCTGTCCAGATAAAAAAATCAGATCAATCAAAAACGCCGGATATCTTTGCGATTTGCAAATGCGTATACGACTCAATGCCGCTCGACAGCCAGCTCATAAGCCTGACGCGCGGCCTCCTGCTCGGCCCGGCGCCGACTGGTGCCTTCACCTGTCGTACGGATGTGAAATCGGGCGATCACACATTCAACATGGAATGTCTGTGCATGAGTATTTCCCTCTGCAGAAAGCAGGCAGTATTCAGGTAATTCTATTTTGCGGCTCTGCAGGTATTCCTGCAATAGAGTTTTGGGATCCTTGCCAAATGTGTCAGGGTCCAGCCCCTGTATCATCGGACCGTACAATCCCGTAACTACCTGCTCGACTTCTTTGAATCCACTTTCCAGGTAGATGGCTCCAATGATTGCTTCCAGCGCATCCGCCAGAATGGATGGACGGCGGTATCCGCCACTTTTACGTTCGCCATCACCGAGTAACACCAGATCCCCGATATCCAGCTTAGAGGCAAGCTGATACAAAGCCTGCTGGTTGACAAAATTAGCACGCAGCCGGGTCAGATCTCCTTCCGGGAGGAATGGAAAATGCTTGTATAACAATATAGATATCGTACAGTTCAGTACACTGTCACCCAGAAATTCGAGACGCTCATTATTTGGAAAACCAAAGCTGCGATGCGTTAATGCTTCCTGGAACAGATCTGATCGTTTGAACACATATCCGATTTTGCGAAAAAAAATCGTGTAATCCCTTTCTTTTACCTCTCTTGCATCTTTGCGCTTCAGGTTTCGCGCTAAAAACTTGCGACTGCTCATTAATTACTGGCGACATCGAAATCGATCAACAGGGAAACATTTGCAAATAAAGGCTCTTTAACTGCATAACTGACACTCAGTATCACCTGCTCATTCTGTTTTTTTATAACAATATCACGCCCGCTCACCGATTTGATTCCCTCAACCGCGGCGCGTTTGTCAAAAGCCAGCTGAAACTCTTTCACTGCTGCATTTTGCAGCTCAGGATCACTGGCAGTTGCCACCAGAGCACGCTTGACCGCAGCAAACTCAATGAAGGAAGGAATCAGCCTCATTCCCAGAATTGCAACCAGCATGATTATTATGGACCATACCAGCAGACCGGGCAGACTTATCCCCTGCTGCTTTCTGCTTATCGGGGAATATACTGAATGCATAAATGTCTCGCGACTCCTATTCTAAAGATTCAAATAATTTATTTAATCAAAGTCCCTATCCTGCTCAGATCATTGAAATTCCACCAAATCAGGAAAGCCTTACCAATGATATGATCTTCCGGCACAAACCCCCAGTAACGGCTATCGCTGCTGCCGTCACGATTATCTCCCAAAGTAAAATAATTACCCTCCGGAATAGTGCAGGAAAAACCAGTCCGGTCAAAAGTACAATGATCCCGCTTGGGAAAGTGATGGATTGCGGACAACTGTATATCTGGCAATTCCTGATTAATCAGAATACTGTATTCCTTCCCATCCATACTTTCTTTAAATCGCTGAGTATAAATATATACCAGTCCAGATTCGATATATTTGTAATCCCCACTTGGCTCCAAGTGAACAGGAATACCATTTATACTCAATTGCTTATTACGATAAGCAACCGTATCACCCGGTACCCCCACTACCCGTTTAATATAATCGATTGATGGATCTTCCGGAAAACGAAATACCATTACTTCGCCACGCTCTGGCTCATTCATATCAATAATTTTGAGATTTATTACCGGCAACCTGATCCCGTAGGTATATTTGTTGACCAATATAAAATCTCCTACCAGCAACGTTGGAATCATAGAACCGGAAGGGATTTTGAAAGGTTCTACCAGAAATGAGCGCAAACAAAATACGATTAGAATAATAGGGAAAAAACTTTTAGGATATTCAATCCACCATGGCTCACCCCTATCAGGGGCACGCTTGTGCCTCAGCAATAAGTGATCAAGCAGCCAGACCCCGCCCGTAATTACCAACAAAATAAGTAATACCAAAGGAAAATTCATAGCGCCTCAGTACTTTTATTGACCTTGAGAAATATGCTGGCCAAATGCATTCATCCCATTCCGCTCTCGCATTGTTTATTTGCCGTCCACCTGTAAAATGGCAAGGAATGCTGCCTGAGGAATTTCCACATTTCCCACCCTTTTCATACGTTTCTTCCCTGCTTTCTGCTTCTCCAGCAGTTTACGTTTGCGTGTAATATCTCCTCCATAGCATTTTGCCAGTACATTTTTGCGCAGAGCTTTGACATTCTCTCGTGCCACGATATGTGCACCAATCGCTGCCTGCACCGCAATATCAAACATTTGCCGCGGAATGAGTTCACGCATTTTCTGCGCCAGCTCCCGTCCACGTTGCTGACTGCTGGCGCGATGTACAATCAGGGACAGGGCATCCACCCGTTCACCATTGATCAGTATGTCGAGCTTGACCAGATCGGCAGCCCGGAACTCTTTAAATTCATAATCCAGTGAAGCATAGCCGCGACTTACGGATTTCAATTTATCAAAGAAATCCATGACAACTTCATTAAGTGGCATTTCATAGACCAGCATTATCTGCCTGCCCATATATTGCATGTTTTTTTGGATACCACGTTTGCCAACACACAGCGTTATTACAGCACCGACATATTCTTCGGGAACCAGGATAGTGGCAGTAATGATGGGCTCCTGTATTTCTTCTATGCTGGATATATCCGGTAATTTGGATGGATTCTCGATTTCCAGGATCTGGCTGTCCCGCATAATGATCTGATACACTACTGTGGGTGCAGTAGTAATGAGATCCATATCGTATTCCCGTTCCAGCCGCTCCTGCACGATATCCAGATGTAATAACCCCAGAAACCCGCAACGAAATCCGAAACCGAGCGCCTGTGAGGTTTCCG
Source organism: Nitrosomonas sp. (assembly GCA_044507105.1). Taxonomy (GTDB): domain Bacteria; phylum Pseudomonadota; class Gammaproteobacteria; order Burkholderiales; family Nitrosomonadaceae; genus Nitrosomonas. The sequence continues at coordinate 23,995 of JBIQJX010000018.1, forward strand.
GTTCAAAATGCAAGGAGGCATCGTTCAGTTGCAGCTTCTCCAGTGCCCCACGCAATGCATCGTATTGATTGGATTCTACCGGATAAAGCCCGGCGAAAACCTGTGGCTTGATTTCCTTAAAGCCGGCCAAAGGTTCAGTAGCAGGACGATCAACCCGTGTCACCGTATCACCTACTTTGGCTGACTTCAAATCCTTCATACCTGAAATCACGAAACCCACTTCACCGGCACTTAGCGATTCCCGGTTTACCGCTTTTGGCTGAAATACACCCACTTGTTCACACAAATGACTGGTTTTACCTGACATGAGCAGAATTTTGTTACCAGACTTCAGCACACCGTCCACCACTCTGACCAGCATAACGACGCCCACATAACTGTCGAACCAGGAGTCTATTATCAATGCCTTCAACGGCGCATCAATATTCCCCTTTGGGGGTGGAATCTGCGCCACGACCATTTCCAGGACTTCAGCTATTCCCTCACCGGTTTTAGCGCTGATGCGTAATGCATTCTTGGCTTCGATCCCGATAATGTCCTCGATCTCGGCAATTACTCTAAGCGGATCTGCTGCAGGCAAATCAATCTTGTTCAGTACCGGAATGACTTCGACACCCTGCTCAATCGCGGTATAGCAATTTGCAACAGTCTGGGCTTCCACGCCCTGGGAAGCATCGACAACCAGTAAAGCGCCCTCACAGGCGGATAGCGAACGGGATACTTCATAAGAAAAATCGACATGGCCCGGTGTATCGATCAGATTCAGCAGATAATCTATACCGTCTCTCGCCTGATAATGTAAAGCTGCTGTTTGTGCCTTGATGGTGATGCCACGTTCGCGTTCCAGATCCATTGAATCAAGTACCTGCTCTTCCATTTCACGATCAGACAAACCTCCACAAAACTGAATGATACGGTCGGCAAGTGTAGATTTGCCATGATCAATATGGGCAATAATGGAAAAATTACGGATATGCTGCATCAATTGAAATTCCCACAAGAATGGAAAATTGTAAACACTCAGATACGAAAGGGAAGATTGTATACAAATCGGCCAGGGGAAGATAGATTCCTCCCGCTTTTGGACCAGATAGAACAATTTGTCAGCTTAAGAAGAGGAAATACCCAACGGAAAGAGGGGCTTTGCCCGATGGTTTTGACGGATACTCCGTAAAATAACCGAAGTTCAGGAGAGATAAGCCTTAATTACAGTGGAATCAAAAAAATAATGACACAATTCTTTTTGTTCTTTGACAGCAAACAAGACAGGAACGCGCTCATTATATAATTCGACTAGATTTTCATCCTCATCAATATTGATCACGTCGAATTCAAATCTGACCTCTTTTTGCAAAATCCGAAGAGAATCAATCATCTCTTCACAGAGATGACATCCTTCTCTTCCATATACGATCAATTTTTTGAGGTCTGCCGGAGTGTCCATACAAATATCAAGCCAACATAGGTCACTTATCGATTTTTATGGTAATAAAGGTCGTAACATCCCCTCTTTTTATTAGCAAAGCGACATTCTTCCCTTTTTTGGCGTCATCCAATAATTTATTGAATTGTTGAACAGACTTTACGTCCTGATTGTTAAAACCCAAAATAATATCGCCGCGGCGTATACCTGCGTTACCGGCAATTCCGTCATATACCTCTTCAACCAATAAACCGTTCTCCACACCAAGCTGCTTTTTCTGACTCTCAGACAGCTCCCTCAAAGCAAGGCCAAGTCTGCTGGTAGTAGCATCTCCCGATTTGCTCTGTTTATATCTGGAGGTATCATTCTCTGCCGGCATTTCACCAACTGAAGCAGCCAGCTTTTGAACCGACCCGTTACGCCACACTTCAATGGATACTTTGGAGCCAGGCTTCGTATTCCCTACGATACGCGGCAAATCGCTGGAAGCTTCGATGTCTTTGCCGTCAAATTTCAGAATGACATCCCTTACTTTGATACCAGCCTTGTCGGCTGGACCATTTTTTTCCACGGAAACCACCAGCGCTCCGCGTGATTTATCCAGACCGAAAGATTCGGCTAATTCATCCGTCATCTCTTGTATTACGACACCAATTTTCCCTCGGGAAATCTTGCCGTAGGTCTTGAGCTGACTGGCGATCTCTGCAGCAACGTCAATCGGAATAGCGAAAGAAAGCCCCATAAAGCCGCCGGTACGACTGTATATCTGGGAATTGATACCGACCACTTCCCCCTGCATATTGAACAGCGGACCGCCTGAATTGCCCGGATTAATTGCCACATCAGTTTGTATGAAAGGAACATAGTTTTCCTGGGCCAGGGAGCGCCCTTTTGCACTTACTATACCTGCCGTAACTGTATTCTCGAAGCCAAAGGGAGCCCCAATGGCAATCACCCATTCACCCACCTTGAGCCGGTCAGGATTACCCTGAGTCACCACCGGCAAATTATCCGCCTCTATTTTAAGCAATGCTATATCAGTCTTTCGATCGGCCCCAATTACCTCCGCATTAAATTCACGCTTATCAGTCAGCCTGACAGTAATTTCATTGGCCGATTCGACCACATGCGCATTGGTCAGGATGTAACCATCCTTGCTTATAACAAAACCTGAACCAAGAGATCGGGATTCATACTTCCTGGGACCTGAGAAAGGTTGCATGTATCTGCGGAAAAACTCGTAAAAGGGAGAATCTTCAGGGATATTAGGAATTTCAGGAAAAAACTGACTGGCCCCGATCTGCTGGGTCTGAACAGTACTGATATTGACCACTGCTTCCCCATGTTTTTCCACCAAGCCGGTAAAATCCGGTAAATTTCCTGCCTGCAATTGGGAAGACAATCCGAACATTACCAAAAACATCATTAGTGTAGTTCCCGGCCACCTCCATACGCATGCAATAGCGGCACTAGATTCTAATTTTTCTTTCGGGTGGAAATTATTCTGAGGTTTCATCATCAATATACATTCATAATCCTGTTGTCAGATGCGACACAAGAAGACGACAGGATTGTAAACTAAGAGTTAAGGGCCATTTTTTATTATCTGCGGAATTCCGGCCCGGTAAATTCCAAGTAAATAATGTCACAATACAAGCACACTTGCTTTTATTTAATTCACATCTCCCTGCCTGAGAAAAACAGGGAAATATCTGCCTTCTCAGCTAAACAACACAACAGCTATATAGTTTGTGTATAGCACTACTCCATCTGTATTACTCTGCAGGCAGGGCAGATTGTTCCTGAGAGGACTCGGCAATCTGTTGCATCCCAGGATGCGAATGATGGACTGTACCGCTATGTATAAATCCCCTATGCACCCAAGGGTAGCTGTTATATCCGTTGTTCACAGGTACTGAAGGCAACATATAAGCTGATTCCGGCTGAAAAGTAAGTATCGGGCGATGATTATCTGAAGTACTCATCTCCTTGTCTGTTTTTTCAGCCACATATACTTCCTGAAGTGTTGTATGCTGCTGTTCTACAGGCTGGGATATCAGCCATCCGATCGACAGCACCGCGATTGAAGCAGCTACAGAAAATCCCAGCAATTTCTGCTTCTGATACCCGTAAGGTTTGTGTAAATAGGGCACTAACAGAGTCGGTTCGTTGACTAACCGACTTCTGATATGCTGTGAAACATCTATCATAGGGACAGCTGATCGACGTAACGAATCCCCGATCACATGATAGGCTTTCCAGTCAGAGAATAAATCGTTATTACTCTGTATTGCACCAATCACTCCGGCAGCATCTGTCTCGTCAAGTTCACCATCCATTAATTCAGATACTTTATCTCTCACATTCTCACCTCTCGTTACCATCTCTTGTTCTTATCTGTACCCAACAAAGGGCGCAGCTTGTCTGCTACTGCCTCACGCGCTCTGAATATCCGGGAACGAACCGTACCGATCGGACAATCCATTATATCGGCAATCTCTTCATAGCTAAGCCCTTCAATTTCCCGGAGAATAATGGCTGTTCGCAACTCCTCCGGCAAAGCTTCCAGCGCCTGATTAACGGTTTGGGCAACCTGTTTTCCCATTAGTTCACTCTCGGGGGTGTTCATCTCCCGGAGCTGATCAGCGCCTTCAAAGTTTTCCGCATCTTCGGCATCGAAGCCATTAATGGTTGCAGGTGCCTTACGTCCCTGCGAAACCAAAAAATTCTTGGCGGTATTAATCCCGATTCGATACAACCACGTATAAAAAGCACTATCTCCGCGGAATGAAGGTAATGCACGGTAAGCTTTGATAAAAGTCTCCTGTGCAATGTCTTCCACTTCAGCTGAATCACGAACAAATTGCGATAATAAACGCGCAAGTCTCCGCTGATATTTGATCACCAGCAGATCAAAAGCGTGCTTATCACCCCGTTGCACCCGTTCGACCAGCTGCTGATCGATTTCACGATCACTCATGCCATACGCTTCCAGGATACGGGAATATATAAAAAATCAACTTTGACAATTTTTAACCTTCTACTTTGTAGTTTGTATTCCGGTTTGTAATAAATTCGAAGTATACCCGTTATATAACATTGTCGTGAATTCCCCAGATTATTCAAAAATCTCTCAAACCCAGGAAACTGCAGCTGATCATTTATCCATCTCAAAGATTCTGATTGATAGTGCAGCTGCCCGCTACCCGCTCGCACACCTGACACGCTCAATGCATACAATCCCAGTTTCCAGGACAGATATAACATCATGGAACTCTTCAAGCATGAGTTTTTAACGTTCAAAAACAAGGCCAAACTGCTCGAGCCATAAATAAATTTCAGCTACAGCCCAGCAGCCCGAATACAGAGCATTGTGAGAATGAAAATTAACCTTAATGAGACAAATCCGGAATATCAAGCAGACCCGGTCCGATTCGCTCTACTTTCAGCAGATGCAGGCGACGACTGTCAGCTCTCATGATTGTAAAATTAAAATTTTCAATGATAATCGACTCTCCGTTCTTGGGAAGTCGACCAAACTTACTGATAACCAGACCGCCAATCGTATCAAAATCCTTGTCACTGAATGTTGCGCCCACTATTTCGTTAAAGCTTGATATTTCAGCAATTGCCTTAACCCGATAATGACCATTTGTATCTGCAACAATATAAGCATCATCCTCATCGAAATCGTATTCATCCTCGATATCCCCGACGATTTGTTCCAGTACATCTTCAATGGTGACGAGACCGGCCACCCCGCCATATTCATCAACGACGATGGCGATATGGTTACGGTTGCTGCGAAAATCTTTGAGAAGGATATTCAATCTTTTGGATTCAGGTATGTATACCACCGGGCGCAGCATGTCCCGCACATTGAATTCCTCCTTACCTGCATAATAACGTAACAGATCTTTGGCGAGTAAAACCCCAATAATCTGATCCTTACTTCCGTCTGTAACCGGGAAACGTGAATGTGCCGTTTCAATTACAAATGGAATAAATTCATCGGGTTTCTCATTGATATCAATTGTATCCATTTGTGAACGCGGGATCATGACATCCCGCACCTGCATTTCTGAGACTTGCATTACTCCTTCAATCATGGTTAAGGCGTCTGCATCAAGCAAGTTACGTTCATAAGCAGAATGAAGTAACGCAAGCAGTTGCTCACGATCCTCCGGTTTGCGCGAAAGTAACGTACTGATATGCTCAAACCAGCTGACTTTGGAAGGAGTATCGTTCATGAGATATTTTTGCATCGGGAATAAAAAAGACTGACAAACGGACGGCTGTATTATTTCATTGAATGAAATAGGGATCGGCGTAACCAAGCCGGGTAATAATTTCAGTCTCAAGAGATTCCATTACAGCGGCATCTCTATCACTGACATGATCATAGCCTTGCAAATGCAAAACACCATGTATGGTGAGATGAGCATAATGCGCGACCAAATTCTTGCCTTGTTGCTGTGCCTCTTCCCGGATCACAGGCGCGCACAGTACGATATCACCTGAAAGCGGGGCTTCATCAGCATATACAAAGGTCAGTACATTAGTTGCCGAGCGCTTTCCTCGGAAATTGTGATTGAGTGTTTCCCCTTCATGCCTGCCCACAATACGAATAACGATCTCTGCAGGTTTATTCAACCCTGCCTTGACCCATTTACGAAACAACAGCCGGCTCGGGATCTCAGTTTGGTCCACCGCGTTCACCGCAAACTGTATGGTTAATCTGAGATCGTTCCTGCCACTTGCAATTTCAAAGCGGTTGTCGGTCACCGGCATATTTTTCGTAGGCATCCACAATGCGCTGAACCAGTGGGTGCCGTACTACATCATCAGTTTTGAAACGTGTAAAAGCAATTCCCCGAACTTTTTTAAGTATCCGCTCTGCTTCAATCAGGCCACTTTGCTGGTTTTTAGGCAAATCAATCTGGGTGATATCCCCTGTAACGACTGCCTTCGAACCAAAACCAATACGTGTCAGGAACATTTTCATTTGTTCCGGAGTGGTGTTTTGCGCTTCATCCAGAATAATGAACGATTGATTGAGTGTACGGCCACGCATAAACGCCAGCGGAGCGATCTCAATAATACCGCGTTCGAACTGTTTGCTGGCTTTGTCAAAACCCATCAGATCATATAATGCGTCATACAGGGGTCGTAAATAAGGATCCACTTTCTGTACCATATCACCCGGCAAAAATCCCAGCCGTTCTCCCGCTTCTACTGCCGGACGTACCAGAATAATCCGCCCGACAGCCTCACGCTCCAGTGCGTCTACTGCACAGGCCACTGCAAGATAAGTTTTTCCGGTTCCGGCGGGACCAATCCCGAAGGTGATATCGTGTTCTTTGATTTGCCGAAGATAGGTGGTTTGGCGGACGGTACGGCCCTGTATGTTGCCTCGACGGGTAACAAGTTGCAAAGGAGCCAAACCGGAATCTGCTACAGCACCACCTGAATCGGCTGCTGAAACTAAGGAAAGGTTTTTAAGCTCGATCAGGCCCAGTTGTATCTGTTCGGTACTCAGATGATGGTGGGACTGATCATAAAAATTTTTCAGTGCCTGAGCTGCAAGATGGGTTTGGCTGACAGGGCCATTGAGATTGAAATGTCCGCCTCTACGGGAAATCTCTACATCAAGGGTATCTTCTATCTGTTTGAGATTTTCATCTAATACTCCGCACAAATTAGCCAGACGTTGATTATCCGTGGGAGAAAATGTCAGTTCGACAGGTTTAGGCTTCAATTCTCTCGTAAACGTTGTTGCCACATATTGATTCTGGCAGCGCTCGCGTAGAATTGCAAGTCATATATAATATTTGATCATCGTACATTGAGTATTTCGCCGCGTAGCGTGTGAGACAAGACCGTTGTAATCCTCACATCAGCAAAACGACCCACTAAATCCGGGTCCCCGGCAAAATTGACAACCCGGTTATTATCTGTTCTTCCACAATATTCATCCAGCTTCTTTTTGGAGGTTCCTTCCACTAACACACGCTGAACAGTATTAACCATATTTTCACTGAATGTTTGTGCATTCAGCCGAATCCTTTCCTGCAAACGATACAACCTTTCCAGTTTTGTCTGATGCGGCGTATCATCCTGCAGATCAGAGGCGGGCGTACCCGGGCGCTGACTATAAATAAAACTGAACGACTCATCAAATTTTACATCTTCAATCAGTTTCATAGTTGCCTCGAAATCAGCATCGGTCTCACCCGGAAATCCGACAATAAAATCTGATGAAATCGAAATATCAGGCCGGATTGCACGCAATCTGCGAATGATAGATTTATACTCAATCGCAGTATAGCCACGCTTCATTGCAGCCAGAATTCTGTCGGAGCCCGATTGAACGGGTAAATGCACATGATTGACCACCTTCGGCAATTTCTGATAGATATCGATCAGGCGTACTGTAAATTCTCGCGGATGAGAAGTAGTAAACCGAATACGCTCTATACCAGGAATTTCATGTATGTAATCAAGCAGCAGTGCAAAATCTGCAATTTCCCCATCATTCATTCTGCCGCGATAAGCGTTAACATTCTGACCAAGCAGAGTAACTTCTTTAATTCCCTGAATCGCCAATCCCGCCACTTCAGTCAGCACATCTTCGAATGGCCGGGAAATTTCTTCTCCCCGGGTGTAAGGCACAACACAGAAACTGCAATATTTGCTGCATCCTTCCATAATGGATACAAAAGCAGTGACACCTTCAGTACGTGCAAGAGGCAAGTGGTCAAATTTCTCAATCTCGGGAAATGTGATATCAACCTGAGGCCGCCCAGTACGGATACGGGCATCGATCAAATCCGGTAATCGGTGCAATGTCTGCGGCCCAAATACGAGGTCAACGAACGGAGCACGCCTGACTATCTCAGCACCCTCCTGGCTGGCCACGCAACCTCCAACACCTATTAATAAATCGGGGTTAGTGTTTTTGAGATGCCGTACACGACCAAGATCATGAAAAACTTTTTCCTGAGCTTTTTCCCGAACTGAACAGGTATTAAACAGAATCAAATTAGCCTCTTCAGGGCGCTCCGTCAGTTCCATTCCTTTTTCCGACAAAAGAATAGCGGCCATCTTATCAGAATCATATTCATTCATTTGACAGCCAAAAGTCCTGATATAAAGTTTATTGTTCATCACATACCTGAAACGATCCCAACTGCCACGTATATTCCTTCTCTTATTTCAGTTGTGCCGGTACTCCGGCAGGT
>JBIQJX010000099.1:0-4705 GCA_044507105.1 Nitrosomonas sp.
CGTACGCAAAAAAGCTGGCGCTCACCTTCTCTTTTCTTATCCCGAACTCAGGTTATTGTACCCTTTGTGCGACCTTGCATCGCAATCTTATTCAAATTCTAAATCAAAACTTACTTTTTCGGCTTCCCCTTGCCGTATTGTTCATACTGTCTGCGGCTCGCCTTCTCGTCACTTTTGATTTGGAAATGGAATTACTTGGGAGGAATGGAAGCAATATGTGCCCGAGGGCGAGGAATTTCAGGAAGTATGCAAGCTTCAATAGCTTTCTCTAGAAAGCCACGATTTTTATTCTGATCGCACAGTAAAAATCGCTGATACTTCCCGGGGCAGGCCGGGTTGTGCATTCTGCTGATGTTTAATTGCTTGCTACCGATAATTGTTCCGTTCAACGTACGGCAGCCCAGACTCTTTTCTTAATGGCATACATAATGCCTGTAAAGATAAGCAGGAAAATCAGTACCTTCATTCCGGCACGTTTTCTGTCTTCCAGCATGGGCTCGGCCGCCCAGGTCAGGAATGTCACGACGTCGCGAGCGTATTGTTCCACGGTCTGGGGGGTGCCATCTTCATAAGGGATGATATTTTCCGCCAGTGGCGGTACCATCGCGATGATATGGCCGGGCATATATCGGTTCCAGAACTGCCCGGGACGAAGCGTCACGCCTTCCGGAGGAGCTTCAAAACCGGTCAGGATACCATAGACATGGTCAGGCCCGTGGTGACGCGCTTTGATGATCAGGGAAAGGTCAGGAGGCAGCGCGCCGTTATTGACAGTTCTGGCCGCGTTGTGGTTGGGATAGGGTGATTTGAAATGATCACTGGGCAGGCCGGGGCGCTCGTACATCCTGCCCTGCTCGTCAGGTCCGTCAGTATATGTATATTCTGCGGCGATCGCCTTGATTTGCGCTTTGCTGTAACCAATATCTTCCAGATTGCGAAAAGTTACGTGTTTCATGCTGTGGCAGGCGGAACAAATCCTGCGGTAGATCATGTAGCCACGCTGGAGTGATGCGCGATCGAATGTCCCCAGCGGCCCGGAAAAGTGCCAGTCCTGGTGCGGCAGCTGAACTGGCTCAGCTGCATGGGCGGCGGGCGACAGCATCATTGCCGGCATGAAAAACAATACCACAAGGATTAATTGTATGGTTCTCATGGCCTTACTCATTCTTTCCATCGGCCGCGTGATTGTCCGTCTGTAACCCCGGCTGATAAATACTGACAGGCAGTTCACGCCCTCTCTCAATTTTGCTGAGTAGCGGCATTCCCACCAGAAAGAACGCATAATAATAAGCGGTTGCCACCAGGCCGAGATAATTGAGCGGAATATCCAGCAGCTCTGCATCTGCAGGCTGAAATCCAACGTAACCCAGGAAGATGAAGTCAACTACCAGGATAAGCAGAAAAAAACGGAACAGAGGGCGAAAACGTGCGCTGCGGACTGGATGCAAGTCCAGCCAGGGCAAAAAGAACAGCAAAATGATGGAGCCGAACATTGCGATTACCCCGCCCAGCTTAGCATTAATCAGAACAATATCCGTAAATGGAATACTGATATCAAAAGTAATCGCGCGCAACATGGCGTAAAACGGGAGAAAATACCATTCTGGCGTAATATGTGCCGGTGTGACCAGCGGATCGGCAGGAATATAATTGTCCGGATGATTAAACACATTCGGCATGTAGAACACAAACACGGCATAAATCACCAGAAAAACCAGCAATCCGAATACATCTCGCATCGTGTAATAGGGATGGAAGGGCAGCGTATCCTGCGGCCCTTTAGCCTCGATACCCAGCGGATTGTTCGATCCGGCAACGTGCAACGTGCAAACATGCAGCAGCAACACGAAAACAATGATGAAGGGGAGCAGAAAATGCAGTATGAAGAAGCGTGTCAGAGTTGGATTATCAACGGAAAATCCCCCCCACAGCAGCGTGACGACACTGTCCCCGATTAGCGGAATAGCGGAAAACAGGCTGGTGATCACCGTTGCACTCCAGAACGACATTTGCCCCCATGGTAAAACGTGACCGATAAAAGCCGTCCCCATCAACAGGAGAAAAATCAACACCCCCAGCATCCAGAGCAGTTCACGCGGTTTTTTATAGGAACCGTAATATATCCCCCGAAAAATATGGATATAGACCGCGACAAACAGGAAAGAGGCACCGTTCATATGGATATAACGGATCAGCCAGCCCCCATTGACATCGCGCATGATGTGCTCGACAGAATCAAAGGCAAACCGGGTATCAGCGGTGTAATGCATCGCCATCACAATACCGGTAATCATCATCACTACCAGCATGAACAGGGCGATCGCCCCGAAATTCCAAAAATAATTGATATTGCGGGGAACGGGAAATACCTTGTACTCTTTTCTCATCAGCGTAAAAACCGGAAGACGCTGATCGATCCACCTGATGACCGGATTCTTGAAATCTGCGCGTTCAGTACTGCTCATTTATGACTCCTGGGATTTCCTCTTTTAGCCAATTTTCACAACCGTATCACTGACAAAAGCATAAGGTGGCACCACAAGATTTTTGGGCGCGGGGCCTTTGCGAATGCGGCCTGAAGTATCGTAATGCGAGCCATGGCAGGGGCAGAACCAGCCGCCATATTCTCCACGCGAATCAGTGACTTTCTGCCCGGCAGGCACGCAGCCCAGATGGGTGCAGACACCGACGACAACCAACCATTCCGGTTTTTGGACGCGCGTGAAATCTGTCTCTTTATCTATCAATGCCGCGTTATCGTCCTTCTGCGCCTGTGCAATTTCTTCAGGAGTGCGATGGCGAATGAAGACCGGTTTACCGCGCCACATGACCGTCCTGGCCGCTCCGACAGGAATCTGGCTGATATCAACCTCTATCGTGGCCAGCGCCAGCGCATCTTTTGCCGGGTTCAGAGAATTGATCAGAAAGGCAGCGGCATACACCGCCCCTGCCGCTCCGAAGGCCGCTCCGGAAAGACAAAGAAAATCGCGGCGCGTGGCATCCTCATGTTCGCCTTCTTGACCCTCACCTTCATTCCCGTTGGAAGCTTTACTTTTTGCTGTCATGGTATGGATTCACCAAAAATTTATAAGGATGTTTGAGCTGCAGCAGATGTCCCCCAAGATAAATATACACCGAAACCCTTTCACTCTGCGCCGTTCACCTGCCTGTACAGCAAGTTTGAAATAAACCCGGGAACTGCGATCGGGCGCGACCGTTCAGAATGAAAAATAAAAACCTCTTTATTCATCAGGAGCTTCAGCGATTGACATGCTGCCAGCTGCGCTTCTCAGCATGAATATATCTTCTCACGCCCCCCGGATAAGTATACAAAATTTGCGAAAAAACTGATCGTCGGCAACAACGAATACTCCCTCCCCGCATGGTTAACAGCAGGCGGCTCTCTTTGCCTGATAAGAAAAATCGTACTGAAATGACAGCGGCAATTTGTTTCAGAAAGCGTGCTATCAACCTGAATCAGAGCAAATCCTACTCCTTGGGAAACGACACCTGCGTTACTGAAATGCAAAAAATTGGAAAATCCTACCGATTACATCCAGCACGATCGGGATTACCGTTCACAAATACAGAGATTCCGAATTCCAATTTCCGCTTGCAATCATGGGGAATCAACGACGCCAATCACAGGTTTTATTATGCTCTCAGCACCAGCCTGAACTTTTTCTAGAGCATTTTTCCTTCAATTGGAATTGGCATGACGGCTGTGTGTCAAAATAGGGAAGATGAAAGGAGGAGAGAGATGCCAAGAGCTTATTCTGAGGATTTGCGCCATCGGGTGGTGGTAGGCACAGCCCAAGGCCTGAGCATCCGGGCGGTAGCCGCTAAATATTCGGTCAGCCCGTCCTTTGTATCGAAGCTCACCTGCCGGTGGAAACAGGAAGGGAGCATTTCCCCGCGCCAGATCGGGGGCTATCGGCGTCATGCGCTGGCAGTCTATGCGGCTGAAATCAGGGACAAGCTGCTGCAGGACAAAGGAATCACCCTTGCCCGGTTGCGCGACTGGATTGAAGCGACGCTGGAGGTGCGTGTTCACGTTTCCCCGGTAGATCGGTTCATCCGCTTGCCGGGGTACAGTGATAAAAAAACCCTGCGGGCCAGCGAACAGGAACGTGCTGATGTCGCGGCAGCCAGGCGGCTGTGGCAGGACTGGCAACAACTCTGCGACCCTGCCCGTCTGATCTTTCCGGATGAAACGGGAGCCGGTACGAATATGACCCGGCGGCTTGGGCGCTGCCCGGTGGGAGAGCGCTGTTATGACCACGCTCCCGCCGGTCACTGGAAAACCATGACGTTCGTGGCCGGTCTACAGCTTGACGGCGTGGGGGCGCCGTGGTGTCCGGAGGCTCCCATGAACGGTACCGCTTTCCTGACTTATGTGAACACCCAGCTCTGTCCCGTACTCAAGCCCGGCGATATCGTCGTCTGCGACAACCTGAGCAACCACAAAGTCGCCGGGGTACGGGAAATGATCGAGCACAAAGGCACAAACATCCTTTATCTGCCGTCTTATTCACCCGACCTCAACTCCATCGAGCCAGCCTGCTCCAAACTCAAAATCCTCTTGCGGCGAGCCGCCGAACGATCCTGTGATGCGCTCCAGCTCGCCATCGGCCGTATCATCGCAAGTATCCGGCCACAGCAGTGCCGCAACTACTTCGCCAACTCCGGGTAGGTTGCTAACTAA
>JBIQJX010000019.1:0-7727 GCA_044507105.1 Nitrosomonas sp.
CTGTTGATTTAATGGTGCCGGCAGCAAGAGTCGAACTCGCGACCTTCTGATTACAAATCAGCTGCTCTACCAACTGAGCTATGCCGGCAAATGGAAATGATAAAACTATTTTACGATTTTCAAAAAAGATTTATCTCGCTGCTCTTTAGTAAGGGAAGCTGAGCTATTGGATAAAGCAGATTCAGCGTTGGAATCATGTTCTTCTTCATTTATCGTAGTTGTGTTTATTTCCGGAATAAAAGTGAGCCCCTGCTCCAGTTCTTTAGCAAATATTGCTTTAATTGCTCCGATCATAACCTCAACTTTTCCCGACACACCATTAAAACGGGTCATAAATTCAAGTGTGTCATTATTTATCACTAAATTACACACCGCCTGCTGACTGATGTTGAGTATTACCTCCTCATCTCTAACTGATTCTGCAGGGATGCCTGAGCATCCGTCCGCTACTACGGAAACATAGGGTGTCATTTCATTATCAGTACACCATTCATAAACTGCTCGAATCAGATACGGCTTTATCGAAAAAGTATTCATTTACGCATCAGCTTTTCGGAGGGTGTCAATGCATCGACAAACAACGGTCTGCTGAAAAGCCGTTCAGCATACTTAAGCAGTGCAGCTGCCTGCTTTGGCAGCTTTATTCCATAATGATCAAGTCTCCATAATAATGGAGCAATCGCCACGTCCAGCATGGAATATTCATCTCCAAGCATATATTTCTGCTTGTCGAAGATCGAGGCGATCATCGTTAGTCCATTGGCAATCTCCGTGCGAGCCCGGTCAGCTGTTTTCTGATCACCCTGTTCCAGGGATTCAATATGACAGAACAGTTCTTTTTCAAAACGATGTAACAACAGCCTGGCTCGGGCACGCATTACCGGCTCCGCCGGCATCAGCTGCGGATGGGGAAAACGATCATCAATATATTCATTGATGATATTCGCCTCGTACAGTACAAGATCCCGTTCGATCAGAATAGGCACTTTTCCGTAGGGGCTGATTACAGCAAGATCTTCAGGAATATTGTTAGGATCAACATCAATAATCTGAAAATCCATATCTTTCTCATGCAGCACAATACGACAGCGGTGACTGAACGGACAGGTTGCGGTTGAATACAATGTCATCATAGCTTCTGGAATGAAAATTAACTAATTACATAAAATTAAATCAAAAAATTAGTGAACATCCCTCCAGTATTCTTTCTTCAGCAGATACGTCAACCCCAGCATGCCAAACAGAAACAGTATTACGATCAATCCCAATTCCTTGCGATAAAGTGCATGGGGCTCTCCCAGATAAACCATATAATTCACCAGGTCAGCCACAAATCTGTCGTACTCTTCTGTTGTCATCGTACCCGGTCTGGTGGTTACCAGATTATTTGTTTCCGGCTCCAGGATCTGCCATCCTTGTAATTGATGCAAAGCATGAGGCATTGCCACCTTGTCAAAGACTAGGTTGTTCCAACCGCTATAGGTGGATTCATCCTGATAAAAGGTCCGAAGATAGGTATATAACCAGTCAGCGCCGCGGGCTCGTGCAATAACTGACAGATCAGGCGGGACTACACCAAACCATTCTTCAGCTTCTTTCTTTCTCATGGCAGCTTCCATCAGATCACCGGTTTTCTGTCCGGTATGAATCAGCTCCTTACGGATGTCTTCCTCACTCATTCCGATATCGCGATGGCGGTTGTAACGCATGAAATTGGCACCATGACAGGTAAGACAGTACTCGACAAAACCTTTGGCTCCACGTTTCAGCGATTCCTGATCGGCTGTATTAATTGGAGCCTTATCCAACTCCACCTCTGCGCCGGCAGAATACGCGACAAACGGAGTCAGCAACATGATCAGCAATAAAATTTTCATTATTCTCATTTCGTCACATTCTTTGGTTCTGGTTTGGTCTTATCTATTTTGCTGTACCACGGCATCAGGAGGAAAAATGCAAAATAAATTACGGTGAAAATTTGTGCCAGCAATGTATACAGAGGAGTCGGGGCTTGGGTACCCAACCATCCCAGAACAAAAAAGCTGATCACAAAAAGTGTCAGTGCAATTTTGAAATAAGGTCCTTTATAACGGATTGACTTAACCGGACTGCGATCCAGCCATGGCAGGAAACAGAAAATGATTACCGCCGCAGCCATCAGAATCACACCCCATAATTTGGCATCTATCCAGAGAAAATTCACTGTCACAGCCCGCAGCATGGAGTAATACGGTGTGAAATACCATACTGGCGCAATATGATCGGGTGTTTGCAGGGTATTGGCCGGAATAAAGTTATTATCCTCCAGGAAGTACCCGCCCATTTCAGGGGCAAAGAAAATGATTCCACAGAATACGATCAGAAATCCGACCACTCCGAAAATATCCTTGACTGTGTAATAAGGATGAAAGGGTATTCCATCCACCGGGATTCCGGTTTGAGGGTCCTTATTGGCTTTAATTTCTATTCCGTCCGGATTGTTGGAGCCGACTTCATGCAGCGCAATGATATGTACGAATACCAGCACCACGATCAAAACAGGGAGGGTTACCACATGGTAGGCAAAAAACCGGTTAAGCGCTGCATCCGATAGCATAAAATCCCCGAGAATCCAGTTCGAGAGGGTTTCACCTATGAATGGAATCGCGCCAAACATACTGACTATCACCTGCGCTCCCCAGTAGGACATCTGTCCCCACGGCAAAATGTATCCTGTAAAGGCCAGGCTCATCAGCACAAAGAAAATGGCCATCCCAATCAGCCAGAGTAATTCCCGGGGTTTGCGATAGGAACCGTACATCATGCCACGGAACATATGCAGATAAACCACCACAAAAAACATGGAAGCGCCGGTTGAATGCATGTACCGAATCAACCATCCGAAATCTACATCACGCATGATGTATTCGACCGATGCAAAGGCCAGACTGGCATCGGGCTTGTAATTCATAGTCAGAAAGATGCCGGTCAAAAGCTGATTAACGAGCACCAGCAATGCCAGCGACCCGAAGTAATACCAGAAATTGAAATTCTTGGGCGCATAGTATTCTGATAAATGTGCTTTCCAGGTAGTCGTCAAAGGAAAGCGTTTATCGATCCATTCCATTAGCGAATTTTGCTGTTTACTCATTTTAGGCAGACTCTTTACTTTCTGAGCCGATCAAAAGCCGGCTGTCACTTAAATAGGTATGGGGAGGCACTACCAGGTTGGAGGGGGCCGGTACACTTTTATAGACACGCCCGGCCAGATCAAACTTCGATCCGTGACAGGGACAGAAGAACCCTCCCAGCCAGTCGGCGCCCAGATCAGCCGGGGCTATGTCTTTTCGGTATACCGGAGAACATCCCAAGTGTGTGCAGACACCCTCGACAACAAGAATTTCCGGCTTGATCGATCGTTCAGGGTTCTGCGCATAGGGTGGCTGTTGTTCTCTTTGCGACTCCGGATCAGCCAGTTGATCATTTAATTTTTCTAAGGTGTCGAGCATTTCAGGAGTACGCTTGAGTACCCAGACGACTTTTCCGCGCCACTCGACTGTCAGCAGCATACCTGGCTCCAGTTTATCGATATCGACTTCAACTGGCGCGCCAGCTGCTTTTGCACGCTCGCTGGGCATCATGCTGCGTATAAATGGTGTAGCCACACCCACTCCCGCAACCGCTCCGGCAGCCGAAGTGACTACCAGTAGAAAACGGCGGCGCCCGCTCATCCTTTTGTTATCACCACTGTCTGTCATTTTCTAACGATTCCATATCATTGATCTCCTGCTTATCAGCAACACACTTGGCAAACCCAAAACGGGCGCGTAAAGAGCTATGCGCTAACGTCCAGAATGGCCACTCTCTGAAAGGGGGCTATTCTAGCATAGGCCATGATCGTGAGGATAGATCGATTGTAAAGCCGACTTCTGATTTTAGTTCAGCTTGCCATGACATTGTTTGTATTTTCTGCCTGAGCCACAGGGGCAGGGATCATTCCTGCCGATCTTGTCATTTTTGCGTACGAATGGTTGCGGTTTGCTTTCCTGATTTTCAGGCAGTGACTGGTGGTCATCAGCAGCTTCACTGTAAGTGGCATGATGATACTGCAGATTTCTGGGGGCCGGTGTTTCTGCTGCTGATTCGACTTGTTGTTCATTCCGGATCTGTACCGTCATGAGAATTCTGGTTACTTCCGTCTTGATTGCTTCGAGCATTCCTGTAAACAGCTCGAAAGCCTCTCTTTTATATTCCTGTTTGGGATTCTTGTGTGCGTAACCGCGCAGGTGAATCCCCTGTCTCAAATGGTCCAGGGCAGCCAAATGTTCTCGCCAGTGGCTATCTACACTGTGCAGCATGACCATGCGTTCATATTGGTGCATCAGTGGTTCCCCTATCTGTCGGACTTTATCCAGATAGTAGGTATCCACTGATTCCATGATACGTTCACGCAAGCTGTCCTCATGCAGCTCAGCATCCTCTTCCAGCCATTTCTGGACAGGCAGTTGCAAATGAAATTCGCTGGCGAGCGCTTTTTCTAACCCCGGGATATCCCATTGTTCTTCAATACTTTGCGGAGGAATATAAAGACTGATAAGCTGATCCATGACACTTTCACGAATAGCGCTAATTGTTTCCGAAATACTTTGTTCCGCTTCCAGCAGTTCATTACGCTGCTGGTAGATGACTTTGCGCTGATCATTGGCCACATCGTCGAATTCCAGTAGTTGCTTGCGAATATCGAAATTTCTGGCCTCAACCTTTCTCTGGGCATTTTCTATCGCCCGCGTGACCCATGGGTGCTCAATCGCCTCTCCTTCCGGCATATTGAGACGTGTCATGATACTGGCAACCCGGTCAGAAGAAAAAATACGCAAAAGCGAATCTTCCAGAGAGAGATAAAAACGGCTGGAACCCCGGTCTCCCTGTCGTCCGGAACGTCCGCGCAACTGATTATCAATTCTGCGTGACTCATGCCGCTCCGTACCGATGATATGCAGTCCTCCCAGATTGATTACTTCGTCATGCCTTTCCCGCCAGGATTGCTGAATTTTTTCTATCTGCTCAGCCTTGGTCTTTTCATCAAGAGAAGTATCTGCCTGAATACGATTGATCTCCGGTTCCGGATTTCCTCCCAATACAATATCGGTTCCGCGCCCGGCCATGTTGGTTGCAATCGTTACCATTTTTGGCCGGCCTGCCTGAGTGATGATATCCGCCTCACTTGCATGCTGTTTAGCGTTAAGCACCTGGTGCGGCAGTTTCTCTTTACTCAGCATGGTCGAAAGCAGCTCATTGTTTTCGATGGAAGTCGTTCCCACCAGCACCGGCTGTCCGCGCTCGTAACAATCCTTGACATCCGCGATAATGGCCTGATATTTTTCTTTGGTTGTACGAAAAACCTGATCCATTCGGTCTTCTCTAACCATCGGACGATGAGTCGGGATCACCACGGTTTCCAGCCCATAGATCTGCTGAAATTCAAATGCTTCCGTATCGGCTGTACCCGTCATACCCGCCAGCTTCTCGTACATTCGAAAATAATTCTGGAAGGTAATAGATGCCAGTGTCTGGTTCTCTTTCTGGATCGTGACATTTTCCTTGGCTTCGACCGCCTGATGCAGTCCTTCCGACCACCGTCTTCCCGGCATCAACCGCCCGGTGAATTCATCCACGATAATTACTTCACCATTCTGTACCACATAATGTTGATCACGGTTATACAGCACCCGTGCACGCAACGCAGCATTGAGATGATGAATCAGGCTGATATTGGCCGGATCATACAGACTGGTCCCGGGTGACAGCAGTCCTGCTTCACTCAGCAATTTCTCGGCATGCTCAAACCCTGCCTCGCTCAACAATACCTGCTGAGCTTTTTCATCCACACTGTAATCACCCGGGCTTTTTTCATCCGCCTGGCGCACCAGCTTGGGAATCAGCTTGTCAACCCGCACATAAATTTCAGTATCGCCTTCCGCCACACCGGAAATGATCAGAGGCGTACGCGCTTCATCAATGAGTATCGAATCCACCTCATCCACAATCGCAAAATTCAACACGCGTTGTACCCGTTCCGCCACATGCCCCACCATATTGTCACGCAAATAATCGAAGCCGTATTCGTTATTCGTGCCATAGGTAATATCTGCAGCATAGGCCGCTACTTTGTCTTCATGGGGCATTTGCGAAACAACCACTCCGACAGACAGACCGAGGAACCGGTATATCTGTCCCATCCATTCAGCATCCCGCCTGGCCAGATAATCATTTACCGTAACAATATGCACCCCTTTGCCGGATAAGGCGTTCAGGTAAGTAGGAAGCGTGGCCATCAGTGTTTTTCCCTCACCGGTACGCATTTCCGCAATTTTCCCTTCATGCAGAACCATGCCGCCAATCATCTGCACATCAAAATGACGCATACCCAGCACACGTTTACCTGCCTCCCGGACAACGGCAAATGCTTCGGGCAGCAACTGATCCAGTTCTTCTCCGTTGGTAATGCGCTGCTTGAACTCATTTGTTTTTTCCCTCAACTCGGTATCCGACAGCGGTGCAATGACAGCCTCCAGCTCGTTGATGACACGAACGGTCCGGTGATATTGTTTTACCAACCGCTCATTACGGCTGCCAAAAATCTTTTTCAGTAAGTCGCTAAACATGGGGATTAGTTATCCATTAAATGATAAAAGACGTACAGTAATTGCAGACTGACCGGAAAATCCGGCCTGTTTCATGACAGATATATCGTGAGGTCGTTTTTGCGGACTGGTTTTCATCCGGGGCCGGAAAAATCCGCCAGTGATACCGTTAACCCGGTATTTGCAGAAAGCGTGAAGGATTGAGCGGTACGCCATTAATGTCTGATTCGAAATGCAGATGAGGACTTGTGGACCGTTCGGCACTCCCCGCTTCAGCGATCTTTTGTCCTTTTAGCACACCTGGCCAATTCCATTATATGTATGGACATAACGGCTGATCAGGTTGTTGCCATAGTCAGTTTCGGTCATATTACCATAATCGGAATGGTAAGCAGAACAGACAACATCCTTCCAGCCGCAGCCCTGACGGGCGTACTTGGTCGGGCCGAAAAATCGATGCCTTTAAAAAATTTTCCTGGTAAAAACAATCCATGCAGATCCTGAATCTGGAAACTCCCGGCCGAGCCAGAAGCGTCGCCGTATGCTGGCCTCTGATCGAAAGGCTGTATCTACCCCCGCCTGGCTGCCCCTCAATCTAAATTTCTGGTTAAATAGCGTCTGAATTCTTTTATTTTCACTGGAACGCAGGTATCGCATAATTATATGCAGCAGCGAATGATTAATTCGAAATATTAGCTGCAAAAGAATAAGGATTAAAGATTCCGTTGTTCCTCACCTGGCCAGAAATCAACATACTATTCAGCGATTACCCTCAGAATTAATCAGCCATGTCTACTCGCAACTTAGGTAATTATTTAGCTACTCTGGGTAAAATGCCTGATTATGAGCGGGTATTTTCCCAAGCAAAACAGCTGATTACAGTACAGAAAGCTTTGTTGGACGCCCTCCCTTCCCAATTCAGAAATCAATGCACAGTCGGCAGGTATACCACCGAGGGATTTCTATTGATCTATACGGACAATGGAACAATTGCTGCCCGGCTGCGTACCCTCATCCCGTCAATTCGGCGAGCGATGAATAAAACCGAATTTACAATCAATGATATAAAGATTTCTGTGCAACCACATCTGTATTTCAGAAATA
>JBIQJX010000019.1:7827-16330 GCA_044507105.1 Nitrosomonas sp.
AGTGCGGAATTCGAATACTGTGTGATTTCCTGCTCCCACTCCCTGAACAATGCTGCTGAAACGCTTTCTATATCCTCGATACGACTTCTGATTTCTTTTGCTTTATCAGCACTGGCTTCATATTCACTGTTCAGCTTTTTATAGATATCCTCAAGATCCCCCCCTCTGAAATTCGTTACCGCAGTAAACTGCTCCAGAGCAGATTTGAATTGTTCTCTGGCTGCTTCCTGTGTATCCCGAGCCTTTTCAACCCGGTAAACCAGGACATCCCGCTTTGGGATACCAATTTTTTCGAGCCCGCTGTAATACATACTGGAACAGGCCGCCAGAAAAGCCACCAGCATCATAATGAAGAAGCAGTTCAGATTTTTCATCGCCTTATCTCTCAAATCAATTTCCTGATAAAAAACATGACAGTTACATCACTCTCACCGTAATACCCCGCGCCGTAACAATTGGCGCATAACTTTATAGCCCCAGAGTACCGGATGACGCCTCAGCATGGGTGTAATTTCTACTTTGATACCGGTATGACGTTCGATTTTCCATGCCGCATAATCGAGGCAATCCCGGAAAGTCAGAGTCGCCTTGCTCAACCGCAGGATCGATAACACTCTTCCCTGCCAGCGTCTCAGGCGCCAGTGACGGCGTGCACGCCGCCTCCGCCCAGATCCTGATGGCTGTATATGATACTGTCCGTCAGGCTGCATATTCAGTAGCTGGTCCAAGGCAGGCAGGGCTGCTGCAGTCAGTCGCCGGTAAATTTCCGGATTAATCTGTATGAGATGACGTGCCCGTGCGTCACGTTCAGCACGCAGCTCCGCTGCATAAGTCAGCGTCAATCCTGAAGCCCAGATCGTTTCCACATCACTGACACCGGATTCGAGTAAAGGTAGTGTTGACTCGAGAAACCTGATGACAGCATGTGCCTGAGCGGTATGGATGCGCAAGCGTACCGTTTCATTACGTGTAGCGAGCAGTCTGGCGGGCTGTGCAAAGCGCGCCCAGATATAGGGATGGAACCAGTACCGCGCGCCCTGTTCGAAATCAGCTGTTGAGATCACTGCATACTTCGCACGCAATATACCGGCAGAAGCGGCAGTTTCCAGATAAAAAACATTGGGTGGCAACCAGGCATTCAGATAGCGTAACAGGCGTTCTGAATACGCACAGTGGTAATCACGAACCAGCACATAAAAATCGGCAACCCCTTCGGTCAGATCAGATGAATGGAGGCTGGAGCCATACAGAATGACTGCATCCAGCGCATCCCCGAAGCGCTGTCTGAAAATATCGGTGAACATCTGAAACGCCGGCTGAACGGGTTGTGAACTCTGAGCCGCAATCTCCCGTATCAGTCGATCAGGAATTTGTTTCAGGCCGGTGGCATCACGCATCCCTGCCCCTGTTTTTACAGAACACGAAATACGAGCGGGCCATCAGCCGAGATCCGTACAGGCCCGTGCCGGCTGGAAGCATGATAAATCTCACCATCCACGATATAGTCATCATCCAGCCATAGTTCCAATGAAGAAGTGTTGTAGCTGATATACCCGTCCTCTGATTTCAGATGATGGCCACGTCCCGTGATCAGTGACCATATCTCGCGCCAGAATCCTTTACTGTCCTGTCTGACAAAAGTGACATGCAAGGGCGCTCTCTGCTGCCCCCAGTAGGGGCGAATACCCAGCAGTAACCGCTCCAGTGCACTCACCAGTGCGAATATATAGGTATTTTGCTGCACCACCCCTGTTTTATCTGTTTGTGCAATATGTACCGGCCTCCACTCAGCCTGTGGCCGCCCCAGAAATGTTCCTGCTATCGAGCGCAATACGATCAGAATCGTAAAAATATTACCCGTTATTCCCAGTTGTTTAACCCGACTCTGTGAAAATTTTACGCCACGTGCGATCAGCCCCAGACCAAACAACATCCCATACACATTCTTCATGCCTGTCTGTTCGATGCGAAGTACCGGTCTTTTTACCAGTACCAGTTCATCGGGTCGTTGCAAATGCCGTCTGATTCTGGCCAGGACCTGCTCAGCCCGTCCACGCGTACCCAGATCCAGTGCAATCATATTGGTCGTTCCTGCCGGCACAATTGTCAGCTCTGGCCATTTTTCCAGTGGTAACCGGGCAAACAGACAATTGATCACGCCCTGCAGTGTCCCGTCTCCGCCAACGATAATCAGCCACTTAACTCTTGCGGCGACCAGGGTACACACTGCCTGATCAAACTCGATTTGATTGGTGGCTTTTATTTGGCTAACTCCCGACATATCCGCCAGCATACCTTGAATCCGGACGCTGTGTTTGCGAAACCATCCCCCTAGCGGATTGAAAATCATACCAACCCTGGTCTGCGTAACAGCGACAGCAATATTGTTATCTGGTACCCGCTTATCAATTACCTGGGAGGGATTTGACATATTATCTGGTCAATGGAAGTCGGGTAAATATTCTGACTGCAAGTTGCTCTCTGTCTCGGACAGGATCGATATATTCCATCCATGAATGCAGCATCCCATCCCGGGAACGGATATACCAGGCAATACCGAGCCTGAGAACAAGAATCAGAGTCGATAATACATGCCATAACACTACAAGAATGAACCCGATATCCGGCCTACCGGCTGCCCAGCCCGCAGTCAGCAAAATCAGATTGGGATTGCGTCTGGCGGTAATCAGGCGGTTGAACGAATCCGTTTTACGCCAGATAAATATAGTGAAAGGGGCCAGCCACAACTGAAAAGCTCCTTCACACAAACGCCCGCCGAGATAACCGAGAAACATCAGTCCCGTGAGCAATTCGAGATCAGACACGGGCGTAGAAGTTGTCATAAGTCCGACGCCCCAGGCAAGATACCATAAAGGCGGATGGATAATATCCAAGCCGTGATCCAGTACATCACCCACCTTGCTCGATGTCAGCGTTACACGTGCAAGCTTGCCATCCACTGTATCCAGAAAAGTCATCAGCCATCCCATGATCAGGCCAATGCCAAATTCACCATACCAGAATGCAACCCCGGCCAGTATCGCCAGTAGCACACTGAGCAATGTAACATGATTGGGCTTGAGGCCGAGGTGAACGCACAAACGCGTTGCCAGCAATGCCGGTAACGGCCACAACCATTTAGTAATCAGATCAGTCACCCCTTTATATGAGGCGGCAAACAGCTCGGATTCGAGCCTGCTACGATAACAACGACTGATTGGCAATACGCAAGGCGGATCCTTTTTTTTCAGATTCTGCTGCACCTCGATCGAAAGTTCTTCCAGCTTACATTGTTGCAAACTGTCAGGCACAGGCATTATTCCGTTTAGTACCAGGCGCATGGTATCGACATCTCGGCCTGCAGTTAAAATAGCGACCGGAATATCATCCGGAGGTATGACGAGCGCCCTGTTTTCGCGCCACGTCACCAGGGCATTGATCACCCTGGCATCGAACAGATAGTCAGCACGTATGAGCAGTACAGGATCGCTATCAGCCAGTTTGGATAAATCATCAATGATTCTGGCTGTCCTGATCGTTTTCAGCATACGCTGTATACGTACCCGCCCGCTCATACCCCACAGATTTACTTCACTATCACCGACTATATGAACGAAAACAATTGTTGACATATTAGTTCTCAAAAAATACGCCGTAGCAACCAGTATACTGCTATGGCAATCAATGCTAGCCCCGGAGCAATCGAAGTTACTACCGGATCCAGCTGCAGCATGAGTCCGACGTTGGCAATAATCTGATCAAACAGGTAAATACCGATTCCCATCAGAGCAGCCAGCACTAGCCGGCCTCCCAGCCCCTCACGGGCAAAGCCGAATATGAAAGGAACCGCTATCAGGATCATTGCAACAGTCATGATCGCATTACCGACTTTGCGCCACAACGCCATGACGTACGCATCGTCTTTCTGTCCGGTCATTTTCAGGAATTCCGCGTGACGCAGCAATTCCAGTGGTGTCAGACTCTCTGGCGGCTTGGTCAGCGTTGCGATATCTTCAGGACCAAGAAAAGAGTGCCATCGTATAGTGGGCATCTGGTTGAGAATTATGTTATCCGGAACAAATATCCGTATATCGACGCCATGCAACTCCCACAGGCTCCCTTCACCGATGTCCGCATACTGTGCATGCACATGGGCAGTCATCAATCCCTCTTTATCGAAATGCATGATCTCGATATCCATCGCCCGTCCCTCATGCAACATCTCACCAATGCGCAGTATATTCTGTTCATTCCGTGTCCAAATACCCAGCCCCTTCCCCAGTTCCGCACCCTGTTCCAGAGCGACAGCACGCAATACCGTTGCTTTTTGCTGAAACTGTGGTGCCACATGATATTCCAGTATCGCTGTCAGGATAATAAGCAACACTCCAATCCCGACTGGCGCCAGACTGATCATCAAGGGAGAAAGTCCCGCCACACGCATCGCTACCAGTTCCAGATTGACTGCCAGCGCTCCCAACGCACCAACCGTTCCCAATAGTGCAATAAAAGGAGTTATCTGAATGAATCTGCGGGGCATCAGCATTGCCATATACAGGAAAGCATCCCGGGCCGTATAGGTCCCCTTGCCCACGTCATCGAGCTGATCCAGCAAATCAAAAAAACTGAACAGAGGCAGCAATATCGCAGTTGCGATGAACATCCCGGTCACAACCTGGAGGGCGATATAGCGATAACAGAGGCTCACTGTTTCTTGGCAGAAAGCAGAAATCTGATTTCCGGGAGGCGCAGTCCCACCATCACCAGAAGCAATCCATACACCCACCAGACACCCGGCACTGTCCCCACAGTGCCCTGCTCCACCCAGGTCTTGGCCAGTCCGCTAAGGTTGTAATAAACAGCGAATACCAGCGCCGCAACAAGAAAGGTTCTGTCACTTTTATCTTTGCGCGGCGCAGTTCGGGTAAAAGAAACCGCGATCAGCGCCAGCAAAATAGTGGCAACCGGTCGGGAAAGCCGCCACTGCAATTCAGCGATTTCACGCGGTTGTTCGGAGTCCCATAAAGACCGGGTAGATGCTGCCTTCCGCCGATAATTCTGAACCTGATCGCTTTCGTTGAAATAAATCATCTTTTCAAACTGAATCGTATTGTCCTTGACAGCGGTATATCCAAGATGATGGATCTTGCCTTTCAACAGTTCGATATGCGGCCACTGCTCCGAAGTCATCTGCCGCTGGTAGCCTTCTCGGGCGACGATGATTTCCCGGTTTTCGGCTGTTCTGATGTAGTGAAACACTCCTTCCATGCGTTTCTCCGCATCATCTTTATTTCGCACAAATATTACCCGGCCACTTTTCTCGTTACCATAAAACCGCCCTGGCTGAAACCGGTTGGTATTCAGTTCAGCTTCGGCCTGTGCATCCATGATATAGCTTTCTGCATAGGCCCATGGACGAGCGTAGATAGAAAGCACCCCGCTGATGATCGCTACCGGCAAAGCAACCAGAAAAACAGTATAGATGATCCGGTCATCACCGTACCCGACAGAACGCAGCACATTAATCTCCTGGTCCCGGTTCATCCGGCTCAAACCATGAATGACTGCCACATAAAACGCAATCGGCACCAATACTTCCAATGCTATGATGGTTTTCAGTCCTACCAGCTTGAACATTGCCATTGTCCCCAGCGTTTCGGTCACTGCGCCGGTCAGGAAACGTGCCACACTGAAACTTACAAAAAGCCCGATCAAAATAGTGGTCACGACGAAAAAAGGAAGTAATAACTCGCGCGTGATATATCGTTCAATAATTCCCATGGAAATCAGCTGCTCGCTCTAGGAGGGAGGCGCCGATACAGGAGGGGTCAGGACAGATTCCACCAGCAGCAGATCTTCCACTTTGTCAACATCAATACCAGCTTCGGGAAACGGCAGAATCACCGGCTGCACCCGCACTCCCGTTTTATCCGAAATTGCCTGCAGCGCACGGTCAAGCGTCAGAGATCCGAACAAATAGGCCCCTACTGCGCGCCAGCCCAGTATTCGGCTGATCAGCCGCCAGGGACGCTTGCGCAAACGCTCGGCCTGCTGCCAGAAAGTCACCAGCTCACGACCACGAAAATTAAAAGTAAATAAATTACACCCGCAGAAATCACCGTCGCGCAGACGAATCACGGTTCGCCTGCTGCTTCCATATTTGCTCTGTAGTGTTTCATATCTGATTACACCGACAGTCACATCACATTCCAGCCTGTCAGAGGCTTGCAGGAAATATTCTACGATTTCCGGGGTGAGAAGAGCATGATCCGCCGTTGTCAACAGAACACGATAACGCCCGTTTATCTGTGCAAGTCCCCGGGCAGCACTGCGGGCAGGCGAATCCTGATTCCCGACCCAGTCCGCCTGTCCGGTTCCAATGCGCTGTTCGAGTTCCCGGCAGGCCGGTAACAATGACTCAGGTGGACCACATAAAAGAACAGATTGTATTTTTTTACAGCCGGTCAATGCATCAAGTACCCGGATGATCATCGGTTTTCCGCAGACGGGAGCAAAAGCTTTACAGGCCGCGCCCGTCTGTCGCGCGACCGGATCGTGTGCATGCCGGTCAGCCGCCAGTACCAGCGCAATATACCGCTCACTATCCCTTTCAAATGGAGCGATATCAGTCATTCCTTGCTGTCCGAGCGTGTACGCTGTGATCACACCAGTGTTTTTTCATAAATACGATAACGTTTGTATTCCTCCCCGCCTATTTTCTCCAGAATCACCCGCATAGGACGATTATCTTCAAGTATCCAGGATAACTCGACCTCTTTAATTCCGTGGGCATAAACCACTTTTCTGGGTGCGTTGATGACCTGGAAAGCCAGTGCTGTTCCGGGAAGTGTATGATGAAACTGTTTACGGACACCCATCAATGGTACACGTGCGGTAGTGATTGAGCGGGATCTAAGCTGTCTGATCAACTGCAGCCAGCCGAAAGGAAACAATTTTCCACCCAGCTTGTGCAACACTTCGTTCAGATTTGGCAACACCGCCATAAAAGCAGCTGGTACTCCATCCATCTCAGCGATCTGAATGAATTCTGCCGGTACCAGCCAGCGCAAAGCACTGCCCAGTTCATCAAATTCTTCTCTGGTAAAAGGAACGAATCCCCAGTTTTCAGACCAGGCATCGTTGAATATATCCCGCAGAATTTCGATTTCTTGACTGAACCGGCTGCGTTGGAGTGCTCTGAGCCGGATCCGGTTCTGAAATTTACGATCGATAGCACGCATAGCAGCAGGGGGATCAAAATCAGTCCGAATCCGGTAAGCCAGCAAATCTTTGCAAGGCTGATAACCTTGTCGTTCCAGCATACTCGGGTATCGTTCAGGAGAATAAGGCATCATGAAAGCGGGCATCGTATTGAACCCTTGTACCAGCAGACCACATTCCTGATTAATAGAGAAATTGAACGGCCCGCTGATCCGGCGGGTGCCCCGTTCAACCAGCCAGTTTTCAGCTGTCTGTATCAGTCCGGCAAAAACTGCTTCGTCATTAATACATTCCAGCAGACCAAAATGGCCGGTATCCGAACCGTACCGTTGCCGATGCAATTCATCTATTTGGGCGCTGATTCTACCGACAGGCAGATTGTCCTGATAAGCTATCCATCCCTGCCATTGGGCATGTCTGAAATAGGGATTGAATTCGGAAAAATGCAGCCTCCGCTCCAGGCGAAGCGGGGGGACCCATAGCGGATTATCTGCATATATCTGCCATGGAACATCAATAAACTTTCCGGTCTCGCGAAAGCCTGAAATCGGACGGATATCGACGATCGAATCGCCCGTTAGTGGGTGGATCTTCATGTAGCCTAGATCGATGGACAGATACGGAAGACAGAGGGATTCTACACCTGACGATCCGGTTTCTTCCTGCGCAGCAACCAGATCTGTTTTATTTCTTGAACTGCTCAGTATAAGTCAGCAATTCCGATACCATCTGCTGAAAAATTTGTTGCTGTCGGGTCTGCTCCGTCAAAGATTCGGGAGAAGAGACTTCGGACAGATTTCTCTGTTCACTTCCACCCGCACGGCAAAACTGATAGAACTCGTTCCACGCGACGTTATATTCCCGCAACTGATCCTGTGGAATGAAATTCCGCAACACTTCGAAGGCGTCCCGCAGAATAGGCAGACGAGGCTGCATGTAGGCTGCCACATCATCCGGCCAGCGAGTCGCAACAGGATACATGCCCGTCAGTTCTTCGTGAAAGACGGAATCATAATAGCTGACCGCATCTGCTCGACGCCGGCGGTTGATGAATTCCACTACAATTCCCACCACTATGATCACTCCGAGCAGTATGAATGGCCAAGTCGGGACTGTCTGAAAATAAAGCGATATTTGCTCAGTATATTTTTCCAAAATTTCCTCGTCTTTCCCGCAAAACAGATGATGTACCAAATGGCTAATGCTTACCCCTGCATCGGTTCGATATTGCCACAGGTCGATAGCTGCCGCAATGTTTTAACCTAAAAACCGCAGTTGAACG
>JBIQJX010000019.1:16430-32064 GCA_044507105.1 Nitrosomonas sp.
GAATAAGCGATCACCTGTGTTTTTGAGGGAAAGTAACCATCGGCGATGAACCCAAACAAACCATTTACATTTAATCGTAAATATCGAAATCCCCATTCATGGCAAGCATGCATTATGCTATTTTAGGAGTTCCGCCAAATGGTCTGGCAGACCAGTCACTTTGTAATATTCATCAACACCGATTTTAGGAGGAAAAAATGGCACTGCGCATAAACGATGAAGCTCCTGACTTTACCGCTAATACCACTCAAGGAACTATCCGTTTCCATGAATGGATTGGTGACAGTTGGGCCATATTATTTTCTCACCCGAAAGATTTCACGCCTGTCTGCACTACTGAGCTGGGCTATATGGCCAAACTGGTACCTGAATTTGCCAAACGCAACTGCAAACTGATCGGCCTGAGTGTGGATCCGGTCGAAGATCATGTCAAATGGGTGGGTGATATCGAGGAAACACAAGGTCATGCCGTCAATTATCCATTGATTGGTGATAGCGATCTGAAAGTCGCCAAACTCTACAATATGCTCCCTGCTGAAGAAGAAGGAACATCAGCCGGTCGCACCGCCGCAACTAATGCCACCGTTCGCGCGGTTTTTATCATTGGACCGGATAAAAAAATCAAACTCATGCTGACCTACCCGATGACAACCGGGCGCAATTTCGATGAAATCATCCGGGTGCTGGATTCCATGCAACTGACCGCAAAACACAAGGTAGCAACACCAGTCAATTGGGAAAATGGCGAGGACGTGATTATTGCACCCTCGGTTTCAGATGAGGAAGCCAAATCACTGTTTCCGGCAGGTTGGAAAACCCTCAAACCCTATCTGCGTATCACTAAACAACCGGACTGAAACAATCCGACTATCCCTCAGAATGAACTGTTCACAACGGGAAAACCAGGCATGGTCATATGTCTGGATCAGCAGCATTATCCTTGACAGGGCAAGCATATTGCTATAGTTTCTGCGCCCTGCTTCAGGTGCCCCAAGGGTAATTTATCCGAGGAGTGAAACGGGAAGCCGGTGCGCGAGGGAATACAACCTGAGCAATACCGGCACTGCCCCCGCAACGGTAAATGAGCCAAGGAGCTGCACAAGCCACTGTCCACAGCACGGGAAGGCGCAGCTCCGGGAAAACAGAATTTTCCGCTCATAAGTCCGGAGACCGGCCTGAAGCAATATTACGGTATTGCGGAGGGCGATATCTGACACCCGATCTGATGTATATCAACACCAGATCGGGCTGTTTTCCCCATCCCATCCTTCGCAATATATTTTTATAATCCGCTAGATCGCGCGGGTGTGCGCGGAGGAAAAGAATGCCGGGAAATCATTCACCATCTGTACTGGCCTTATGGTTATGGGCTGGCTGTTCTGCAATTTCACGGGCGGACGATATCGGCTATCTTGAAAAACCGATTGTCGTTACTGCAAACCGTACCACTCAAACCATGGATGAAACACTTGCTTCGGCAACAGTTATCACACGCGATGAGATCGAACGCCAGCAGGCTCGCTCCATGCAGGATTTGCTGCATGGCATAGCCGGTGTCAATATCGCCAATAATGGCGGACCGGGAAAGAATACAACACTCTTTTTGCGAGGAACTGAATCAGATCACGTACTGGTACTCATCGATGGTGTCAGAATGGGATCAGTCTCATCAGGAACAACGGAGATTCAGAATTTCCCGGTTGAATTGATCGAGCGCATCGAAATTGTACGGGGGCCGCGCTCCAGTCTTTATGGCCCGGAAGCTGTCGGGGGTGTGATTCATATATTTACTCGCAAAGGTAAAAAAGGACTCAAACCGACTTTCAGTTTCGGTGGAGGCAGTTATGGCACGATCAGCGGTTCAGCAACTCTTTCCGGAGGAAGTGAACGCGGCTGGTTCAATCTGGGAGTCAGTGGATTTAACACCAATGGTTTTAATGCCTGCTCTGGCAGTCCTTTTCCCGATAGCGCCGGGTGTTTTACATTCGAACCGGACAAAGATGGCTATCGTAATATTTCCGGATCAGTCCGTGCAGGTTACCGCTTCGATAACGGTTTGGATATCGAGGCCAGTTTTCTGCATGCCGACGGAAACAATCAATTCGATGGCAGCTTCATAAATCGAACCCAGCTGATGCAGCAAGTGCTTGGGGGAACGGCGCGCTTTTCCCCACTGAAGCGCTGGGATATCACCCTGACCGCAGGCCGCAGCCGGGAAAACTCAGATAATTTCCTGGAAAAAACCTTCATGACACGCTTTAATGCCCGGCGCGATACTGCTTCCTGGCAGAATGATATCTCACTCACTCCCAATCAGCTCCTGACCCTTGGTGCGGATTATTTGTATGATAGTATCGACAGCACGTCCGACTTTACCATCACTTCGAGATACAACTGGGGTATTTTTGTACAACACCAGATTGCACTGGCCGCACATAAACTGCAACTATCACTGCGCCACGATGATAATCAGCAATTCGGCAGCCAAGTGACCGGCAGCGCTTCCTGGGGTTACGCCCTGACCGAACAGGTCAGATTGACCGCCAGTTTCGGTAACGCTTTCAAAGCTCCCACCTTCAATGAATTATATTTTCCCGGATTCGGCAATCCTGATCTCAAACCGGAGGATGCACGTACAGTAGAAATTGGCGCAGCAGGTAAATTCGATTGGGCAAACTGGTCGCTCAATCTGTATGAAACCCGGATCGATGATCTGATTGCTTATGATGCCGGGATCTTCACCTCAGCCAATATTGACAAAGCGCGCATACGCGGACTGGAAGCCCTCTTCAGCACTCGTATCAAGGGCTGGCATCTCAACTCGCACCTGACTTTTCTGGATCCAATCGATCGCTCAACTGGAATCAGTCGAGGCAATATCCTCCCGCGGCGCAGTAAGCAGGCTTTCCGGATCGATGCATTTCGCCAGTTTGGCAATCATTATGTCCTTGGAGCCATGTTCCTGGCTGAAGGCCAGCGCTATGATAATCTGGAGAATACCCGTACACTTGATGCCTACGTTAAAGTCGATCTGCGGGCAGAATATCTTTTCAACCGACACTGGCGTATACAGGGTCGTGTCGAGAACCTGTTTGACAAACATTACGAAA
This sequence comes from Nitrosomonas sp., assembly GCA_044507105.1. Lineage (GTDB taxonomy): Bacteria > Pseudomonadota > Gammaproteobacteria > Burkholderiales > Nitrosomonadaceae > Nitrosomonas. Next base: position 19,541 of record JBIQJX010000019.1, read on the forward strand.
CCGCTGCATTCTTTAATCAACCGGGACGTAACTTTTTTGTTACGCTGCGCTATCAACCATAAGGTGATGAAGGCTACGATTGCAATACTGCACATTTTTACTGTAATTAGAGCACAGCAGGTTGAAGCAGCCCGGCATAATAACAGTAATGAAAGACTGGCTTGCCATACCGGCCTGCAGCTTGCTCGCAAAGACAAACAGTACGATCATGACGGAAACTACAGGCATGGAGCAAACCGGTAAAAATTGGGGAAGACTACCTTTATTACCATCAGAATCTAATCAAAATACAGGATGAAAAACATGCTGACATTATCCCTGCGTAACCAGTATCTAATCGCACCGGTATTGATCACACTACTGCTCATTACACGGGAGCACCATTTTGCATCACTGCATAACCTGCCCGGTGCTTCGTGGGCGGTTTTTTTTCTGGCGGGAGTTTATCTTCGTTCTGCCTGGCCATTGCCTGGCTTACTGGCCCTCACCTGGATACTCGATTTCTCAGCTTACCTCTGGGATGACGCCAGTGCATTCTGCCTGACGCCTGCTTACATTTTCCTGTTGCCTGCTTATGGCGCACTCTGGTTTGCCGGCCGCTGGTTTGCCAGTCGTTATCAATTTTCATGGCGCACAGTGATACCGCTTTGTTTCAGTCTTATCTCAGGCGCAATCGTTTGTGAACTGTTTTCCAGCGGCGGGTTTTATTTCTTCTCAGGTCGTTTTGAAGAAACCACTTTCATCGAGTTTTGGCAGCGCTCATTACATTATTTCCCGCTTTATTTCCAATCCCTGCTGTTCTATGTCGGGATTGCAGCGGTGATACACAGCCTGTTCGCTCTGGCAGGCAAATTGCGTCATATCCGAACAGAAGCGGCTGGTTGACTGTATGAACCCTGCAGAAGATCAGGCAGCGCAACGCTATCGTACCCGCATGCAGCGTCAAAAGGCAGTGGTAGAGGCAGCCATTGCCCGTGCAGATAAAAATAAAGGGCTGCTGCTGGTTCTAACCGGTAATGGAAAAGGTAAATCCAGTTCTGCTTTCGGCATGGCAGCCCGCGCACTCGGCCACGGAATGCGAGTGGGTGTCGCCCAATTCATTAAAGGACGCTCCGATACGGGTGAAGAAGCATTCTTCAAACAGCAAAAAAACATAGTCTGGCATGTACTGGGAGAAGGGTTTACCTGGGATACGCAGAATCTCGCCCGAGACAGAGAGACTGCCCGACAAGGATGGGTGATTGTACAGACGATGCTGCGTGATCCGTCGTTTGATTTGCTGGTCCTTGATGAACTGACTTATCCCCTCAAGTTTGGCTGGCTGGATATCAAGAATATACTGAATGATCTTGAGAACCGTCCTCCGATGCAGCATGTCGTCATCACCGGCCGCGCTGCATCGGATGCATTATGCCAGGCGGCTGATACAGTCACGGAAATGCGAGATACAAAACATGCTTTTCAGACGGGTATCCAAGCACAAACAGGTATCGACTACTGATCCCGGGAACCGAGCTACCAGTTAAGTGCCGACTTCCCCTGCCATATTATAGGCTCATTGGCCCTGGGATCGATTGTGAAGAGAGGAGATCGGGCAATCCAGCCTTCCTCGGAATTCAGATGTAGATATATCTGCAAATTTTCCTTCAGCGCTCCTGTAGCACCAAAGGTAACTTCTCCGGATGAAGGCAAGGGCATGACACCATATCCCCGGATGTAAAGGTTAAAAGTCTCTCCGCGACCGGTAAATTCCCAGCGAAGGCGTTTGCGAAAACTCTCTCCGGAAATCTGCAGCGAAATTCCCAGCATTTCGTCAGCACCTGCCACCAGGCGGGCGCGAAAATCATCTGCATAAGCCTGATATTCTTCGGTAGACATTAGCCGTACACATCGACAACTATCGCTGAAATAATAAATTTCATATTCCGGATTCTTTCCCAATCTCAGCAGTTCTTCATGGTTACCGATGAGACGGGGAGGATCATGCTGTGTCAGTAAAGTAATTACTTTGCCCCAATGCGTCAAAGGGTCATACCACTCCGGTCTCAGAGTCGAAGGTTCAAAATGGTGCCGGGGAAATAGCACTTTTTTTGTATTATTCTCGTTCTCAATTAAAAAATTAACCTGCATTTCCATAAAATCAGCGGCCGCCACAAATTGCCGGGTCATACTTTGCTGAGAAACCATCAAAACTAGCAATATACCTATAGAAATGCCAGTATGTAGTTTGCCCAATTCTGCTATCCAGGCAAGCAATAGAGCAAGTGACCAACTCATAAATAACAGAAAGCGCGTATGTTCGCCCTCAAAACCCTTTCCTGCAATCGACAGGAGCGGAAACATAATCACAATGAGACAACCCAGCAAAAATACCGGATTAAGCGTATGTTTCCGAGTCGCAACCATAAAAATCATCATGATCAGGAGATAAGCTGCGATCCCTATCCCCGCCCAGCCACTCCCAAATACATTGCTGATCATCCCCTCCAGCATAGCGGCACTAATTGTGGCCCCCCCCAGGGAAGAAAAACCATATCCCGCTACTCCCTGGAGAACGGTAAGCCGGTAAACCGTATAAATACAGGCTATACAGATCACCGGCCAGCAGTGCCGCAAACGGATTTTCCAGTGATTTTCCGGCAGCAATATCAGCACAAGCACGACAGGAACGTACAATTCTTTGCTCCAGCAGGCCAGCCAATAAAAAAACGCAGCCAGAATAGACAAATACAGATTATTGTCCCGAACACCACGGGTAAAAAAACAGAGGGTCAGTATGGTAAAAAGCAGGCCGTACAGATAATGACCGGTCATCAGCATTTGCCCGACGATACCGGTAGCGGGCATGGCTAGAAATAAAGCTGCCCCCATTAATGCCGCAAAGGTATTCAGCCATAAGCGAAGCAATACATAAGTCGCCGCAGCAGTTACCCAGAGTACAATCAGCATATGAGCATAATATCCTGCCGGGGCCAGACCAAAAAATGGCAATCCTATTTCGTAAAACAATACATTCCACGGGGTAAAGTGTGCCCAGGATTGCTCGCGCATGATTTCGGGCACAAAAAAATACTGCCATGGAGAGTAAAGTGCAGCAAAATGAAGGTGTGTCCCGTCATCGTATCGCCATCCCCCCGATAGTGCGCTGTGATGCAAGCCCAAACAGAGCAGTGCCAGAAGCAGAGCCACGATTACCGGATGTGCCAGAATCCGCTTGTCACATAGTTTGCCGGATTTCAATCGAGCGCTTTCCATGTCCAGTTTTTATGCGCACAAAAGGTAATGAACGGAAGAAAAACGAAGGTCAGCAGCACACCTATCAAATAATGCCAAGACAATGCTTCACTGACTATACTGGCAAGCAATGAAACAGCGAGTCCCAACAGGGAGACCGTCAGAAAACGCAAATAACGCTGTGTGCTGATTACCGCTCTGAATGACCAGCGACTGTTGGCCCAGAAAGAAAAAAAATTAGCACTGATAAACGCAATACCATTTGCCAGTACTGAATAAACAGAAAATAATTCAACCAGCCCCGTTACGATAACAAGATGAATCAGTGTATTGACAATACCGATCAGGGAAAAACCGGTAAATTGCCGCCCCGCTTCACGATCAAGCATCCGGGCTTTCTCCGCCGTAACGCTGGCGGACGATGTAGACGGGTCTTTGTTTACTTTCACTATAAATACGCCCGATATATTCCCCCAAAATACCGATTCCCATCAACTGAATGCCGCCTAAAAACAATATAGCGGTCAGTAACGAGGCGTAACCGGGCACATCGATCCCGAATGCCAGTGTTTTTATAATGATCCAGCACCCGTAAACCAGTGCCAGCGCCGCCACAGTAAAGCCGGTATAAGCCCATACCGTCAATGGCACCGTGCTGAAACCGGTAATTCCCTCCAGTGCCAGCTTCCACAAGCTAAATATATTAAAGGAAGATTTACCGGCATGACGCGCCTCAGCAGTAAACGTTACGATACATTGCCGGAATCCTACCCAGGCAAATAACCCTTTCATAAATCGTCTGCGTTCGGGCAGCTGTTTCAATGCATCGATCACCTGTCGGTTCATCAGACGAAAATCTCCCACGTCCGGCGGAATCGGGTATTCGGATATCTGATTATGTAAACGATAGAAACATCGCGTCAGCATTCGCTGAACAATATGATCAGTTTCGCGGGATTGTCGCTGGGCCAGCACCGTATCAAAACCCTCCTCCCATCGCTGAATCATTTCCACGATCAACTCAGGCGGATGCTGCAAATCCGCATCCATCAGGATCACCGCGTCACCCTGGGCAAAGTCGATCCCCGCTGTCAGTGCAGCCTCCTTACCAAAATTACGTGATAATTCCAATACAATGACACGAGGATTTCTTGTGGCGTGCTCGCATAAAATACTCAGCGTATTATCCTGACTGCCATCATCGACACAGATGATTTCGTAATGATAATTTGCGAGCTCGCTCAGGGCACGCTCCAGTCGTTCAAAAAAATCGTCCAGTCCGACTGCCTCGTTGAAGCAGGGGACAACAACAGACAAAAGCGCGGGCGGCCGGTTTGATATACCTGTTATGGTGTTTACAGCATCATTCATTGCCCAATGAATATCCGGGGAAATTTTTATTCAGGATTTCACCAGATTTCGCTGAAAAATTTAAGATTACTTCACCCGCATGCCAGGTTGAGCACCGCTATCCGGGGCAAGCAGATATATTCCCGGATCATTTATACCACTTGCAGCAAGCACCATCCCTTCTGACATACCGAATTTCATTTTACGTGGTGCGAGATTGGCAACCATTACAGTCAGCCGGCCTTTGAGCAGTTCCGGATCATAGGCAGCTTTGATACCGGCAAAAACGTTACGCTGTTCTGAACCAATGTCCAGTGTTAATTGCAGCAGTTTGTCGGCACCGGGCATCTGTTGTGCATCCAGAATACGGGCGACCCGCAGATCAATCTTACTGAAATCTTCAATCGAAATCGTTTCATCAATCGGCATACTTGCCGGTTGCTGTGTCCCTGCGTGCCGTGCCGGTGAATACGAATTGGCTCCCGCAGTCATAGTTTGCTGATTGGCAGCTATCAGCGCTGTGATCTGTTTAGGGTCGATACGCGTCGTAAGGTGTTGATAGGCATTAATAGTATGACCAGCCGGCAGCAGGATACTCGATAAAGGCTGCCCCGCTTGCTGCTGCGGCCAGCGCAAGGATTTCCAATTGAGAAAATGTTCGATACGCGCTGCAGTATGCGGCAGAATGGGTTTCAGATAGCATGACAGTAAATAAAACATCTGAATACCCAGGCTGCAGGCATGGTGCAGCTCGCGTTCGCGCGTATCATCCCGGGCAATTTCCCAGGGAGCAAGCTCATGGATAAGTTCGTTAACGTCATCCGCACGCTTCATGATATGGCGAACGGCAGCAGAGAAATCACGCGCTTCATAAGCAGCCGCTATCACACCCGGCTGCCAGCTGGCAAAACGTTTATCGACAGTCTGCTGCAATAACCGGTAATCCTCACCCTCCACGAGCCGGCCACCGAATCGCTTGCTGATAAATCCCGCACAGCGGCTGGCGATGTTAATGTATTTACCTACCAGATCAGCATTGACACGAGCGACGAAATCTTCCAGATTGAGATCGATATCTTCCATCGTGCCATTAAGCTTTGCCGCATAATAATAACGCAGCCATTCCGGATTCAGCCCTTGTTGCAGATAGCTTTCGGCAGTAATGAAAGTCCCGCGTGACTTGCTCATTTTTTCGCCATTCACTGTCAGGAAACCATGTGCAAAAATTTGCGTGGGCGTACGATACCCTGCGTTCTCCAGCATGGCGGGCCAGAAGAGTGCATGAAAATAAAGAATATCCTTGCCGATAAAATGATAGAGCTCTGTTGCAGAACCCTTCTTCCAGTATTTGTCGAAATCAATACCCCGTTCGATACAGAGTTTCTTGAAACTGCCCATGTAACCGATCGGGGCATCCAGCCACACATAAAAATATTTATCTGTTTCACCGGGAATTTCGAACCCGAAATAAGGGGCGTCACGCGAAATATCCCAGTCAGAAAGTTTATTCTCCCCCGCTTCACCCAACCACTCCGCCATTTTGTTAGCAGCTTCCGCCTGGAGATGGTTGCCCTCTCTCGTCCAGCTGCGCAGAAAATCGCTGCAGCACGGATCCGATAATCGGAAGAAGAAATGCTCTGACGCTTTCTTTACCGGTGCAGCACCGGAAATGGCGGAATAGGGATTTTTCAGATCAGTCGGCGCATAGGCTGCCCCACATACTTCGCATGAATCTCCGTATTGCTCTGCCGCACCGCACTTGGGACATTCACCTTTGACATATCGATCCGGCAGAAACAGATTTTTGACTGGATCATAAAGCTGCTCTATCGCACGCACTGCAATCAACCCTGCAGCTTTCAGTTTCAGGTAGATATCTTCGGCATACTGGCGCGTCTCTTCAGAATGCGTACTGTAATATTGATCAAATGAAATATGAAATCCGGTAAAATCCCGTAAATGTTCAGCATGCACACGCGCAATCAGCGCCTCCGGTGAAATACCCTCCTTCTCGGCTCGTAGCATGACAGGAGTGCCGTGTGTATCATCCGCGCATACATAATAGACAGTATGCCCGAGCATTTTCTGAAAACGTACCCAGATATCGGTTTGGATATACTCGACCAGATGGCCCAGATGAATGCTGCCATTGGCATAAGGCAGCGCGGAAGTCACCAGAATGTCGCGTGCAGTCATCGATTATCAGCTTATTTGAAAGATTCGCAAAATACGATTGTAACAAACCGGATGCGACAGGCTGGTGTGATATTTGCTAACATCAATGGTTTTGATGGCAGGAGAACCCTCCCGATGATCACTTCACAGCAAATCGAAACAGCACTCGGACAGATCGTCGATCCCACGACCGGCAAGGATTACGTCACCAGCAAGGCAGCCCGCAACATCCAGATTGATCGCAACAGCGTATCAGTAGATATCGAACTGGGTTATCCGGCAAAAAGTGTACTGGAAACCGTGCGCCAGCAGATCGAGACGGCTTTACGCGCCCTGCCCGGTATCGAATCAGTATCAGTCAATGTGATCAGCAATATCATTGCACACAGCGCACAGCGTGGGCTCAAACTCATCCCCGGCGTCAAAAACATCATTGCTGTGGCTTCCGGCAAAGGAGGCGTCGGTAAATCTGCGACAGCAGTCAATCTCGCTCTGGCACTCGCGGCAGAAGGCGCAACAGCAGGTATTCTGGATGCGGATATATATGGCCCCTCGCAGCCGCAGATGCTCGGCGTCAGCGAGCGTCCGGAGTCGCCTGATGGTAAAACCATCAGGCCGATGCAGGCGCATGGCATTCAGATGATGTCAATCGGTCTGCTGATCGACGTGGAGACCCCGATGGTCTGGCGCGGTCCAATGGTGACGCAGGCATTACAGCAACTGCTGAATGACACGCGCTGGCAAGATCTGGATTATCTCGTCATTGATCTGCCACCCGGCACTGGCGATATCCAGCTGACACTGGCCCAGAAGATTCCGGTTACCGGTGCGGTAATCGTCACCACCCCTCAGGATATTGCCCTGTTGGATGCTCGCAAGGGTCTGAAAATGTTCGAAAAAGTGGGCATTCCCATCCTGGGCATCGTGGAAAATATGAGTCTGCACACCTGCTCACAATGTGGTCATACTGAGCCGATCTTTGGAACAGGCGGTGGTGAGAAAATGGGCCGGGATTATAACGTCGAATTGCTCGGCGTACTGCCGTTGGATATCAGGATTCGGGAACACACCGATTCCGGAAAACCGAGCGTGATTGCTGAACCCAACGGGAAAATCGCGGAAACCTACCGTACCATTGCACGCCGGGTAGCAGCCAAGGTTTCTGACTTGAGTAAAGATTACTCGGAAGTATTCACCCAAATCATCATGGAAGATGATTAAGACTTACCCATGACAATCAAATCAGACAGGTGGATCCGTAAAATGGCCGCCGAATTCGGTATGATTGAGCCGTTCGAGCCCAATCAGATCAAACAGAAAGACGGCCACAGCATTGTTTCTTATGGTACATCCAGTTACGGTTATGATATCCGCTGCTCGGATGAATTCAAACTGTTCACTAATCTGAATTCCACCATTGTTGATCCCAAACGTTTCGACTCGAACTCATTCGTCGATGTCAAAAGTGATATCTGCATTATCCCGCCCAATTCCTTCGCCCTGGCGCGTACCGTTGAATATTTCCGCATTCCCCGTAATATTCTGACGATCTGCCTTGGAAAATCCACCTACGCCCGGTGCGGCATCATTGTTAACGTTACTCCGTTCGAACCGGAGTGGGAAGGTTTTGTTACGCTGGAATTTTCCAATACCACCCCGCTTCCTGCCAAAATCTATGCCAACGAAGGTGTGGCACAGGTCATTTTCTTTGAATCCGATGAAGTCTGCGAAATCTCGTACAAGGATCGCAACGGAAAATATCAATTCCAGCAGGGAGTGACACTGCCAAAGATTTAGATGTTTAGCCCCGCTTTCTGGCAGCTATATTCTGCCGGCGCAAAAAACACCAAAACTGTCAGATCTTCTGTAATGTCGTAAAAATAGTGATGGACATTAGCAGCCACGAAAATGATGCTTCCGGCAGATACCTGCCGTTCTTCGTCACCCACCCGGATCGCCGCTTTGCCATGCGTTACGTAATAAACCTCATCCTCGGTATGCGGCCCCTGTAAATCACGTGATCCTGCCGGCAATGTGTAAATACCCATACTCAATGACGGAACCCGTAAAAATTCAAAATAGGAATCATCCGACTTTTTTTGCCGCATGATCAAATCAAACAGCTCATAAGCATCCATACGCAAGCATCCTTCTCCCTGCCTCATTCATACAAAAATTCTTTAAACCTGCTTCCAACAATAATCCTAAAAACCGTAAAGCTGCACACTACTCTTGATCATTTTGTATGTGGTCACTTGAGCTTGCCCCCTGGTGCAGCTGGTCGATCTGATGCGTCAGAAGCCTGTTGGGGGAATTGCGAATCCTGTTCAAATCCCCACAGACAACGAGACCTCCACTGATTTTCCGCTAACGGGAGCGCATTATCAGCAATTCTGCCTCAGAGTGGTAATTAATTTTACTTTTAGTGACGAGATTTTCCCCTTATTTTTGCAACTATGTGCGCCACTGCACAGAAAGCGTTGCACTTAAAGTCTATATTGTTTCCGTCTACATCTTCAATTAACAGGAGAAATTAACATGAACCATTTGAAACCCATACTGGCTATGATGCTATTGGCATCGACTCTTACTGCCTGTGATTCCAGACAGGAAAACAGACGAGAAGAGATGCTGGAAAATAATGCTGACATGCTCGAAGAAAGAGCGGATCAAGTACGTGACCGGGGAGAAGAAAGAGAAGATGCCCTCGAAAATCAGGACGGCCTGGGCATGGGTAACGCGACTGATCGTGCCGATGATGCCGCCGAGAATACTGAACGCCAGGCTGATCAGATAGAGGATCAGGCAGATCGCCTGCGTGAGCAGAAATAAGCACTCAGTTTGCAAGTAGTGAAATTTATATTTTTGAGGAATTACCTGTCATACAGAATCAACTTAGAATCATATTTTTATGCAGGTGGAAGTGTAAATTTTGAATCTGAAACCAAAAAGCAAGGAGTAATCTCATGCTGAATTTAGCAATTATTTTTCTGGTAGTAGCCATTATTGCAGGTATTTTAGGGATTACTGGCGTAATGAATGTTGCCATTGAAATAGCTTGGATTTTATTTGTAGTTGGCCTTATTTTGGCTATCGTATTTTGGATAATGGGCAGACGTCCGCCCCCTGTCTGACTTTATTTAAGACTTAGTATGTCAAGGTGGTGATTCAGACGCCCAAAAACCGGTATATCGGGGGCCAAACAACGGCAGAGTTTTATCTGGAAAACAAACGCGTATTTCATATTGTTTCTGTGGCTTCATAACTGTTGCTATTTTGAAATGTGCGTTTCCATTCCCTTTATCCTGCAAAGACCTGAGTTTGGTTCCCCGATCTTCCTCCACCTTGGCGGTAACTGTTATTGTTTTGGGAGATTTCCCCACTATCCGGAGGGTGCTCCTGCTTTACTCTTCTAGCTGAAAGTATATTCGTATATAAAAAAATATTGAGACAGTTTAAAACAGAAGTCTTTAAGCAGCTTCCAAATTAAGGGGACCGCCCATGACTCTCACTGCTGTTGAGCAATCCGTAAAATCATCATCAACATTGCCCCTCATTGAGCGCTTTCGTAAGGTACGCGCTGCGACCATAGCATTATGTGCTCCTCTTCAGATAGAAGATTTCGTTGTGTCCAGCATGAGCGATGTCAGCCCAACAAAATGGCACCTGGGACATACGACCTGGTTCTTTGAGACTTTCGTGCTGACCCCGTATCTGGCCTCTTATGTCACATTCAATTCACATTACACCTTCCTGTTTAATTCGTATTACAACGGTGCAGGCGAATACCACAGCCGCGCCCAGCGTGGTCTGGCAACTCGTCCAACCGTGGGAGAGATATTTACTTACCGGGACTACATAGACCTTGCAGTCGAGACGTTATACGACAAGATCGCGGATGATGTAGCGCATCCGGCCTGGCATATACTGGAACTAGGCATGCACCATGAACAGCAGCATCAGGAACTGCTTATTACTGACATCAAGCATGTATTCTGGACCAATCCCATGCGCCCCGCCTACCGGAATAAATCAATTCCTGCTCCGCAAGCGTCAGCCCAGGGCTGGCAACGTATTGAAGAGGGAATATATACCATAGGGCGCACGTATAAACAGTTTGCTTATGATAACGAAAGCCCTGCACATAAAGTTTATATACAAGCGTCGCAGTTGGCTCGCCGCCTGGTGACAAACGCGGAATATAGCGAATTTATTGCTGATGGTGGCTATCGTCAACCAGCACTCTGGCTTAGCAATGGCTGGGATGTGGTACAGAGGTTGAACTGGCAAGCCCCGCTTTACTGGGAATGTCGTGATAGAGAATGGTATGAATTTACTCTTTCCGGCGATGCGCCACTTATCCCCTCCGCACCGGTATGCCATATCAGTTATTACGAAGCCGATGCGTTTGCACGCTGGGCCGGATACCGCTTACCCACCGAAGCTGAATGGGAAGTGGCTGCGGCAGTACATTCTGTAGACGGAAGGTTCGTGGAACATGGGACTTTCCACCCATCTGCCGACAGGGTTGCTGGTACACAGCAGTTGTTTGGTGACGTGTGGCAATGGACGCAGAGCGCATATACCGCCTATCCTGGTTTTCGCCCGTCTCCCGGTGTAATTGGCGAATATAACGGAAAGTTCATGTGCGATCAGTGGGTATTACGCGGTGCATCATGCGCGACCCCCCGCACCCACGCTCGTCACACCTATCGCAATTTTTTCCCGAGCAGCACGCGCTGGCAGTTTACCGGGATTCGTTTGGCAGCAGATATATGAATAATACACTATTGACCCGACGTACGACGAAAGCCACGCTGCGCCCCCGCTCATCGTTGCCCCATTCACTGCAGACCGCCGTACTAAGCGGGCTTGTAACCTATCCCAAAACGTTACCCCCTGCACTGTTTTACGATGCAACCGGTGCACGCCTGTTTGAACAAATCTGCAGCGTGCCAGAATATTACCCTACTCGCACTGAGCTGAGCATTCTGGATCAGTACGCGCCAGTACTGGCCTCGTTAATGGGTTCCAACGCCGCGCTTGTAGAGTATGGCAGTGGAGCGGGCGTGAAAGTGCGTTATTTATTGGATCATCTGGTGTCACCGGCTGCCTATATTCCTGTGGACGTTTCGCGTGAGCAGCTCCTGAGGGTTGCAGCAGAGCGTGCAACACAATATCCGGCCCTGCATATAGTGCCCGTTTGCGCTGACTATACACGACCATTCGACTTGCCGGCACTGTCAACCGGATCTCGGCAAATTGCATTTTTCCCGGGATCAACTATCGGTAATTTTCACCCGGCTGAAGCGGTCACATTCCTGCGGCATGTTCGACACACAGTGGGCCAGAATGGCGGACTCATTCTTGGTGTCGATCGCCTGAAGGATCCGAGTGTACTGCACGCAGCTTATAACGATCACGCGGGAGTTACTGCTGCGTTTAATCGCAATATATTGATGCGTCTTAACCGAGAGCTTGACGCGACATTCGATTTATCAAATTTTCGTCATATCGCGTTTTTTAATGATGAGGTCAATCGTGTCGAGATGCATCTGGAATCGCGGGTTACACAGCAAGTAAGGGTTGCGAACCAGATCATCAGCTTCAAAGCCGGTGAAACCATTCACACTGAGTGCTCCTATAAATATGATAGAGAACGCCTGACGGCACTCACTGAAGAGAGCGGATTTTATATTGATACACTTTTCACAGATGCACGTGACTGGTTTTGGATAGCCTGGCTGCGTCCTCTCTGAGAGCCT
>JBIQJX010000020.1:0-3877 GCA_044507105.1 Nitrosomonas sp.
CTTAGAGACGAATTCATCGGTAACTGCTGTCCGCCACATACGCGCCAGTGTCAATAGGACGTTGTGCTCATCTCCCTGTAGCGTTTCGATTAATGCTGGCAGAACATCTCTTATTGCTCGGCGTATATCAGATCTTGGAATAGCTGGTAGAAGATCGCTTGCGTTCGGTTCGACTAAAGGTTTCGCTTCCTGTCTTGACTGGGCTAACACCAAGGTAAGCTCTGGATCGCTGACAGGTTTGGAACTTTCACCCGCCTCGTACTCGTGACGCAACCACTCACCGTAAATGAATTCGCTCCGCGCAGGATAGATTGGTTTAGCAAGGTCGGAGCGCAAAAAGACAATCACCTCAAGAGGATGGCGTCCATCTGGATCAAAAGGATATCGCCCAGATATCTCCATTAATTCGCAAGTAAGACACCTTCGATCCTCCGATGTCATCGGTTGGTCAATAACCACAAGCAAATCTACGTCGCTGCGAGGGCGAAGTTCACCAGCCACAGCCGAGCCATGGAGGTAGACCGCCACCAGTGATTCTGCTAGCCACTGCTGGACAACCGACAATGCTCTATTTGCTTCGGCAGGAACAATCACAAGCTAGCCCATCTGAAATCAAGAGAATGACGCTTCTGAGGATTGTATCCCAACGCGCCTCCGTCAACCATATTATCCGTTGCTAACACAGATGATTGACATCTGTCGCAAGGGGCGCGTCAACCATGTTTTCCGAATACCCAAAATAGATCAGAGTTTCGTCGCGGATCTTGCCAGTAATACCAAAGATGCGATGATCGTCGAAGCCGTCTCGGCATTGGCGCGCAGCCTGGGTATCGGGCTGGTGGCGGAAGGCGTGGAAAATATCGATCAGGTGCAGCTGCTTCAGGAACTCAGGTGTACGGAAATGCAGGGTTATTTTTACAGCCGGCCACTCGAACCCGATCACCTGGGCGATATAATCGCACAACTGAGTCAGTCTGAAACCAGCATAAAAACGGCATGATAAATAAGGAAGTTTGGTGTCGTCTGACGAGTGTTGTATCAATTACCGCTTTGATGATGTTATCGATTTATCTGTGGCAGTGTTTGGCCTTGTGCGGGTGAATCAGCACTATTATTTGCGAGTCCTGCACAGCCGTGTTGACCATCGGTACGCGGGCCAGTAAGTACTTGCCAGTGGAAGATGAGGTGCAGGCTGAAGGCGCCGATCCAGCATATACTTGCCGCAGCGATTGCGAGACTGCTGCTAATCGGTCCGGCGTGCATCATGGCACGTAAAACAGCCGCACTGACGATCAATATAACCGCGACAGGCACCCACCTTCGCTTGTCCGGTTCGAAGCCGGCATGGACACGTCCGGCAATGTTCATCACCGCAAATACAGCCAGCCCCAGCGCACCGATCAGCAGCAGATGACGGCCGGCACTGATCCAGGTGGTTTCCATGAGAATCGCCACTCCAATCAGCGCATACCCCAATGCCATGAACCAGTAGACCAGGTAGAGCATGAAGGCCCAGTGTTGCAGCAAAGCACGGCCGATGTGCCAGTCATTAGTCAGGTTGAACAGCGCTGCCGCCGCTGCCAATGCAAGCCAGCCCGATACCGGGTGTTGCAGTGCGACAAATTCAGCCAGCGTGTAGAGCAGGATGCAGAAGATCGCCAGATTGCGTCGTGGCGGTCGGGCAAGATAAGCAGCACCGGTTTCACCGGTTTTGTTCAGTGCCGCGTTGACGATGCGCATCGAGATGCGGCTCAGTGCAATGACGATGAGAGCCATCAGCAGCCCGACCATCACCAACAACCAGCGCATCGGATAGGCGCCGGTCAATACATCAAAATAAAATCCGCCTGTTACTGCAGCCATTACCAGCAATATCCATAAAAAAGATACATGGCGGCGGTCTGTATTACGCCATAAACGGGGGGTGATAATGGCGATCAGCACCCCCAGCAATCCAAGATCCGCCAACATCGCGATGATGGTGCCGCCGGGGATGACTGAGACGGCGAATGCGGCACGGCCGATGATCCATAATATAAGCAGGATGAGGATAGGATGGCGGCCAACTATGCTGGTCGAGGTGAATTCGGGAATTGCTGTTACGACAAATCCGACCACTGAGGCTATTGCAAAACCGGCCAGCATTTCATGAGCATGCCAGATAATTGGCCCGTTTGCGGCCGGAGGTAACGGCATGCCGAGAGTGAAAAATCCAGCCCATATTGCGATAGCGACTACAGCAGTGATCGCAGTGAGCAGGAAAAATGGTCGAAAGCCGCATTCGAACAGTGCGGCAAACGGACCGGAATGAATAAATTTCAGCATGGCAACTGTTGCCGGGACAGCGGCCCGGGGGTGATCGGGCCGGCCGCCGGGATCAGTCCAAAGCTTGCGCGGACCGCGCTGTCCTGCAGCAGTTCAGCCGTCATTTTGTAAACGAAGGCATCGTCCCGCTGCATGGCTGGAAGATCAATTCTGAAACGGTGCGCAATACGTCCGGGAGAGGGTGCCATGACCAGAATGACGTCAGACAGGCGGATAGCCTCCATGAGATCGTGCGTAATCATCAGTATACCCGGGCTGCGGGCTTTCAGATGATGCAGAAGCAATGCGTACAGCTCGGTCTTGAGGCCAATGTCGAGTGCGGAGAATGGTTCATCGAGCAGCAGCAGATCAGGCATGACAACCAGTGCCCGCGCGAGCGCAACACGGCTTTGCATGCCACCGGATAACTGATGGGGAAATTTGCTGAAATCCGTACGGGCAAGACCGGTTTGCAGGCCAAGTGCCTGGGCACGGCGGATGCGTTCATCATATGTGACGCCCATTGCCTTGAGACCCAGTGCGATGTTGTCGAGAGCGTTTTTCCATGGCAGCAGGCGGGGTTGCTGAAACATGCAGGCGGGCCGGGTAAAACTGCTGACAATATGGCCGGTACGCGCAGTCATGAGCCCGGCACAAAGATGCAGTAACGTGGTTTTACCGCAACCTGAAGGGCCGACCAGTGCAACCACTTCACCGGCAGCGACATCGAAATTGATATTCTGAAGGATAGTGTGGAGCGCGAAGGTATGTCCGACGCTGCGTACTTCCAGGCGTGCCGTCGAATGCGTCACAGTACTCATGTGGCCACTCTCCAGCATTCGACTTTCCGTTTGACTGGTTCGAGGAGAAGATATTCGACAGCGAGCAGCAACCCTACTACGGCAGTAATCCACGCCAGCGTTGCAGCGGTGTCGAGATGTGAGCGGCTGACGGCGAGGGCGGCACCAACACCGTCGCTGGATGCAAGCAGTTCAGCCATGACGACGACTTTCCACGAGATGCCCAATGCCGTGATCCATGCGGGAAACAGGTAGGATACAACGTGCGGCAGTACGATATCGGTGAAGTACATCCAGGGCGGTACGCGATAGACCGTGGCGATGTCCCGGAGTTGTCCGTCGAGGGTATGTGCGCCCTGCATCGCACCAACGAATATGATCGGTACGCAGGCAATAAATACGGTAAATATCGGGGTCCCGTCGCCGGCACCGAACCACAGCAGTGCCAGTACCAGCCAGGCGATCGGTGGCGTGCCGATCAATACGGTGACGATCGGTCGGGACATCATCGCAGCCGTGATTGATAATCCCGCGGCGAGCCCGAGTATACTGCCTGCCGCCAGCGCCGCCCCGAATCCGGTCAGCGCACGGCGTGCCGTGATCATGAGTTCCTGCCACGCGCTGCCATCGGCAATCAGTGCGCTCAAGGTCTGAAAAGTGACGCGCGGATTGGGCAGGATCAGTTCACCGTAATAGAGACCAGCCCATTCCCAGATGGCCAGAAATAACATCAGACTTGCAATTGCTCCCCAACCGCTCCACAGATAGGTCAG
>JBIQJX010000020.1:3977-26761 GCA_044507105.1 Nitrosomonas sp.
GGCATTTGCCTGACACCATACCAGGGAATTGTGGTAGGCATTATGGATACGTGCAATCAGGCCGGGATCGTGACGAATGGTACCCATTGCGACAATACCGGCCTGCGGAATACGCGGTGCACGTTTCAGCACACGCCCCCATTCAGCCTGCAGGTCGATCGAACGGTGCAGTTCAGGTGCGATGACACTGATCGGGAATGATTGTGTACGGCGCAGCGCCATCGATACTGCGGGTTCTGCAAGCAGAGCATGATCAACACGGCGTGCGATTAGCAGCTGCATGGCATCCATCGGTGTCGCCACGTAGCGCAGCCTGAAGTCATGGCGCGGATCAAGGCCCTGAGCCTTGCTGATCAGCCCGAACAACAGATCAGGCATATCGGCGCGAAACGGGATTGCAATTTCTTCCCCTTGCAGGTCAGTCAGTGTTTTCAGCTTGTCACTGCGTGAGACCAGCCACAGGATACCCCAGGTCGATACATTGATCAGTTCGAGATCAGCACCGCGATTGTACAGGTTTGCTGCGACATTGGTCGGCATGGCAAGTACATCAGCCTTGTTCCCCAGCGCGAGTACGCGCAGCTGATCGGGATCCCGCCAGGAGACGAATTCGACTTTCTCGGCCAGATCAGCCAACGCACCCGATTCCACCATGTGAATCAGCGGAAAAGAGACAGCGGCCAATGGCCCGGCGAGTGTGAGATGCGGCTTTCGCTCGGCATATACCGCCAAGGTAGCGAGCGTTATGATTACAGCAGTGAATAGTTGGATTATCGTTTTCATGGGAGCTGGCCGAATGTTCGGTTATCCGAAGCATTTTGCTCGCAGCAGCCTGATTGCTAACAACCTGCCTGCCGGGTTTATTTCTTTTATCACCCTTAAGATGAAGAGGGTACTACTACATCATCAATTCCGCGAATTTGTTCTGTCTGATCATCATCGCCGGCCTGTTGCGGTGTATCAGTTGAAGCAGGTGTTTCTGAATCTTTATTATTACTTTGTTCGCTGTTTGGTTCACGCTGATTTTCGTCAGTATCTTCCGCGGTGAAGTCGGCGGAAGCGGAGGGTATATTATCGATACCGCGCGTCTGCCGAGTCTGATCTTCTTGTTGTGCTGAATCACATCCAGCCAGTCCAAACAGAGAAATCGTCAATACAGCAAATAAGGTCCTGACTTTCATCATTTATACCTCCATGATTGATGGGTAGAGCATACCGGAATATTTTTTACTGCCTGATGGCGGTAAATTTTTTTGACTGAGCGGCTATCCATCAGTTTCATGTTTATTCGGGTTAGCGCATGTGATCTGACCGGGCTGGCCAGGATCAAACAGGTATCCGGCGAGGTTAAGCATGACAGGCCGGGATGAGAGAATCAGGGCAGTTCGATTCCTGACTAGCGTGTGCAGGGCTTGCAGCAGCAGGGGATCATCCGTATCGAAACAGGCCGTGGTTTCGTCAAGAATAACAATGGCCGGATTTTTCAATAATGCACGAGCAATGAGTATACGCTGACGCTGCTCATCAGAGAGCGTTACTGTGGGGTTATCTGTTCTCGTTTGCAATCCATGCGGCATGCTGCAGATGAATTCTATGGCGTGGCTGGCGTGAGCGGCGGCAGTAATGGCTGTTTCCGTACTGCAGCGCCTGCTGCCATAAGCAATGTTGGCAGCAACAGTATCGTCCAGGAGCCCTTTATCCGGGATGACCCAGGCAATGTTGTCATATAAATCAGTATTGCTGATCTGATTAATATCCTGGCCATCGAGTAAAATTCTGCCGGTCGCCGGGCGGATGAGGCCGCAAGCAAGATCTGCCAGCATCCGGTTGACCCGGATATCGGGGTGTGTCAGTGCAATTTTCATTCCGGGTGTGATTTCAAGATCGACAGGAGGGAACCGCGATTCCGGCTGACCATGCGGGAAACTGACCTTTTCGAATCGAAGTCTGCCGCTGCTGTATCGCGTGCGCGGGCTGGGCAATTTTTCCGGTAGGGGCTCCGCTTGCCGGTCCAGCAGGGAGAAAATGGCGTACAGTGTTTCGCTGCATTCTTTCAGGGATGCTCTGATACCGGATAATCGTTTCAGCGGGTAAGCGAGCATGAGGGTGGCCGTAAAGAAGGCAGCAGTATTGCCTGCGCTTAGTTTGTTCAAAGTGATTTGCTGCAGAAGATAGTAAAGAGAAATCGTGAACATGCTTGTCAGAAAAATAAAGATCAGCAGTTCTGTCAGTTTTATGTTGCCTAACTGCTTTACCGAGGCAAGCTGCAGTTGTTCAAATGTATGCTGGACATACCGGATTTCCTGGGTATGGCTCTGATCCAGATGAATTGCCCGGTGGTGCTGCAGCGTTTTGTGTATCATTCCCGAGACTTCCGATTGCTTTTGTCCCAGTATATTTTGCTGTGAGGCGCTTCCACGAGATAACTGTCCGATCAGCAGTGCGGCAGTCAGCATGACGAGTACCAGTACTGATATTTCCTGATTCAGACAAATCATTACCACAAACAGCCCAATTACGGTAAGTAAATCTCTGAAGAGGCTGGTACCGATCAAAATGGCATTGTGAAGCAGTTTTTCCATCGACTGGAAGAAACAGGTGGTAATCGTCGTGGCCGAAAGATCGGGACAGACGGGTGACAAGGTCAGTAATTTTTGGAACATTTCTGTGCGGATATCCAGTGTGAACCGGTCATACAGGCGATGAAGCGCATAATATCCTGCCTGACCGGCTGCAGCCATCATTAACAGAAGCGCTGCCAGCACCAGCGGAAGGTATTGAAGCAGCTGCCGGTTCCCGCCAGGCAGTATGTGGGTAAACAACTGGCCTGTTACCAGTGGTATCAGTGAGGCGGCAAGCGCGGCCAGGCTGCCGGCAATGACGACTGATACGAGAGAGGTCCAGTGATGCCTGTTCCATGTCAGGAAGCGGTATAACGGTTCTGTTTGAATAATTGAGAGCTTGTCTGGCATTGCAGGAAATAAGAATGATGAAATTGGAATGACGGATGAAACTATATCAGTTCGAAGCCGGGCTGATAATCAGGTGGATAGGTAACTGCTGTAAATGTTGGTAAGACGGTCTGTAAATGCTCCGGATCGAGAGGATGGGGAGCAGCATATTTTATGGTAAAGCCAGTTTGAATAGCGGAGAGGATATGACTGACAAATCGGAAGCACAGAGCGGGATTCCCGCAGGAGTGTGCAAGGGTATCATTCTGGCCGGAGGATCCGGTACGCGACTCTATCCGGTGACGCAGGTGATTTCAAAGCAGTTGTTGCCTGTTTTTGACAAACCGATGGTGTATTACCCGCTCAGCACACTGATGCTGGCAGGGATCCGGGATATTCTAATCATCTCGACGCCGGAAGACACGCCACGTTTTAAAAATTTGCTCGGGAAAGGAGAGCAATGGGGGCTCAATTTTTCCTATGCCATTCAACCTTCACCGGGCGGGTTGGCACAGGCCTTTATCATCGGTGCCTCGTTCATTGGGACGGATGCCAGTGCACTGATTTTGGGGGACAATATATTCTACGGACATGATTTTCACCACTTGCTGGGCAATGCTAGGCGACGTACTGCAGGGGCCAGTGTGTTTGCCTATCATGTCCATGATCCCGAACGTTATGGGGTGGTGGAATTCGATGATGCCGGTCGCGCTGTCAATCTTGAAGAAAAACCAGAGCAACCCAAATCCAATTATGCGGTAACAGGCTTGTATTTTTATGATCAGCAGGTGGTCGATATTGCCAGAACGCTTAAACCTTCCCCGCGTAATGAACTGGAAATTACAGACATTAACCTGGTTTATCTTGAACAGGGGGCGCTCAACGTTGAAATTATGGGTCGCGGATATGCCTGGCTGGATACTGGTACGCATGAATCGTTACTGGATGCCAGCCAGTTTGTGGCAACAATCGAGCGCCGGCAGGGGCTCAAGGTTTCCTGCCCTGAAGAGATTGCCTACCGGAACGGCTGGATAGATGAAATCCAGCTGGAAAAACTTGCCCGCCCGCTGATCAAAAATGGTTATGGCCAGTATCTCCAGCAAATACTGAAGCAAACTTATTTGCGCTGAAATTTTTTTCCGGCAGGCGGCAATCGGATGTGTGGCAGTCTCACTCGCTGAATTGGCAGGAGCAAAAACAGTAAGCTCAATCTCTCTTGGGTTTTCCAGAGGCGGGTAAGTGATCAGCTCCGGTTTTTGGGTTTAATCTGGAGTCGGGATAGTCCTGCTGCCATATCATCAGCTGTGCAGGCGAAGGTCGGGCGCCGTCCCGTATCAGGTGTATCCAGGCAAGCATTGCAATCGGTGCAATAATAAAGGTGCTGGCAAGAAACAATTTGCGTGTTTCAGCAATAAAGGCCTCGTGCCCGTCAGCGGGAACCTGTTTCAAATCGTAACCCCATCCCAACCATGCAGTAACTGTCAGCGTGAAAGTGGCAATGCCGAGCCAGAACAAAGGAGCAAATAACCCTTTCCCGGGTACATATTGCAGTGTCAACGGCCTACCTTTGGACAGTTCCCGTTTGGCGAGCAGCCTGTCTGCCTGTTGATTAATAAAGATGATAATCCAGCCGACAGCGAACCACCCGGCATAATTGGCTAATGTGACGCCAAAATGCCAGCCGGGCTCGGGATAATGGTAGATATCTCCCAGAAACCAGTGCCTGCCCAAGTGAGCGACCGGATCGATTATCCAATCCAGCACCATCATCAGAAACGCACCCGTAACCAGAACTGTACTGCTGTTGCGCAGAGTGCGAGGGGTTACACGCTGGATATCGAAACCACGGCGCCAGTGCGGAGACAGAAAAAATTGTGCGAATGAGAAGCTGACATAGCTGAGAAAAACGAACGACAGCGAATCAAAGAATGGCACTCCCGCAATGACCGTATCATCTTTCAAAGCGTCATAATGGTAGGCATAATAACCAAATGGAACGCCATGACGGATACTTCCCCATTCAGCAGCAAATGCAACCAGATAACCTGTGACCAGCCAGATACCGGTACGCAGTATCCCCTGTTCGAGCCAGCTCATTACCAGAAATGCTACCAGAAACAACGCTACATACGGACGAAGCATGAGGCTGTAAAGGAACTCAAGCATGGAAGATCACAGGTAGTGATAGTGGTGAGTTAAAGTGGAGAACAAACAGGTTTGTATATTTTGCTGATGTTTGCGGTGGCAGGAGGCTCAGGAATCGTCTCTGCTGGCGGACCAGATTCTTCGAGTATGGCGGGCATCTGAGAACAGCTTTTGGAGTGCGACACCATCCTCGTTTATCAGCATCTGGTGCAAATTTGACAGCTCTCTCTGATACGCATCTATTTGTGCAAGTAGCGCTGCACGATTGTCGAGACAGATATCATGCCACATTTCAGGAGAGCTGGCTGCGATACGAGTCATGTCATTCAGACTGCTACCGGCAAGATGCAGCATTTCCATTGGATTTTCTCCACCCTGCAGCCGGATGTGGTGCATGAGTGAAAATGCCAGCATATGCGGAAGATGGCTGATTGCGGCGAGTATCTGGTCATGGCGATCAGCCTGCATCATTGAAATTCTGGCTCCGCAGTGTTGCCAGATAGCAGCGACACGATCGACAGCTTGCCGGCTGTTTTCCTGCAATGGGGTCAGAATGACGGGTTTGTCATAAAAGAGGCCGGGGTCTGCAGCCTCCGCTCCGCTGAATTCGGTTCCTGCGATGGGGTGGGCAGGTACGAAACGATCAAGGTGTGTACGCAAATGAGTACGGGCAGCGAGTACTACCTTTTCCTTCGTGCTTCCGGCATCAGAGATCAGGGTGCCGGTCTCCAGATGAGGTGCCATCTGCTGCATGACCCGGGCAGTTTGTTTCACCGGTACCGCAAGCAGCACGAAATCCGCTCCTGACAGAGCAGAGGAAAAATCACTGCTCTGCTCGTCGATGATACCTCGTTCGATGGCGCACTGCATGTTGCCGGGACTGCGTCCGATTCCCACAATATACTTAACCAGTCTGGCGTTGCGCAGTGCCATTGCAAACGAACCGCCAATCAGCCCGGTGCCGATTACAACCAGCTTCGAAATGGCGGGAAGGGTCATGCGATCAGACTCATGTCTTGCAAATCAGCCAGGTTCTTTCAACGCCTGTTCCAGTGCATACAGGAATTTTTTGTTTTCTTCTTCAAGCCCGATAGTCACGCGTAAATGATTGGGCATTTCATAATTGCTCAAAGGGCGCACGATGACTCCCTGCTGCAACAGGCTTTTATAAACTTTCAGCGCATAGGCCGGATGGCCACCGATATGAAAACTGACGAAATTTCCGAAGGAAGGAATGTAGTCGATACCCAGTTGGCGTAAACCGCCGGTCATTTGCAACATACCTGTCCGATTGGTCGTATAAGAAAGTTTGACAAATTCGACATCCTCGAGCGCTGCCTGGGCACCAGCCAGACCAATACTGTTCACATTGAAAGGCTGGCGGATACGATTCATCAGATTGGCCAGGTCGGCATGCGCCAGCGCAAAGCCGACACGTACGCTGGCAAGCCCGTATGCTTTGGAGAAAGTACGGGTGATGACCAGATTCTGGAAGTTTTTCAACCAGGCGATACTGTTGGCTTTGTTCGCTTCCGGCAGATATTCATCGTAAGCTTCATCCAGAATGACCAGTACATCTTGTGAGATCCGCTCCAGGAAGCGCAACAGATCCCGGGCATCACACAAAGTGCCCGTAGGATTATTGGGGTTGGCGATAAACACGACACGAGTTTCAGGCGTGATGGCATCCAACATGGCTGCCAGGTCATGACCATAATCTCTGGCAGGCACTGCAGTGCCGCTCGCGCCTACTGCCTGTACCAGCAGCGGGTAGATGGCGAAAGCATACTGAGAATAAATTGCGGTGGCGCCGGGTCGCAGAAAAATGCGAGCCGCAAGCTCAAGCACATCATTGGAACCATTGCCCAAAACAATTTGTTCGGCGGGTACACCCAAGCGCTCGGATAATGCTGCTTTAAGCTCGAAGCCACTGCCATCCGGATAGCGGGCCGCTTCACTGAGCGCCTGAATCATGGCCTCTTTTGCCAGGGGACTGGTGCCCAGCGGATTTTCGTTGGAGGCGAGTTTGATGACTTCATTTTTATTCAGGCCGAGATCCCTGACCAGTTCGGATATGGGTTTGCCCGGTTGATAAGGCTGAATTGCCCGGATATGCTCCGGTGCCAGTTCACAGAGATTCATAGTGTTCAGAAGTAAGCAGTATCTTTTTCAGAGGGGTAAATATTCATGCCGCAGGATAAGAGCCGAATATCTTCAGAAAGGTTGCATTGTTTCGTAACGTCTGGAGTGCCCTGGCAACGTTTTCGTCTTCCTGGTGCCCCTCGATATCTGTGAAAAAAACGTATTCCCACAGGCTTGCACGTGAAGGACGTGACTCCAGACGTGTCATACTGACACGGTGCGCTGCAAGTGGTGCCAGGAGCTCATGGATCGCTCCCGGACGATTGCTGGTGGCCATGGCAAGAGAAGTTTTATCTTTTCCGGAGGGCGCAACATATTGAGTGCCAATGATCAGGAATCGGGTCGTGTTATTCGGGTTGTCTTCGATGTTGCTGGCACAGACAGTCAGCCCGAAAACTTCGGCTGCCTTTTTCCCGGCAATTGCGGCAGCGTTGCTGTCAGCTGCAGCCTGGCGGGCAGCGTCTGCATTACTGACAGCATCGATACGGTCGATGGCAAACAGATTTGGCAGATTTTCATTGAGCCAGTTCTGGCATTGCGCAAATGACTGGGGATGTGAATAGATTTTCCGGATGGCCGTCAAATCAGTATGTTGCGCCATCAGACATTGATGGATAGGCAGTTCGAGTTCGCCGCAGATCGTCAGGGGAGTCTGCAGCAATAAATCCATAGCTCTGCCAACCGCACCTTCGGTTGAGTTTTCAATCGGCACGACCCCATAGGCGGCAGCACCCGATTCTACTTTACGGAAAATATCATCGATCGAACTGCTGGGGAGTGTCGTAACAGTACTACCAAACCGTTTAGTTACGGCTTCTTCCGAGAAGGTGCCTGGCGGTCCGAGATAAGCAACTGTCAGCGGTTCTTCCAGGGCGCGGCAGGCTGATATGATTTCAGTGAATAACTGTACAATATGTTCATTACTCAGCGGCCCGGCATTGGCTTGCTGCAGACGGCTGAAAATCTGCGATTCGCGTTCAGGGCGATAGGCAGGACCGGATTTTTGCCGGCCGATTTCCTGCGCAAGCTGAGCACGTGCATTGATCAGTCTGAGCAGTTCATCATCGATGGCATCGATTTCACTGCGCAGTCGTTTCAAATGTTCTGTCATTGATATGGATTTACTGTAATTACAGTCTTGTTCTCTATTTTCGGCTCATTCAGAGAACGATGATTCCGGCAGGTAGCGCACCATCAGCACGCCGGTAATTTGAGTGATGGCACGGAGGGTTTCGGGAGGGACCGCTTTGTCGGTGTCGACCAGCGTATAAGCCATCTCTTCCCGCGATTTGTTGACCATGTTATGGATATTCAGACCGATCTCTGCCATACGAGTTGATATTTGTCCCAGCAGGTTGGGAACGTTGGCATTGGCGACAGCAACCCGGAATGGTGACCCCCGTTCCATGACCACATCGGGGAAGTTGACAGTGTAAGTAATATTGCCGTTTATTACATAATCTGTAATTTGATCAGCAATCATCATGGCGCAGTTTTCTTCAGCCTCACGGGTAGAGGCGCCCAGGTGAGGCAGCGTAATGACCGCCTGATGATGCTGAAGTTTTTTGCTGGGGAAATCACAGACATAGTATTTAATGATGCCGTTTTCGATCCCGGTCAGGATGGCGTCCTCATCAACGATTGCATCACGTGAAAAATTGAGCAGAATAGTATTTTTCTGCATGCAGGCTACCAGAGCGTCATTGACAAGATGACGAGTGGAATCGTTGAGCGGTACATGCAGGGAAATAAAATGGCTGCGGCGTACCAGATCTTCGATCTGATGTGCTTTTTGTACTTCGGCAGAAAGACTCCAGGCAGAATCAACAGTAATTTTCGGGTCGTAGCCCAGTACTTTCATGCCGAGTTTGATTGCCGCATCGGCCACGAGCCGTCCAATTTTGCCCAGGCCAATAATGCCCAGTGTCCGGCCGGGCAGCTCGAGACCGGAGAATTGTTTTTTGCTGGCCTCCACCTGCTGATGCAGCGACCGATTATCTCCTTCCAGAGTTTCGACGAACCGTAGGGCCGGTATCAGATTACGTGACGCCATGAACATGCCTGCCAGGACAAGTTCCTTGACCGCGTTGGCGTTGGCACCCGGTGTATTGAAAACTGGTATGCCGCGGGCGCTCATCTGGTTAACCGGAATATTATTGGTTCCGGCACCGGCGCGACCGATTGCGATCACGTTTTCAGGTATTTCCATATCGTGCATGTTATGGGAGCGCACTAATATGACATCGGGGTTGGATGCGTTGTTGCCGATTTGAAATATTTTCGCAGGAAAACGCTTGAGTCCGACTGCGGCAATCGGATTTAAGGTAAGTACCTGGAATGGTTTGCGGGTGTCATCAACCATGAGCTTCCTCAAATTCTTGCATGAATGCAACCAGTGTCTGTATACCTTCCAGTGGCATGGCATTATAGATCGAAGCCCGCATGCCGCCGACTGAGCGATGACCTTTCAACTGAACCAGCCCGTGTGCCTTGGCTTGTTTTAAAAATTCCTCATCAAGTCTGGAATCGCTCAGCGTGAAGGGAACATTCATTCTCGACCGGTCAGGTTTTGCGACCGGACAATGATAAAAACTGCTGGCATCGATCAAATCATAAATCAGCTTGGCTTTAGTGATATTACGCTGCTCCATCGCAGATAATCCACCCTGTTTTTTCAACCATTCCATTACCAGCCCCATGATGTAAATGGCATAGGTGGGCGGGGTATTGTACATTGAAGCGTGCTCGACATGGGTTTTATAGCGATACATAACAGGCGTTCCGGGAAGCGGAGGAATATCCAGCAAATCTTCACGGATAATGATGACGACCAGTCCGGCGGGGCCAACATTCTTCTGTGCTCCAGCATAAATGAATCCAAACTTGCTGACATCAAAGGGGCGTGACAGGAAGTTGGATGACATGTCTGCTACCAGGGGGATGCTCCCGTTCTTACCGGCGGTTGCGGATAAATCGGGTGTCCACTGAAATTCGACCCCTCCAATGGTTTCGTTGGGCGTGTAGTGAACATAGGCTGTATCAGAAGAAATTTCCCATCGTTCCAATGGGGGAGCAGAATTGAAACCATCGTTTTCTGATGAAGCGGCAGTATGAACGGAGCAGTAATTGGCAGCTTCACTGGCAGCTTTTTTCGACCACTGACCTGTACAGACATAATCAGCCTGATTGCTTTTGCCGAGCAGGTTCATCGGTACCATGGCAAACTGACCCGAAGCACCTCCCTGCAGGAAAAGCACCTTGTAGTTATCGGGTATGCCGGCAAGTTCACGCAGGCCTTGTTCGGTTTTCTCTGCGATGGACATGAATTCCTTTCCGCGGTGGCTCATTTCCATGACTGACATACCGCTGCCATGCCAGTCCAGCATTTCTTCACGAGCCTGTTGAAGCACTTCTTCCGGCAATATTGCCGGTCCTGCACTGAAATTATATATTTTCCTCATCGTTTCACCGGGTTCAGTTAACTTTCATCTGTTTCGACGATTCTTTCCAGGCCGGCAAGCTTCTCGCCTGCATCCAGATTGATCAGAGTAACCCCCTGGGTTGCCCGGCCCATTTCACGAATCTCGCTGACACGTGTGCGAATCATGATGCCTCCTGTAGTGATCAGCATGATTTCATCACTGGGTTCGACGAGTTGGGCTGCGACAACCTTTCCGTTACGGACATTGGTATTAATTGCGATCATGCCTTGAGTGCCGCGATTATGACGGGTATATTCGGTAATAGGGGTACGTTTACCGTAACCGTTTTCAGTGGCAGTCAATACTGTCATATTTTCACTATCGGCAACCAGCAAAGAGATAACTCTTTGCCCCGCTCCCAGTCTCATGCCTCTTACCCCGCGTGCATTACGCCCTGTGGGCCGTACATCATTTTCATCGAAACGCATCGCTTTGCCGCCATCAGAGAAAAGCATGACATCATGTTTCCCTTCGGTGAGAGCAACTCCGATCAGATAATCACCTTCATCGAGGCCGATCGCAATGATGCCATTCGTACGCGGCCGTGAAAATTCAGACAGCGGCGTTTTCTTGACAGTGCCACAGGCAGTTGTCATGAAGACGTAGCGGGTGTCGTCAAAAGATTTGACTGGCAGGACAGCATTGATTTTTTCATTGGCCTCCAGCGGGACGAGGTTGTTGATCGGCCTGCCACGTGACGACCGGCTGCCTTGTGGCACATTGTACACTTTGATCCAGTAGACGCGTCCCAGACTGGAAAAACACAGAATAAAGTCGTGTGTATTGGCAATGAATAAATTATCAATGAAATCATCCTCCCGTGTGGCAATCGCCAGTTTGCCGCGCCCTCCACGTTTTTGCGCGCGATAGTCATCCAGCAACTGGGATTTGATATACCCCGAGTGTGACAGGGTGACTACCATATCGGCAGGAGTGATCAGATCTTCAGTATTCAAGTCCTGCGCATCGATTACTACTTCACTGCGCCGCGGATCACCAAATTGTTCTTTAATGGCAGTCAGTTCTTCAGTGATAATGAGAGTGATTCGTTCCGGGCTCGCTAAAATGTCGAGCAGATCACGGATTTTGTCCAGAATCTCTCTGTATTCCGAGACAATTTTCTCTTGTTCCAGGCCGGTAAGGCGTTGCAGTCTGAGATCGAGAATTGCCTGGGCCTGGGCCTCTGACAAGCGGTAGCCCTGATCTGATATGCCGAACTCTGCCGCTACAGTGTCAGGACGAAATGCAGCAGCATCGATCATTGCGCGGCGAAGCATCTCTTCAACCAGTTGTGAGTGCCATGGCCTGGCTACAAGCGCCTTTTTGGCTTCGGCCGGGGTAGGGGCAGCCTTGATCAGCGCAATGATTTCATCCACATTGGACAGGGCAACAGCCAGCCCTTCCAGCAGGTGGCCGCGTTCCCGGGCCTTTCTGAGTTCAAATACCGTGCGCCGTGTCACGACTTCGCGACGATGGCGTAGGAAATAATCCAGCATTTGTTTCAGATTGAGCAGCCGGGGTTGTCCATCAACCAGCGCAACCATGTTCATGCCGAACGTATCCTGCATCTGGGTTTCTTTATACAGATTGTTCAGAATGACTTCAGGTATTTCGCCGCGTTTAAGCTCGATGACTACACGCATGCCGGATTTATCCGACTCATCACGTAAATCCGAGATACCTTCTATTTTTTTGTCCCTTACCAGTTCTCCGATACGTGTCAGCAGATTGGCTTTATTTACCTGATAAGGCAACTCATCGATGATGATGCTGTGGCGATTACCTTTATCCAGTTCTTCAAAGTGCGTTCGGGCACGTATGATCACCCGTCCTCTTCCGGTCTGATAGCCATCTTTGATACCGGAGGTGCCGTAAATGATACCGGCAGTCGGAAAATCAGGCGCCTGAATGCAGGTCATGAGATCAGCTATGTCAGTTTCCGGATCATGCAGCAACAGCAGACAGGCATCAATGACTTCATTGAGATTATGAGGGGGAATGTGGGTGGCCATACCTACTGCAATACCGGACGATCCGTTGATTAGCAGATTGGGTATCTTGGCAGGCAGAATCAGCGGCTCCTGTTCCGAGCCGTCATAATTGGGCCCGAAATCGATTGTGTTTTTATCCAGATCAGCCAGTAATTCATGTGCGATGCGTGACATTCTGATTTCGGTGTAACGCATAGCTGCCGCATTATCACCGTCAACTGAGCCGAAATTCCCCTGCCCGTCTATCAGCATGTAGCGTAAAGAAAAATGCTGTGCCATACGCACAATCGTGTCATAAACGGGAGTATCGCCATGGGGATGATATTTACCGATGACATCGCCGACGATACGGGCAGATTTTTTATAAGGCCGATTCCAGTCATTGGATAATTCATGCATGGCATACAGCACGCGGCGATGTACCGGTTTCAGTCCATCGCGCACGTCCGGCAAGGCTCTGCCTACGATGACACTCATTGCGTAATCGAGGTAAGAGCGCCGCATTTCCTCTTCAAGACTGACGGGCAGGGTTTCCTTGGCGAATTGTTCCATGTATGAATTGCAGTGGCAGTGAAATGTTTGGGTGGTTTCCGGCAGGATGATACAGCAGCCGTATCAGTACAATAATCGTGCGTGTTATCACGATGACGGGTGTGCTGACCTGTAACCCGTCATTTTACCATTAAGCGCCCCGATTATGCTTGCTGATCATGAGTGCGCGGTCTGAAAATCTGAAGAAGACTGGGCAGAATGAGGAAAACACAGATCAGGATGAACAGCAGTCCCAGAGCGAGCAACAGCCCCATGCTGGCAGTGCCGGGATGCGAAGAAAAGGCGAGACTGCCAAAACTCGCGATTGAAGTGACAGCGCTGTAAAGAATTGCGTGGGCGGTGCTGGTTTGCAGCAGAGTCTGATCGGCCAGATGATGGTGGCTGCGTAATACCATGTGAATACTGCTGTCGAGACCGATCCCCAGAAGCAGGGGGAGAGCTATGACATTGGCAAAATTGAACGGAATTTGCAGTATCACGGTAGTTGCAACGGTAAACAGGGCGGCCAGCAGTAGCGGCGCTAAAATCAGAAGGGTGGAAATAATGTTTCGCAACAACCATAACAGGGCCAGTAATATGCCGATCAGTGTCAGAGAAAAGGCTTGAATGAATGCATCCACGATTGCCTCACCGGCTTCGAGAATGACGACAGGGGTTCCACTGACTTGTGGCGCATATTGCTGTACGGTATGTACAAACTTTCTTAATGCTTCATTATCATCAATATTGCTGGCAGGATAGGCGATAACCAGATAGTCGCCCGTTGCACTTTGCCAGCGCGAGCGTAACGAATCCGGTAGCGCCTCCACGTCGAAAGCTTCAGCCGTCAGCGCTTTTTGCAGTCGTGCAAGTGTTTCGGGTAGCAGTCCAAGCAGATCCTGGCCTGTCTTATTGAGCAGATCTTCAGCTTGAGCGGTATTCAGTCTGGCCAGGTTCGATAACAGTTTTTCTATGGCAGCGCTGAGTTCCCGGGCGGTGAGCGCAGTTGGGTGGTCCGGTTTTTCTGCTGTCAGACGATTGAGGGAATGACGCAATGTCTGCAGTGCAGCTTGCTGTTGCGCTACGGTATAAGTATTTTTATCTGAGTCAGCTTCCGTAAAAAAATCGGGGCCCAGCGTCAGAGCGATGTCATCGAGCAGCGCGAGTTTTTCCAGCTGTGCCTCAGGTACAAAATCACTGATACTGATTACCCTGTCCACTTCAGGAAGATCGGTCAGTATCAGTTTCAGGCGTTCTGCTTCCTGGCGGCTGTTTACCGGAATGGCTCCGAACCAGGGCGTTTGTTCCGTGTCTGCCAGCAGCTCACGGAAAGTCTGGACAGCGACCCCGTTTGGATCGTTCATATTCAGCAGATTGGGATCGAACCTGACATGCGGTAAAGTTGCGATCGAAGCCAGAGTTACCAGTATAGTGATCCAGAAAACGGTTTTGCGCTGATGTAACCAGTGGGCCGACAACAGTGTTGCAATTTTCCCGGAATCAAATGATCGCGGCCTGACCGGCAGAAAACGCTGCAGCGCAGGGAGGACCGTGAGTGTTACGATCAGACTGATGAGCATGCCGGTACCTGAAATCAGACCCAGTTCGGCAACACCATTGTAAGTCGTAGGAATAAAGGCGTAAAAGCCGATGGCTGTGGTGAGCGCGCAGGTAATCAGGGAGCGTCCTGTATCGTGTCCTGCAATCAATAATATTTCTGGGCCGACACGCCGGGTACCGGGAGGATAATTTTCTTTCAGCTCAGCGTAACGCAGCAGCAAATGAATAGCGTAATCTACCCCCAGACCGATATAAAGTACGGCAAATGCAATGGATATCAGGTTGAGATGACCTACCGCAAAGGTAGCGAATGCTGCAGTCATCAGCAATCCCAGAATCAGACTGATAAGAACGGTCATTACCGATCCGACAGAACGCAGCGCAAGCAGAAGAATGATCAGGGTGCCGGTTAGCGCAAGTATGCCGGCATTCTGGGCCCCGCGCATGGCACTGTTGAGTTCTTCATGCGATAGGGCTACATCGCCGGTTATCCGTAATCGGGCCGAAAACCGGTTCTCCAGATCGAGGGTTCGTGCTGCCTCATGAATAGTGGAAATGATCTGTTCACCTGCAAACAGCTGGTCGAAATTGAGATCAGGTTGGAGGATGATGAGTTCGCGGTAGCTGTTTTTACCGGTTCCCTCCTGAAACAGGGTTTGCCACGATAGAGGTTTTCTGCTGCCAGCTTCACCTGCTTCGAGCGTATCGGCCACATTTTGCAGTATCGATGCCAGCTCCAGTTCCATGCCGGTGCGCAACGCCTCAATGGCATCATTAAGTACCATCAGGAAGGAATAGAGTGTCGGATCACGGGAAATCCTGACAATCAACGGCTGGGCAGCTGCTAGCCGGTTAGCCAGTTGCGCCAGCTCATCCGCATCTTTGTAGAGCAGACCATTGGTCTGGAAAAATTCTTCACCATTCAGATGGTGAATTTCCCCGGTATTATTCGGATCAGCCTTTAAGCGGGCAGTAAGGTGAACAGCGGCATTGTAAGCTTGCTCGGGTGTGGGGGCATCCAGCACCAGCAGCAAAGTTTCCTCATATTGAGGGAAGGATTCCTTGAAGTGTGCAAGATTGACGCGGAAAGGTAGTTCTTCCGACAGCATGTCTGTCGTGTCGGTATGGATCCCCAGATTACGGGCAGTATAGACGGTGGCGATTGCTGCTGTCGCCAGTAGTATGATCAATACCCAGGCCGCATGACTGTAAGAAAGAGTAATCCAGCCTGAAAAAATTCGTTGACCAATGTTGCGCAGCCGGTGCATGGTGAAATTCCTTGTGGATTTCAGTAAAAGTGAACAGGGTCACAACTGAGGGTCACTGTTGATCCTGTTCAATCCGGGCGGTGTTCTGTTCCAGCATATCGATCAGTGCATTAATACCATTTTTCTGTAAAATGGCGTTGTATTCGCTGCGTTTCAGTGCAAGATCACTCACCCCGTCAACTACGATGTTAATAATGCGCCAGCCTTCATTGGTCTGATGCAAAACATAATCAAAATTGATAGGGTTGCTGCCGGTTTGGATGAACTGACTGCGCACCAGTATCCGTTCTCGCGGGAGCGGCCGCTGCTCGACAATTCTGAAGTGCTCGCCGTTATATTGATTAAATCTGTCCGCGTAGGTCGCGATACTGTTTTCCTGAAACGTCCGGGTAATAGCCTGTTGCTGCTCAGGGCTGAGTTCGGCCCAATGAGTACCCAGTACCGAACGAATGATCGCCTCGAGATCGTGAGTTTGGCGGATGACCGGGGCCAGAAGTTCCAGCCGCCCCGAATAGTGGATTTCCTGACCTTGTTGCATAGCCTGGATAAGAGCATTCTGGAGCGTAGTGATGACTTTCTCGGGATCATCGCCGCCGGCAGGCTCTGCGCGCAGCCCGGTAATAGTCAGCAGAAGGGTGATCAGCAGCAGAGAAAGCAGCCTGTTAGTTGTGTTTAGAGATTTCATAGCGTCGATCTTTCCATTGTGCCCGTGTTCCTCTCCAATATCTGAATGCTGAAGTCCAGGTCATCAGGAGATACAGCGTACCGGATACGGGCAGCGTCATGACCCATAGTGGCGAGCTTCGATAAAACCTGAGAACGGGGGTATAAACGATAAACATAGCCAGCCAGGTAAGGATTCCGCCGACGCCATAAATCATAGTGGGATAAATAGCGGCAGATAGCGGCGCAAACCAGAACATGGCTGTCATGATCAGTGTGCAAAGAAGCAGCAGCACCGGGGAGTAACGAAGTTGCGTGAAGGCAGTCCGGGCTACCATGTTCCAGATTGCACCGAGACCATCATAGCCGCGGTGACTCTGTACTGCATGGCTGAGCCCGATCCAGGTTCTGAAACCTGCTTGTTTGATTTGTGCCGCCAGCGTACAGTCGTCGATCAGTGCGCCATGGATACTGGTGAAGGCATCCACTGATTTTAATGCGGCGGTTTCCACCAGAATACATCCTCCTGCTGCGGCTGCCATGCAGGATTTTGGATCATTGGCCAGTTTGAACGGGTAAAGCAGTTTGAAAAAAAATATGAAGGCCGGGATCAGCAGGTGTTCAGGAAAACGCCGGACAGGTAATTTCGCCATCAGAGATATCAGTGACAATTTTTCCTGGCGGATTTTATGTAACAGGACGGACAGAATACCAGGTGACAGGGTGATATCCGCGTCCAGCAATAAGGTATAGCGGGTGTGGACTTTCTGCAGTCCCTGCTGTAATGCCCATAATTTTCCGCTCCAGTTTTTTGGGAGGGAGGTGCCCGAGATCACTTCCACGCCCGGTTGCCTTGCAAGTGCTGCAGTTTCATCCTCAGACTGATCATCGATGACAATAATTCGCAGATCTCGGCCTTGTGCATTCACGCCGTTTAAGGTCTGCTTAATAAACCGGGCTTCATTGCGAGCCGGAATAAGAACCGTGACGTCCTTGAAGGATTGATCTGTTTCTGTATCTGCAGAGAGTTCGAGTAATTCGCGGGTGCTCCATGCCTGCCACGGGGCCAGCAGGATGATCCACCAGCCAAGCGCGCCAGCCAGCGCCAGATACATCATCAATATAGTCATGACGGCTGATGCACTGGCATATATATTTTCCAGAGGATTGAAAAATAATTAATTGTCCGAACGAGATGACTCGGATGAAGGTGCTGCAGCTTTGTGCTCGACCCTTACTGGCAGAGGGAAAGGTGTCCGCTTGCCGACATCATGTTGTGTCAGGCTGATCTTTTGTGAGGGGTCGGGTGCCATGGGACCTTCAGTGCGGGGACCGAACAGATTGACCCGTAACGCTTTGAGGGGATGAGCAAAAGTATCATTGATAGCGGTAGGTTCGAATCCGCAATGTGCCATACAATTGGCACACTTCGGGTTGTTTCCGACGCCGTACTGATCCCAGTTGGTCTCCTCCATTAACTCCCGGAAGCTCGCTGCATAGCCTTCGTCTACCAGCAGGTAGCAGGGCCGCTGCCAACCGAATAAGTTGCGTGTAGGATTTCCCCAGGGGGTGCACTGGTAATTTTGATTGCCTGTAAGAAAATCGAGGTACAGGCTGGAATGATTAAATCTCCACGGGAGTTTGCGTTTTTTTCCGAGCTGGAATATGGAGCGGAACAGTCGTTTGCTTACAGATCTTTGCAGGAATACATCCTGTCGTGGTGCGTGTTCATAGCTGAATCCGGGAGATACATTAATACCTTCGATACCAAGATTCATCGCGGTGTCAAAAAAATCAGCCACTTCTTCAGGGGTTTCGTTCTGGAACAGCGTGCAGTTGACGGTTACTCTGAATCCCCGCTGGAGAGCCTGTTCAATCACCGGGATAACTTTGTCATATACGCCTTCTCGGCAGACGGAGGCATCGTGACGTTCACGGTTACCATCCAGATGAATGGAAAATGTCAGATAGGGAGAAGGTTGATAATCATCCATGCGACTGTCAAGCAGCAGGGCATTGGTGCATAAATAGACAAACTTTTTACGTTGAATGATGCCCTGGACGATCTGCGGCATTTCTTTGTGGATGAGTGGCTCACCTCCGGCGATGGAAACGACCGGCGCTCCGCATTCATCTACTGCATTCAGGCATTCCTCCACACTCAGACGACGGCGTAACGTTTCATCTGGATAATCGATCTTGCCGCAGCCCGCGCAAGCCAAATTGCACTGAAACAGTGGTTCAAGCATCAATACCAGAGGATAGCGCCTGGTGCCCCGAAGTTTTTGTTTCAATATATAACTGCCTACCCGGTATTGCTGCAGAAAAGGGACGCTCATATTAAATTTTCTCCATTTTCGTTGGTGTCTTTGTCTGTTCTGATTTTTTCATTAGTGGGTGTCAGGCGTGGAAAATTTCAATGAGGATCGGACTCAATCCGGTGGAGGAAATCAAAGAAGCCCCGGGACACTGTAAGAAGACCAAGAAAAGCTGCATCTGCATCGCTTTCATCCATTTGAAAAAATCCGGTCCTTGATTAAATGATACCTGTGTATTTGTGGCGGAAGAGGTGGGATTCGAACCCACGAACAGTTTCCTGTTGCTGGTTTTCAAGACCAGTGCCTTCAACCGCTCGGCCACTCTTCCCAGATTGCCTGATTTCAGAATACGCTGGAAACCCAAATGATACCTTTTCATGGAAAATTTTACCATGAAACCTCAACACAGCTGTCTCTCAGAGCCAGCGTGGATGAGGGATCATATTCTGTATTGTGAAGTATTGGGACTTAAGAGATAATACGCCTTTTTGCCGGCTTTTGTTGTCATGTGGCGCGGAAGATCGAGCTATGGTTTTTGAATAATTCGAGGATGGGGACAAATGAAGGAAGCATTTAATGATTTCAGCGCGCCAGTGTTCAGAAATTTGACCAGTGCCATCCGTGCACTGGCTATGGATGCCGTTCAGAAGGCCAATTCCGGTCATCCGGGTATGCCAATGGGTATGGCGGAAATTGCAGAAGTGTTGTGGATACACCATCTGCGCCATAATCCGGTAAATCCCAAATGGGTTGACCGCGACCGTTTCGTTTTGTCAAACGGCCATGGTTCCATGCTGTTGTATGCTTTGCTCCATTTGTCCGGTTATGATGTGACTATCGAAGACATAAAGAACTTCCGCCAGCTTCACTCCAGGACTCCCGGGCACCCTGAATATGGCTATACACCAGGAGTTGAAACCACGACAGGCCCGCTGGGGCAGGGGATCACCAATGCTGTCGGTATGGCGCTGGCTGAAAAAATTCTGGCAGAGGAGTTCAACCGGCCGGGTTTTCAGATCATTGATCACCACACCTATGTGTTCCTGGGGGACGGTTGCCTGATGGAAGGCATTTCGCATGAAGCCTGTTCGCTTGCGGGAACGTTGAAGCTGGGCAAGCTGATCTGCTTCTACGATGATAACGGTATTTCGATAGACGGGCATGTCGAAGGATGGTTTACAGATGACACTCCCAAACGCTTCGAGGCGTATGGCTGGCATGTGATTCCTCAGGTGAACGGGCATGACCCGGAAGCGATTGAGGCAGCTATCGAAGCCGCGAAGAAAATATCGGACAGGCCTACTTTGATATGCTGCAAGACTGTGATTGGTATGGGGTCTCCTAACAAAGCCAATACGCATGGCATACATGGGGCGGCGCTTGGGGATGAGGAAATTGCTGCCGCACGGCCTCACATCGGCTGGCATTATCTGCCTTTTGAGATTCCACAGGAAGTTTATGATGCATGGGATGCGCGTGCCAGAGGGGAAGCACTGGAAGCTGACTGGAACACTAAATTTGCTGAATATGCCAGCAAATATCCTGCGGAAGCAGCAGAATTTACGCGTCGAATGGCGGGTGAACTACCTGGCGGATGGTCAGAGCACGTCGATGGCGTCATCAGTCAGATCAATGCGCGGGAAGAAACTATTGCCACCAGAAAAGCATCGCAAAATGTAATTGAGGCATTAGCACCAGTACTGCCGGAGCTGATAGGAGGATCGGCTGATCTGGCAGGTTCTAATCTGACGATGTGGTCTGGCTCCAAAGGCATTGGCGGGGATTCTGCCGGTAATTATATTTATTACGGTGTGCGGGAATTCGGTATGAGTGCAATCATGAACGGTCTGTCATTGCACAGCGGTATCATTCCTTACGGCGGAACTTTTCTGATGTTTTCAGAATATGCCCGGAATGCTCTGCGTATGGCTGCATTGATGAAGATCCGTAATATTTTCGTATTTACTCATGATTCGATCGGATTGGGTGAAGATGGTCCGACTCATCAGCCGGTCGAACAGACTGCGACGTTACGTCTGATTCCCAATATGGATGTATGGCGGCCATGTGATACAGTTGAATCGGTTGTTTCCTGGGTGTCGGCCATTGAACGCAGAGATGGCCCTTCCTCGCTCGTGTTCAGTCGCCAGAATCTGCCTTTTCAGAAGCGGGATGCAATGACGATCAGTTTGATCAGGAAGGGAGGGTATATATTATCTGAAGCGGCTGGCGGGAACCCGCAGGCGATCATTATTGCTACCGGCTCGGAGGTGGCGCTGGCAATGGCGGCGCAAAAAGCATTGGCAGAAGCCGGTATTGCGGTACGGGTTGTTTCGATGCCCTGTACAAGTATTTTTGACAGACAGGATCAGGCATATCGGGAAAGTGTGCTGCCTGCAGGGATCGGAAGAGTGGCTGTGGAGGCCGGAGTGACTGACTACTGGTATAAGTATGTCGGACTTGAAGGGGCAGTGATCGGTATCGATACATTTGGTGAATCGGCTCCGGCAGAAAAATTGTTCGAGCATTTTGGGTTTACTGTCGAGAATGTTATCGGGGCAGTAAAAAGAATTATATAAAGTGGAGATGAATCAATCCGGTTTTCGTTGAATAAACAGATTTTTATGTGAAATATGGAGACAGTGGCATGACAATTAGAGTAGGCATTAATGGTTTTGGTCGTATTGGACGGATGGTTTTTCGTGCTTCCATAGAGGAATTCGATGATATAGAAGTCGTTGCAATCAATGATTTGCTGGAACCGGAGTATCTGGCCTATATGCTGTTGCATGATTCCGTTCATGGTCGTTTCAAAGGTGATGTGTCCGTCAGCGGTAACAATCTCATCGTGAATGACAAGCAAATCCGTTTGACTGCCATCAAGGATCCGGCTGAACTCAAGTGGGGGGAAGTCAACGTGGATGTCGTAGTGGAATCCACCGGATTATTTCTGACCAAGCAGGACTGTGAGAAACATATTCGCGCCGGTGCCCGGAAAGTTGTCATGACAGCTCCTTCCAAAGATGATACGCCCATGTATGTCTATGGGGTAAACGACGAGACCTATCAGGGTGAGGCGATTATTTCGAATGCTTCATGTACCACCAATTGTCTGGCTCCGATTGCAAAAATTCTGAATGATACCTGGGGAATTAAACGAGGTCTGATGACAACTGTGCATGCAGCAACCGCCACTCAGAAGACCGTTGACGGACCTTCCAATAAAGACTGGCGCGGCGGACGGGGAATCCTGGAAAATATTATTCCGTCCTCGACGGGGGCTGCTAAAGCAGTGGGTGTGGTTATTCCTGAACTGAACAAGAAGCTGACAGGTATGGCGTTCCGTGTCCCTACTTCTGATGTTTCAGTCGTAGATCTGACCGTTGAGCTGGAAAACGATGCCTCTTATGAAGAAATTTGTGAGGCAATGAAATCGGCTGCCGATGGCTCTATGAAAGGTGTACTGGGTTATACGAATCAGAAAGTGGTTTCTACAGATTTTCGCGGGGAGACTTGTACTTCAGTATTTGACGCAGAAGCAGGGATTCAGCTGGATAAGAATTTTGTGAAAGTGGTTGCCTGGTATGACAACGAGTGGGGGTACTCCTGTAAAGTGCTCGAGATGGTACGGGTGATTGCCGGTCGCTGAGATCACAAGAATATATCTGCGAATAGAATAAATTCGTGAACAATCGTATTTTTACGGTTGTTCCGATAGCTTTGCTATGGTTAT
>JBIQJX010000020.1:26861-31079 GCA_044507105.1 Nitrosomonas sp.
GATTTTGCCCGGATCCGATTATAAAAGCTGAATTTGCCATTTTTCCAAACTGAAAGATTGAAAAAGGCGTGTTCGCTATTCTCGTATAAAATCCGTAAGCCAGTAATATATTAGTTATTCATGGAGCCAACGTGTCCGTTATCAAACTTGTCGATCTGGATCTGAGAAATAAACGTGTCTTTATCCGTGCTGATCTGAATGTCCCTGTAAAAGAAGGTAAAGTAACCTCAGATGCGCGTATTGCTGCATCAATGACCACTATCAATCATTGTTTGGGGCAGGGCGCGAAAGTAATGGTAACCTCTCATCTGGGGCGGCCGGAAGAAGGAGTATGGACAGAGGAAGACTCACTTCAGCCAGTGGCAGATGATATTGCCCGGCGGCTGGGAAAGCCGGTCCGGCTGATCAGAGACTGGGTAGAGGGTGGGTTTGAAGTGGCCGCAGGTGAGCTGGTGATTCTGGAAAATTGCCGGATCAACAAAGGTGAGAAAAAAAATCTTGAAGAAACGGCAAGAAAATATGCTGATTTATGTGATGTTTTCGTGATGGATGCCTTCGGTACGGCGCATCGCGCAGAAGCTTCCACGTACGGCATCGCGAAATTTGCACCGGTGGCTTGCGCAGGTATTTTGCTGACTGAAGAACTTGATGCACTAACCAAAGCTTTACATCAGCCGGCGCGGCCGCTGGTGGCGATTGTGGGAGGATCAAAAGTCTCTACCAAGCTGACTGTTCTGGAATCACTGGCTGAAAAAGTCGATCAACTTGTAGTGGGGGGCGGGATTGCGAATACCTTTCTGAAAGCCGCAGGCAACAATATCGGTAAATCTCTGCATGAAGATGAACTAGTACCTGTTGCAAAGTCTCTGATGAGCAAGATGAATCAGCGTAATGCGACGATTCCTGTGGCGGTGGATGTGGT
Source organism: Nitrosomonas sp. (assembly GCA_044507105.1). Classification (GTDB taxonomy): domain Bacteria; phylum Pseudomonadota; class Gammaproteobacteria; order Burkholderiales; family Nitrosomonadaceae; genus Nitrosomonas. The sequence continues at coordinate 27,784 of JBIQJX010000020.1, forward strand.
CGTCGGGAAAAAATTTGCTGCGGATGAACCAGCGGTATTGAAAGCGGCAAACACAGTTTCTGATGATGACATGATTTTCGATATTGGTCCGGAAAGTACTCAGGAGCTGGTCGATATCATTATGAAGGCCGGGACAGTTGTGTGGAATGGTCCAGTTGGGGTATTCGAATTCGATCAATTTGGTGAAGGTACACGTGCAATTGCTAAAGCGATTGCTGAAACGGATGCCTTTACCCTGGCTGGTGGCGGTGACACAATCGCCGCTATTCAGAAATATGATATCTACGATAAAGTTTCATATATCTCTACTGCCGGAGGGGCATTTCTGGAGTTTCTGGAAGGAAAAAAATTACCTGCTGTCGAAATTCTGGAATTGCGGGCTCAGTGAAATCTGAAAAGATTTTCTTCCGGAAATGATGCGAAGAACGAAAATAGTAGCTACGCTGGGCCCTGCATCCAGCAGTCCCGCAGTCTTGGAGCGAATGATTGAAGCAGGGGTGGATGTCGTTCGTATCAATTTTTCACACGGCAACAAGGATGAGCATATTGCTTCTGTGGAGCTGGTCCGTTCCCTGGCCCGTTCTATCGGCCGCACTATCGGTATCTTGGCTGATTTACAGGGGCCAAAAATCCGTATAGGAAGATTTGACCAGGGGAAGATTACGCTCAAAACCGGAGATGAATTTATACTTGATGCTGAGTGCGAAGTGGGTAATCAGGAGCGGGTCGGGCTGGACTATCAGGAACTGCCGAATGATGTCGAAGCCGGGGCCATCTTGTTACTGGATGACGGACGTATCGTTCTGAGTGTGACTAGGGTCAAAGGAAGTGAAATTTATTGCAAGGTTTTACAGGGAGGAATTCTTTCCAATAATAAGGGAATTAATCGGAAAGGCGGTGGATTGAGTGCGCCCGCGCTGACTCCAAAAGATTTACAGGATATCAAAACTGCTGCCATACTCGGAGCGGATTATCTGGCGGTATCTTTTCCCCGGTCCGGTGATGATATCAGACGGGCCCGTACATTGATGGAGGAAGCCGGGGGTCATAGTTTGCTCATGGCAAAAATTGAGCGTTCGGAGGCTATTCTGGCGCTGGACGACATTCTGGATGCTTCCGATGCGATTATGGTAGCCCGGGGTGATCTGGCAGTTGAGGTAGGTGATGCGGCGGTTCCAGCGCTGCAGAAAAGAATGATACGTTCTGCGCGCGCAACCAATAAACTGGTGATTACTGCAACTCAGATGATGGAATCGATGATTTTCAATCCTATTCCAACACGGGCTGAAGTTTCAGATGTTGCTAACGCCGTGCTGGATGGTACTGATGCAGTGATGCTGTCAGCTGAGTCGGCTGCAGGCCAATACCCGATCGAATCTGTCGAAGCAATGGCAAGAGTTTGTCTGGAAGCAGAAAAGGAATACACAGTTAATCTGAATTTTCGTCGTTCTCCGGAAATGCAGCCCGCCAGCATCGAAGACGCTATTGCACGTGCTACCATGTATACCGCAGGTGCGCTTAAGATTCGTGCCATTGCCGCACTGACTCACAGTGGTGTCACGGCATTATTTATGTCTCGCAGAAGTTCCAAAGTGCCTGTTTTTGCATTAAGCCCGCAAGAGGATACTCTTGGTAAGGTAACTCTTTTTCGTGGAGTTTATCCTATCGAGTTTGGACAGGGCTTATGTGATCCTGAAATTATTCTTGATATGGCTGAGGATGAGTTACTAAGGCGTGGGGCTGTGCGAGCCGGAGATCTGATTATCATGACGATCGGTGAGCCGGTCGGTAAAGCGGGTGGAACGAATACGATGAAGATTGTTAGAGTAGGGGATTGTAAACTGTCGGCCCGGATGGGAACAGAAGGGGTCCAGCAGCCCTTGCCGGATCCGCAGAATTTGTGAAAATCACCAGCCTGCTCAATCTGAGTATCAGACGGACTGGAGTGAAAGAAATTTATAAATCAGCATCTTGGAGATCTAAGTTCTCCAGTATGCTGTGGTTCGCTGACATATCTCTGTCGCTAACCTTGCACCTCAGCAGGATTTCAGCAGGGCGGAATATCAGCGTATATATCTATAAAATAAGAGTTTTAGTTTCGTCAGAAAGATATATCAATTTTTATATAAAGGAGACCGCAATGGCACTTGTATCTTTACGTCAGTTACTGGACCATGCAGCAGAGAACGGGTACGGACTTCCGGCTTTCAATGTGAACAACCTTGAGCAGATTCATGCAATTATGCAGGCTGCTGATGAATGTGACAGCCCGGTTATCATGCAGGGATCGGCAGGTGCCCGCAAATACGCGGGAGAAGCATTTCTGCGTCACCTGATTGCTGCGGCAGTGGAAGCCTATCCGCATATTCCGATTGTAATGCATCAGGATCATGGGGCTTCACCTGCGGTATGTATCAATGCTATTCGCAGCGGTTTTTCCAGTGTGATGATGGATGGCTCGCTGGAGGAAGATGGTAAAACACCTGCGTCATACGAATATAATGTAGAGGTTACCTCGAAGGTGGTAGCGATGGCTCATGCTGTGGGTGTTTCTGTAGAAGGTGAACTGGGTTGTCTGGGGTCGCTGGAATCCGGGATGGGTGAAGCAGAGGATGGACATGGTGCCGAAGGGCAGCTGTCGCGTGATCAATTATTGACTGATCCCGAGCAGGCAGCAGATTTCGTCAAAAAAACCGGTGTGGATGCCTTGGCAATTGCAATTGGAACTTCTCATGGAGCATATAAATTCACGCGTAAACCCACGGGTGATATTCTGGCTATCGAACGTATCAAGGAAATTCATCAGCGTATACCCAATACTCATCTGGTCATGCATGGCTCCAGCTCCGTGCCGCAGGAATGGCTGGAAATCATCCGTCAATATGGCGGGGAGATGAAAGAAACCTACGGTGTGCCAGTAGAAGAAATTCAGGAAGGTATCAAATACGGTGTGCGTAAAGTCAATATCGATACTGATATCCGTCTGGCTATGACAGGGGCAATACGTCGTCATCTGGCAGAAAACAAAAGCGAGTTTGATCCGCGTAAATTCCTGAAAGACGCTACAGCCGCAGCCAAAGATATTTGTAAAGCACGGTTTGAGGCTTTCGGGTCTGCGGGATGGGCAAGTAGAATCAAACCGATCAAACTTGAGAAAATGGCAGATCGTTATGCGCGCGGAGAGTTAAAAGCGATCATCAACTGATCAGAAAGTAAGACAGGTTACAAAAGCACCTCGGAGTTATTTCCTGGGAAAATATAACCAGGCCAACGCTGCGGGGTGCTTTTTTTGTTAG
>JBIQJX010000021.1:0-2358 GCA_044507105.1 Nitrosomonas sp.
CCTGCAGTCAGATTGAAGTACTCTACCCGTTCAAATCCGACCTGTTGCATGATCTGTTTCAGTTCCTCCTGTGAAGGATGCATGCGAATGGATTCGGCAAGGTAGCGATAACTGGTATCGTCTCTGGTAACTATTTTGCCCATAAGAGGCAGTGCTTTGAAGGAGTAGGTATCGTAAAAAGGCTGTAATGGTTTCCAGATCCTGGAAAATTCCAGCACGATGACAGATCCGCCGGGGCACAGTACACGCCACATTTCCCGGAGTGCCTTGTCCTTGTGAGTCATATTCCGCAGACCGAAAGCAACGCAGACACGATCAAAGTAATTATCCGGAAAGGGCAGTTTTTCAGCATCACATTGTGCCACCGGAATATTCCTGCCATTATTGAGCAGACGATCACGGCCTATCGACAGCATGGAATTATTGATGTCAGTCAGCCAGATTTCTCCTGTATCACCAGTCTTTTCCTGAAATAGACGGGTCAGATCTGCCGTGCCGCCGGCGATATCCAGCACTTTGTCGCCTGTTTTTACCCCGCTGACATCAATTGCAAATCTTTTCCACAAACGGTGTAATCCAAGCGACATGAGGTCGTTCATCAGATTATAGCGCGCTGAGACGGAATCGAAGACTTCAGCGACCTTGCGTGCTTTTTCTGTCTCGGAAACGGTAGTAAAACCAAAATGTGTAGTATTCATTATGCTGAGGATGTTCTGAACAGGTGATCGATATCCGGTAAATACTGTGTTATTGGGCTTCCCGGCTGCCCCCGGCCTCTTCCAGTCGCTGGAGGTAGCGTTGCCACATGATTTCCTGGTTCAAGCCGTATTCGTAGAGTAAATCCCAGGAATACAACCCGGTATTGTGCCCATCAGAAAAATCCAGTCGGACAGCATACCGGCCGACCGGTTCAATATGGGTGATGGTTACATTTTTTTTGCCGGTCTGCAGAATTTCCTGACCGGGCTCGTGGCCGCGAACCTCTGCCGAAGGCGAGTAGACTCGCAGGAATTCACACGAGAAGCTAAATGATTGACCATCATTGAAGGTGATATCCAGCACACCGGATTTACGGTGAAGTTTCAGTTCTGCAGGAATCGGGGTCTGCGGGTTGAGGCCTGCCATATATGTTTAGCGTTTTTGTGAAGAGGGGAATATTTCCTGTCTGAAAAGCAACAGGGACGACATCATGGCACTGCTTCTTCCTGTGGTTTACGTTCCACTCGGACTAGGTCTTCCCGTTTAACACCCAGCAATAAGAGAATAGGGCTGGCAATCATGATGGAAGAGTAAATGCCGAACAGAATACCGATTGTCAGCGCCAGTGCAAAATAATGCAATACTTCGCCACCGAACAGAAGCATGGAAATCACTACCATTTGTGTGCTGCCATGTGTGATAACTGTACGTGACATAGTTTCAGTGATGGCGTTATCGATTATTTTCGTTACCGGTGCTTTCCGCAGCTTGCGGAAATTTTCCCGGATTCGATCAGAGATAACCACAGATTCATTCACCGAATAACCCAGTACGGCGAGTACGGCAGCCAGAACCGTCAGAGAGAATTCCCACTGGAAGAAGGCAAAGCAGCCGACGATGACAAGAACGTCGTGCAGATTGGCGATGATACACGCCACCCCGAATTTCCATTCGAACCGTACCGACAGATAAGCAACAATACTCAGTGAGACGAACAGTAGTGCCAGCGCACCGTTTTCCAGCAGCTCATCTCCAACCTGCGGGCCGACAAATTCCACCCGTCTCATTTCGACTGCGGGATCAGCCTCTCTGAGTGCGGCCATGACGATTTCGGACAGATTACTGCCTGCATATTCGTGTTTGCTTGGCAGTCTGATCATCACATCACGAGAGGTTCCAAAATTCTGTACCGTTGCATCAGTCATACCGAGGTCTGTGAGTACCTTGCGGATATTGTCGAGGTTAGTAGGTTGTTCATAGCTGACTTCCATCACGGTCCCGCCGGTGAAATCCACACCGAGATTCAATCCTTTGGTTGCGATGAAATAAACCGCCAGAATGGACACGATCAGGGAGAAAACCATCGAATGTTTTCCCCAGCGGGTGAAAGGAATATCACGTTCAAATCTGAAAAAATCCATGTTTATCCAGTTTCCGGTAAATAGTTTAACGCTTGTTATTTCGGTTGGGTTTTCGGATGCTGCCAATCGGGACATGGGTGAGCTTGCGATTGCCGTACAACAGATTGACCAGTCCGCGCGAAACCATGATTGCACTGAAAATTGAAGTCAGAATCCCCAGGCACAGCACTACTGCAAAACCTTTAACCGGACCGCTACCAAACGCCAGCAGACCAATCCCGGCAAATAATGTGGTGAG
>JBIQJX010000021.1:2458-15384 GCA_044507105.1 Nitrosomonas sp.
GCCGATAGTCGAGTAGTACAGCATAATGAACACGGCCACGGCCAGGAAGCCATATAGAGTCGAATTGAATCCTCTCGATATATTTTCAGCTCCCAAACTGGGGCCTACAGTTCGTTCTTCGACGATTTCCATGGGGGCAGCCAGTGCACCGGCACGCAACAGGAGGGCAACGTCACGTGCTTCGGTACTGCTCATCCGACCACTGATTTGTACGCGTCCGCCCCCGATTTCTTCCCGAATGACCGGTGCGGTAACTACCTCGGCCAGGTTTTTTTCGACGAGCAGGATGGCCATCCGTTTACCGACGTTGTTACGTGTCAATTGCTTGAAGATCCGCGCACCGTTATTGTCCAGGGTAACGTGGACTGCAGGCTGATTATCCTGATCAAATCCGGGCTGGGCATCCGTTATACGATCACCGGTCAGCAATACCTGTTTTTTGACCAGTAGAGGACCGCCGCCGCGTTCGGTCAGCAATTCGGTGCCAAAAGGAACTGATCCGCGCAGTGCAGCATCGATATCACCATCATCATCGACCATACGAATTTCCAGTGTTGCAGTCCGTCCCAGAATATCCTTGGCTTTGGCAGTGTCCTGCACCCCCGGCAGTTGTACGATAACCCGATCAGCGCCGGCCTGCTGAATAATGGGTTCTGCCACACCCAGCTCGTTGACCCGGTTGCGCAGCGTCGTGATGTTGCGTTGTACGGCGGTATTTTGCATGCGGGTCAGTGCTTCCGGTTTGATTGACACAAGCAAACGCAGCTCACCGCTTACGTCTTCGGGCCGAAAATCCAGATCTTCGAAGGTTTTGCCCAGTTCAGTGATGGCTCTTCCTCTTGCTTGCTCATCACGAAACTTGATTACGACCCGGGAACCGTCCCGGTCGATTCCGGCCGAGGGAATTCTTTTTTCACGCAGTGTGCTGCGCAGATCGGAACTGTAACGATCAAGTGATTTCGATAATGCGCCGGCCATATCCACCTGTAACATAAAATGGACGCCGCCACGCAAATCCAGCCCCAGGTACATGGGCAGGGCGCCGATACGATGCATCCACTGAGGTGAGTTGGGCAACAGGTTGAGAGCAACGATGTAATCGCTGCCTACTTCAGATTCCAGAACATCTCTGGCTTTGATCTGGGTATCTGTATCAGCAAACCGGATCTTGATTCCGGTAGCTTCCAGCAGGGTTCCACTGAATGGAAGCTGGTGTTTTTCCAGTGTCTGTTCGACCCGCTGCAAGAGTGCCGCGTCAGTTTGCACCCCGGTCCGCAGCGGGGAAATCTGAATGGCAGGTGATTCACCAAAAAAATTAGGCAAGGTATACAGCAGTCCAAGCAGGATCGAGACTGCAATGACGATATATTTCCAGAGAGGATAACGATTCATGATGACCAGGGATTCAGGAGAAAAAATGATACCGGAAATTACGTCGGACTGATGCTGACGTAACCGAGGAGATCAGGGATGTATCAGTGGATCAATTTTTCTCGCTATCTTGCTTTGGAGCTTCGACAGTGGTTTCCGTCTGATGAATTTCAGCTTCATTCTTCTCCGGCTCATCCTGTCGGGGTTCATTTGTCTTTTGTCTGTTGTTTTTCAGCGCCCGGTTACTTTTGCCGGTTTCAATACTCCTGAGCGTGCCCTTGGGCAGAAGTGTTTGAACCGAGGCTTTGAGTACGGTAATTTCAAGATCCGGGGCAATTTCCATAGTGATGTAACTTTCTCCTACGCTCGTGACCCGTCCCAGTTCGCCACCGCCAATAATGATTTCATCGCCTTTCTGCAGTCCGTCTCGCATCTGTTTTTGTTCTTTAGCACGTTTGGTCTGGGGGCGAATCAGCAAAAAATAGAAAATAACCAGGATACCGATCAGGGGCAGCAGGCTCATCAGAGTAGGTTCGGCTGCCTGGGTTGCACTGTTGGCTGCCTGGGCGAAGGCTTCGTTTATGAGCATGGGGCTTTCTCCTCGGGTTTGAAATGAATAAAAATAAAAGTATCGCACATTCTAGCATGAAGTCTTAACCAGAAAATTCACGTGCAAACTGTTCGAAGCGGCCGGTTTCGATGGCCTTGCGGATATCGGACATGAGCTGCTGGTAGTAATACAAGTTGTGCAGAGAATTAAGCCGGGCACCCAACATCTCGCCGGTACGTTGCAGATGATGCAGATAGGCGCGGGTGAAATGTCGACAGGTATAGCACTCGCAGTGTTCGTCCGGCGGCGACCTGTCCAGCCGGTATCGACTGTTGCGGAGCTTGAGAATACCCTGACTGGTATAAAGCCAGCCATTCCGGGCATTGCGAGTGGGCAGTACACAATCGAACAGATCGATACCTTGTGCCACGGCGTAGACGATATCTGCAGGGGTACCCACCCCCATCAGATAACGGGGTTTATCAACCGGCAAACGGGGTGCGGTGTATGTGAGGATACGCTGCATTTCCTGTTTGGGTTCGCCCACGGAAAGCCCGCCAATGGCATACCCGTCGAAACTGATATCGCATAAACCGGCTATTGAGCGATCACGCAGTGATTCAAACATGCTTCCCTGCACGATACCGAACAATGCATTCGGATTATCTGCATGTGCCGTTTTGGAACGTTCCGCCCAGCCCAGACTTAACCGCATAGAGGCTTCAGCAGTCTGCAGATTGACCGGGTAAGGCGTGCACTCGTCGAATATCATGACAATATCCGCGTTCAGTATTCGCTGGATACGCATGGATTCTTCGGGGGTCAGGAAACAAGTATCCCCATTGACTGGTGAGCGGAAACGGACTCCCTCTTCACTGATTTTCCGTAGTGGTCCCAGGCTGAATACCTGAAAACCGCCAGAATCCGTCAGAATTGGTCCGTTCCAGTGCATAAACCGGTGTAATCCGCCATGTGCTTCGATAACTTCCAGTCCGGGTCGCAGCCACAAATGAAAAGTATTACCAAGAATGATTTCAGCCTGCAGAGTATGCAACTCCTCCGGAGAAAGTCCCTTGACTGCACCATACGTACCGACCGGCATGAAGGCCGGGGTTTCCACAGTGCCATGGGCAAGTCTCAGCGTGCCCCGGCGTGCATGGTGATCGTTGCAATGCAAGTGAAAATTCATGATCGGATATCGATGAGCATGGCATCACCGTAACTGAAGAAACGATAACGGGTAGTGATAGCGTGCTGATAGGCGCGCCGAATCATATCCATACCGGCAAAAGCAGATACCAGCATGAATAATGTGGAACGGGGCAGGTGGAAATTGGTCAGCAGTCGGTCCACTATCTGAAACTGAAAGCCGGGTGTGATAAAAAGACTGGTTTCACCCGGACCGCCAACCAGTTTCCCGTCGTTAGCCAGCATACAGGCTTCGAGCGCACGCAGACTGGTAGTCCCAACGGCAAGTACACGTCCTCCTTGCGCCTTGCAGGCCCGGATGATTTCGACCGTTTCTGTCGGAATATCGTATTGCTCGGTATGCATGACATGCTGTTCGATGCTCTCCACACGTACCGGCTGAAACGTGCCTGCCCCGACATGCAATGTGATATATGCGATATGAACACCCATTGCGCGTAGTGTGTTCAGCATCGTTTGATCGAAATGAAGGCCTGCGGTAGGTGCAGCGACTGCTCCATCTTTCTGTGCAAAAACGGTCTGATAGCGATTTTCATCGGAAGTGATGGCAGTACGTCCGATATAGGGTGGCAGGGGGACCTGTCCATACCGGTCGAGCAACGCTGCAAGGGGCAGCGGATGAAGGAAGCGCAGCGTATACATTTCCTCCTGACGCGTTTCTACAACCGCAGTTATTGCGCCTTCCAGTAATAAGGTTGAACCGGCAGAGGGTGCATGGCTCGCACGGATCAGAGCCCGGGCACGGTAAGTATCCAATATACGCTCGATCATCACTTCCACTTTGCCGCCACTGGATTTGGTACCTGACAGACGAGCCTTGAGCACACGGGTATTGTTGAGTACGACCACATCACTCTGGCGCAGGTAATCAGGCAGATCCTGAAAAGTCGCATCCCGGAACGCGGAAGAAGGACGGTTTATATAAAGCATCCGGCTGTCCGACCGATTCGCAAGTGGAAACTGTGCAATCAGGTCATCAGGAAGAGAGAAATCGAACTCATCTGTTTTCATGGTGCGGATTATACCGGGGACAGTGGTAATGCCCGCGTCTTTTAACAGAGAAGCTGCGGATCGGGTTACTGATGGACAACCGACTGGAGGATTTGGCAATCCATGCCAGGATTGCCTGTCTTTAATAAAAAATTTTTGCGGGACCTTGCTCTCGCGGGCCCAATCGTTAGCGGTATAATCAGCGCTTTATTGGCTATTCGGCAGGAAATTCTATTATTTATTATGCAAGAAAAATATCATCCCCGGGAAATAGAACAGCAAACGCAGCAGAGCTGGCAGGAAACGGGTGTTTTCAATGTGGCAGAGATTTCAGACAAACCGAAGTACTACTGCTTATCGATGTTTCCCTATCCTTCGGGCAAGCTGCATATGGGGCATGTGCGCAATTATACGATCGGGGATGTATTATCACGCTATCGTCGCATGCAGGGCTATAACGTCCTGCAGCCGATGGGCTGGGATGCATTCGGTCTGCCTGCCGAGAATGCCGCAATTCTGCGGGGGGTGCCACCTGCCAGATGGACGCATGACAATATCGCATACATGCGCAGCCAATTACAGAGCCTGGGATTTGCCATCGACTGGAAACGTGAACTGGCTACTTGTGAACCGGATTACTACCGTTGGAACCAGTGGCTATTTTTACGCATGCTGGAAAAAGGCATCGCTTACCAGAAAACACAGGTGGTCAATTGGGATCCGGTTGATCAGACTGTCCTGGCCAATGAGCAGGTGATCGATGGATGCGGCTGGCGTACCGGTGCGCTGGTAGAGAAGCGTGAGATTCCCGGTTATTATCTTGCCATTACCCGATATGCGGAGGAGTTACTCGCGGATCTGGATAAACTGCCAGGCTGGCCGGAGCGCGTGAAGAGCATGCAGGCCAACTGGATCGGTAAAAGTTATGGGGTGGACATTATTTTTCCGCCCGATACAGCGTCAGGAATGCCGCAGGCGCTGCAAGTCTTTACCACGCGTGCCGATACACTGATGGGGGCGACTTATGTGGCAGTTGCTGCAGAACATCCGGTTGCCCTGCATGCCGCACAAAATCAGCCTGACCTGGCTGCATTCATAGAATCCTGCCGGCAGGGTGCAACCATGGAAGCCGAGTTGGCAGCGCAGGAGAAACGAGGGATGGCAACCGGCTTATATGTTGTTCATCCGCTGACAGGGGAGCGGTTACCGGTATGGATCGCCAATTATGTGCTGATGAGCTATGGGGAGGGCGCAGTGATGGCGGTTCCGGCGCATGATGAACGTGATTTTGAGTTCGCCCGCCAGTATGGCTTGCCGATCAAACCGGTCATCAAACCCGAATATGATGAATTATCCGTTCCGCTTGCACAGGCCTATACTGAGTATGGTATTACATTTGATTCGGGCAGATTTACCGGTCTGAAATCAGCGGCGGCGATTGATGCTATTGCAGACGAGCTGGCACAAAAGGGGGAGGGTAAGAAGCGGGTGCGTTACCGCTTGCGTGACTGGGGTATTTCACGTCAGCGTTACTGGGGATGCCCGATTCCACTGATCCACTGTGAAGGGTGTGGTGTGGTGCCGGTACCGGATGATCAGTTGCCCGTCATATTACCGGAAGATATGGTACCGGATGGATCCGGTAATCCCCTGGCAAAAACACCGTCTTTCTATGAATGCACCTGCCCGCGCTGCGGTGGGCAGGCGCGACGCGAGACCGATACCATGGATACGTTCGTCGATTCTTCCTGGTATTTTATCCGTTATGCCTGTCCGGATCAGCACGCTTTTATGACCGATCAGCGTGCGGATTACTGGCTCCCGGTCGATCAATATATCGGAGGAATCGAGCACGCTATTCTGCATTTACTTTATTCCCGTTTCTGGAGTAAGGTAATGCGGGACTTGGGGTTGGTGTCATTTGATGAACCCTTTTTCAATCTGCTGACACAGGGTATGGTGCTGAATGAAATATTTTTCCGCAAAACCGGCAGCGGGCGCATCCAGTACTACAATCCATCAGAGGTAGACGTATTGTATGATGAAGAAGGACGAAAAAACGGTGCCATCCTGCGTACAGATGGTCAGCCAGTCGAATCCGGCGGTACTGGTACCATGTCGAAATCAAAAAACAACGGGATCGATCCGCAAGAAATTATTGAACATTACGGGGCGGATACGGCTCGTCTGTTTATGATGTTTGCGAGTCCGCCCACACAGACACTGGAATGGTCGGATGCTGGCGTCGAAGGCGCCTTCCGTTTTCTCAAGCGCTTATGGCGGCAGGTTTATTTGCACGTACAGCAGGGAATCGTACTCCCGGAAGAGGTTGCTGTGATGCAGCACCATACCTATCCGGCTGAATGGAAAATCTTACGCTGTCAGTTGCATCAGACAATCGTCAAAGTGACCGATGATCTGGAACGGCGTCATACTTTCAATACAGCAATCGCTGCGGTGATGGAACTGATGAATGGGCTGATCAGCGTGCAGGATACCGGTCCGGTGGCACGCCGATTGATGCAGGAATCGCTGGAAAGCATTGTGCTGCTGCTTTCGCCGATAGTTCCCCATATCTGCCATGTATTGTGGCGTGAGCTCAGGCCGGGCTCTGAATTGCTTGATCAGCGCTGGCCGCAGGCAGACAATCATGCATTGATTCAGGATGAGGTGGAAATGGTCGTCCAGATCAATGGCAAACTGCGCGGCCAGATACAGGTTGCCAGGGAAGCTGATCATGCTTCCATCGAACAGATAGCAATGGAGCATGAGCATGTGCAGAAAAGTATGGCAGGCCGGCCGGTGAGAAGGGTGGTGATCGTCCCGGGAAAACTGATCAATATCGTTGTTTAGAGAACAGGTCTTTTTACAGATGTCGAGATTGCGGATCCTGATGATTGCCTTGCTGGTGCTTGGTATGGCTGCCTGTGGTTTCAAGTTGCGTGGGCAGGTGTCCGATCTGCCCTTCGAACGGGTTTATATCACGGCCCCCGCGGGACTTACTATCGGCTCCGATTTGGAACGGGTAATCAGTGCTCATACCCGTGCGCGTGTGGTGAGGGAGGTTGAAAAATCCGAACTGGTGATTCAAATCATTCACGCGGTACGGGAAAAAAGAATTCTTTCGATCTCGGAGAGTGGCAGAGTTCGCGAGTTCGAGTTGATTTATCGTGTTGCAACCCGGTTGCTGGATCCGAGCGCTACAGAACTGGCTTCTTTGCAGGAAATCAGACTGACCCGGATTCTTCCTTTCCTGGATGCGCAGGAACTGGCCAAAGCCGCGGAGGAGGAAATGCTGTACAAGGACATGCAAAAAGATGCTGTGCAACAGATCCTGCGCCAGATTTCAGCAATCGCATCCGGGTGAAGCCTATACTCCATGCGACTTGAGCCGGAGCATCTCGCCAGGCAACTCAATAAAGGTATCGCGCCTCTGTATGTGATTCTGGGGGATGAATTACTGCTGATTATGGAAATTGCCGACGAGATTCGTGCGTCTGCCAGAAGCCGGGGGTATATCGAACGTGAAATCTTTACGGTGGATCAGCGTTTTGACTGGTCGGATCTGCAGCGCTGGGGTCGGCAATCCTCACTATTCAGTGAACGGCGGATACTTGATATACGTATCCCTTCGGGCAAGCCGGGGAGGGAAGGCGGTATGGCTATCGAGGCGCTTTGCCGGAACCTGCTGCCTGAGACAATAATCATTGTTACTCTGCCGGGAATCGATAAACAGGGACAGGCGAGTAAATGGTTCAAAGCACTTGAGCATGCCGGCATCGTAATTGCTGTACAACCGGTCAAACGCGATCGGTTGATACACTGGATAAAACAGCGTCTGCATCAGCAGGGGCAGGTAACCGATCAGGATACCTTACAATTTTTTATGGAAAGAGTGGAAGGTAATCTGCTGGCGGCTCATCAGGAGATCATGAAACTGGGACTGCTCCATCCACTTGGCAGATTGTCTTTCGAACAGGTCAGACACGCTATTTTGGATGTTGCGCGTTATGATGTGTTGCAGTTGCCCGAAGCCATGCTGACAGCCGATATAGTACGTTACAGTCGTATCCTGCTGGGATTGCAGGGGGAAGGTGTGGCTCCCCCGTTAATTCTGGCAGTTCTGGCCGAGCAGATCCGCTTACTGGTGAGAATTCGCTCAGCGGTCGATTCCATGCCCGGAATCCCACTTGCCCGCATCATGGCGACGCACCGAGTCTGGCCTTCCCGGCAGAAACTGATTGCAGAGGTAATCCATCGTATCGACCGCCGATTACTGGTACACGCATTGCGGCACGCAGCTGGTATTGATCGTATGATCAAGGGGGTGGCAAAAGGCGATATCTGGGAAGAACTTCTGAGTCTGGGAATGTGTTTTGCCGGTAGCAGCAGTTATTATGTCACTGGCAGTGGGGGTTCTTTGTCGAAAATCAATTGAATTGTAAAGTCGGATGAAAGCAAAAATCGTATGGCAGGAAGGAGTCAGTTTTCTTGGGCAGGTCGATAGCGGGCATTCTGTCCTGATGGATGGTGCCCCCGAAGCAGGGGGAAAGAATCTGGGGCCGCGCCCCATGGAAATGATTCTGATGGGGTTGGGTGGCTGTACAGCGTTCGATGTTGTATATATCTTGCGTAAGAGCCGTGAGGCGATTACTGATTGCCGAGTCGAGATGGATGCTCAGCGCGCTGCTGAGGATCCAAAAGTTTTTACGCATATTCATCTGCATTTCATTATTACCGGAAAAGACCTGAATCCCCGGCAGGTAGAGCGGGCGATCAGTCTTTCTGCAGAAAAATATTGTTCTGCCTCGATGATGCTGAAAGCAACAGTCAGCATTACTCACGACTACGAAATTCTCCCTGGCTAAACCATATTCAGACTGTTTCCAAAAGGAACCCGAAGCGCTGGTTTTTAGTATTTCAGTCAATATATTTTCTTTGGTCCGAGGATCAAATTTCAGGTTTTTCCGAATCTGCTGGACAATAAATTTTGATTCTGGTATTAAATACGAGTCTTTCAGAAATGAAGACCAGGTAGAGATGCCTGTTCAGAAGAACTATATTTATTATGTAATTTTTCCTATAGGAGACTGAGAAAATGAAACTCTCATTGATACTGGCCGCTGTAGTAATTGCAGCAACCTCCTTGACTGCTTGTATGGATCCCAAACCTGCACAGTATCCGCCCAGCATGTCAATGGAACGTGATTCCGCACCTGACAGGGAAGATATGAGAAACGAAAGTGACAAAGGTCAGAATTGAACGATATGATACGAAAATTTTAACCGCCCTTCAGGGCGGTTTTTTTATGGTGTAATTTGTTTTTACCCAGGTTTTTCAGGAGCGGGTATTTCCCGTTTGAGCAGCAGCTGGTATTTCAGTGGTTTCGGTCAGGGAAGAAATTTTCTGCCGGAGCAGGCATGCCGATATGGTAGCCTTGGGCAAAATCAATACCCATATTTTCCAACATATCCAAGATCATCTGATTCTCGACAAATTCCGCAGTGATTTTTTTGCCGAACCCTTTCGCTACACTGCATAATGCACTGACCAGTATCCGGTCATCAGGATTACTGGCAAGATTGCGGATGAATGTGCCATCGATTTTAACAGCATCGACCGGCAACTCTCGCAGGTAGTAAAAAGAAGAGAAACCTACCCCAAAATCATCCAGTACGAACCCACAACCAAGTTTCTTGAGATCGCGCAGAAGACTGCGGGTTCCGGGCAGGTTATCCAGGGCTGCTGTTTCCGTTATTTCAAATATCAGCAGAGTAGGGTCGATCTGGCAGGAAGAAAGTGTCTGGCTGATGACCGGTAATAATTCCGGATCGTTGAAAGCATGTGCTGATAAATTAATGGACAGGCTGATACGATTGCCTTCTGTTTGATTGATTTTCGCAGCAAGTGCCACTGCTTTGCGTAATACCAGATGATCGATCTTGTGGATGAGCCCGGTATGCTCCGCGGCGTGGATGAATGCGGCAGGTGAATGAATCGTTCCGTCTTCGTCCCGCATGCGCAGCAAGACTTCGTAATGATGTATCGATTTGTCACGCAGCGATAGAATGGGCTGCAGATAGAGCAGATACTGGTCGTAAGTATTGGCATATTCGATTTTTTCTTTCCAGTACACCAGTGTATGTACACGTTCGCGTACCTGGTCAATGCTGGAGAAGAGGTGCCAGGTTCCCCGCCCGGTTTCCTTGGCCTGATACATAGCGAGATCGGCAGCCGCCAGCAGATCGTGTACATTGTTGCCGTGCTCGGGAAAAATTGCTATCCCGATACTTGCTGAGATGCTGTGTGTTCTCCCATTCAATGTCAACTGCGTTTCACTCAGCCGGGCAAGAATCTTTTTGGCCACTTCGATGGCAGCTTCCGGAGTTATTTCCGGCAGGATAACTGCAAACTCATCCCCTCCCAGTCGTCCCGAGATATCTGCAGTGCGAACAGTACGGGATAGCATATCGGCCACCATTTTCAGTAGCGCATCACCTGCCTGATGACCACTGGTGTCGTTGATATATTTGAACCGGTCGAGATCAAAAAATAATAATGCTCCGGGATGCTGATATCTTTCCGCCCAGTTGAGAATCTGTTCCAGTTCTTCGCTGAAACGGCGCCGGTTGTACAGGTTTGTCAGTGGATCGTGATCTGCCAGCCAGGCCAGATGGCCTTCCACACGTTTATATTCAGTAATATCCAACCCTACGGACAGGACCGTAGAAGGATCTTCTCTGGATTGCCAGGTCAGGCGTGAATGGAGCCAGGCAATATGTCGTTTCGAATCATCCTTGCATAGCACGATGGCTTCATGTCGTAATTGGTCACGATGCCCTTGGCGGATTTCCAGCAAATGTATATCCAGATTGTATTGCTCACTGTCGGGTGCCAGCAGTTCCAGAAAATGCCTGCCTTGCAGTTCCTGTTCATTGTATCGGGTCAGCATTTCCCCGTATGCATTGAGCATGACTATTTTGCCATTAGTGTCCTGTGTCAGAACGATTACCTGGGCCGTATCCAGCAAATTTTCTATGAAATCTTTTTCTTTGCTGAGTTCATCACGCTGGTTGACCAGCATTCTGGTGCGATAGGCAACCTTTTCTTCCAGGTTTTCGAGCTTATGAGAAAGTGTCAGCGATGCATCATGTAAAAGATCAATTTCATCCTTCAACAGGCGCCTGCGCCAGTGAGAGGCAAGTGCGCTGCGGAAGCTGCCAAAGCCACCTCCGGCCAGCAGTGGCAGGATGGATACAATATGCTTGAGCCGGGACAGGGGACGGGAAAGAATACTGAATAATATGATTTCGGAAAGTGCCAGACCGATCAGGCCAATGACGATAATGCGCCAGATAGAGTTCTGTATTGCCCGAACGGTATCAGTTATCTCGGTAATGATGACCAGCTGTGCCTGATCAGATACACGAATTCCATACAGCGGAAGCAATCTGATTTGATGATGCCTGTTATTCCATTCGTTCTGGATACCTTGCCCAATACTTTCGAGATTGGGGTGAGTTTTGGCCGCTTTATTCAGAATAGAGAAATTTTTCTTACTGTTTGTCAGGGCGGTAATATATATATTCCAGTCAGGTATACTCATACCGATACCATTCTCTGACAGACTATCGTGTGACGCAGCATTTGTGTGTCTGACGAACAGACCAATGTCAGAACCGGAAGCACGTTTGAAATTCAGGAATACATCGACCAGAGAGGATCCGATGACAATGGCGCCGACACGTGTGCCGTTGATCAGTAGCGGTTCGATAATATACTGGGTGCAGCTTTCCACACATATCATCAGGTTGGCGGGCTGTTCACGCAGATTGACTTCACGAATGTGGTCGAGAATAAGGTTTTCCCGATATGCGTTGACATCGAAATTGCTCCAGTTTGCCAGGAGCGCTTCGGATGAATCATAGAAACGAACATCTTCGACATCGTTTTGTATCTGAAATAATGTCCAGTAACGATCAAAAGCTGCGAAGATTTCTTTGGGGCTGCCTGACAACAGGCTAGTCTCCATACCTTTCAAATAGGGGATGATTCTGACCAGCTCATGCAGATTCTCAGAATTGCGTCCGATCAGACTTTCTATTTCTCTGGCATAGCGCTGATATTGCATCTCCCGTTGCTGTTCGATATTATCGATCAGACTTCTGTAATTGATCACGCTGAACGTTGTCACAACCAGCAGCAGAATCAGGCTGCTCAGCAGGGAAATTTTCCAGCTCAGTCCAACGAATATCTGGGTTGGCTGCCGGCTGGTATCTTTTAAAACACTGGAATCTTCGGAAGTAACAGACTTCATGCTGCCATGCCTCAAAACCGGTAGGAGCCCTGTACAGCAAATAGATTCCAATTCTTTGACGTGTTACTGATATCGGGATTGTCCAAGGTAGAAAGCCAGGCAGTCCCGTTAACTCGATGATACTCAGTACTCAGCATGATAGCAGGGGTGATATTCCAGCGTAATCCTACGGTCAGATCGCGGGCATATCGGCTGTGTGCCGGAGAACCGGTTGCAGCAGCAAATTCCTTGCCATTACGGTCTTTCCTGTCAGTAAACAGTAGATCGTAACGTAATACTGCTTCCCAGCCGTGAGAAAATCGATAAATACCCTGCAGGTAAAAACTTTCGCCCGTAATATTTTGGTCGGGTATTCGACTGCCAAAGTTCTTCCAGCGTAAATGGCGTAATGCGTATTCGGAGGTTATGCTCCAGTGCTCTGCATTATATTGTGCTGACAGAATCAGAGGATAAAATTTGAATGAACCGGAGTTAAGGATATCATTAGG
>JBIQJX010000021.1:15484-31000 GCA_044507105.1 Nitrosomonas sp.
CTGACAGAATCAGAGGATAAAATTTGAATGAACCGGAGTTAAGGATATCATTAGGAGCAGAGTCGTAACCTGCATTAACCTCGGCTCCGCTCACAGAAAAACGAAGCCGTCCGTCCGGCTGTTCGTAAAGAATACGGCCAATGTACGAGAGTCTGGTTTTGAGCTCTCCTGACCGTTTTCTAAACAGGATAGCAATTTCAGTATCACGATCACTCACCTGTGGAAAAACGGTTCCAAACTGAGCAGTAATATTACCCCAGTCTGCACGTGATTCTCCGTATAACTGGGCACCGTCCGAGGCCAGTGCCAGATTGCGCGTGCGGTCAAAATAAATCGATTGGGGTAACAGTATGCTGGGCCGTGTAAATGGAATGTCTCGTGTGTCATTATAAAATCCGAGTGGATTTTTTGTTCTGCCCAGACGTATACCGAATTCTGCTGAAGGGGTATTGATAAAATTATAATCGAGGAAGCCGAAATCGATACGGATGCCACCTTTGCTGCCTTTACCTGCACTGCGGGAAAGTAACTGTCCGGAGAGCTGTAATTTTGGTAAGGGACGGAGAGAGGCCGTCAGACCAATTTCCCGAAAATCAAAACTGCCCGACTTGTCGCTGTGTCCGAAAACATTGTTTTTATCCGTTTTGATGTAGCCCTGGCTCAGAAAGCCATGCACCTGAAGCCGGTTCAGATTTCGCATTCCCTGTGGTGCCTCGGCACAGCTCAACGGTGATAAGAAAGTCAGGGTCAATCCTGTACTGTACAAAAAAACTGCAATGAAAAATCTGCTGCTATTCATTGATATGAACGATCTGGACGCTGTCATCTATTTTGGTTCCACTCAAATAACCAATTGCGCCTGGTGTCGTCGCGATTCGTGCACGCATTTCTTCTTCGGAATGCACCACGAATGGAGCTTGTCCAGTACCGGAATAAACCAGCCGATCCCATGCAGAACGCAATTGGTAAGGAAAAACATTGAGTTTCTGTTTGGCAAAAATGCTGTGTAAGGGTGCGTCATCAGGCAGGACAAATACCCTGATCGGCAAACCGTCCTGCCAGGTTCGGAGACGCATGCTAAAGATGGAGCGCAGCAGGTTTTTAGAAAGATATTCCGTATTGATACTGGGATGAACGACAGTTTCGACCACATCTCCAGCTGGCAATGCATTATCTGCAAAAGAGAGGGTAACCAGCAAAGTAAATAAAAAAGTGCCCCGCAGGCAGTGATCAAAAATTCCTGTCACAATGGCAAATATTATCGATATTGATTATCTCGATGCGTAGGCATTGTCGGGATGAGCGGGTTGTAATTCACTTTTATGCTGGGCACTCAGTTCAGCTGGCCAGATCTTTCCGTAATCAGTAGCGAGTTCCCAGATTTCTCGGTGATTCCGGTGCATTCTGTCTAAAACCTCGAACAGGCAGACATAATAGGGGCTGCGGAATCCATGGTGGTAGATTAAGGGACCGACAGGATTAAGTTGCATACTGTAGAATCCTAACAACCTGTTTAAAGTCGGATTCATAGCTGAGAGCCAGTGATAAATTTTATGTTTATGGCATAGTCGTATGATGCCTATGGCAAGTCCCAGCATCGGATGGGGAAAACGGCGGCGTTCTTGTACCGTATTTTCTTTTATATTTGTGGCCACAGGTAGCATACCCTGTTCGCTTTTTCGCCTGAAGAAGTCATTGAGGATTAAAAAACGTGATATTTCTGCAGTATGCTGACGGGAGGCTGCGCTTAAAGTAAATCCAGAAAAAAACTGAGAGTATGCTTCAACTGGAAATTTATTTTCCGGATTTTGCATATTAGGCAGAACCAGACGAGCCGTCCCAATGAAGGTTTCGCTCGGCCGGTGGCGTAACAGAAGTTGGATTGAACGATTGTCGTATTCATCACTTTCCTGTTCATTCAAATAATTTGCGGTATTGAAGCCGGGTATGGCGTTATGCACACATAAAATCCGGAATCGTAAATTGAAGACTATCTCAAGCAGTTCCGGTGTATCGGCGATTACGATTTCAAAATACTGGTGAAAAGCTGCCTCGATATCGTTCATACGTCTCCTCGCCAAAGCATGATTTAAAATGAAATCGAAAATTCAGACTAACGGATTGAATTTTATTGCTGGAACCGGATTTCAATTCAGAGAATATGTGAGCGTTATACCTTTATATTGTTATACTCAGGTGAGATGTTATCGCAACTAATTATATTTCCTGATAAATTCAATATATCGTGTCAATTCACACTTGATTCAATTGTAGTCAAAAGAAGACAAACTGATGCTACCGGCAATCTACCACCAATTGATCAGCAAAGTGTGAAAAAATCGGATTAATTATAGTTTTTGACGGGGAGGTGCTGCTTGTACCAGTATTCCATCATCATCAGCAGCCATATCATGGTGCCGTGATAGCTGGCATGCTCATGCAAATGCCGGTCAAGCAGCTGGTCAATGAAATCAGGCCGTATGATATTACGCGATTTCAGATCACTCAGGCTGTCGGAAGCGATTGCGCGCAGTGATTTATGAGACTGGAGCCAGACCCCGAACGGTAAACCGAATCCCTGTTTTTGCTTGGCAATGATTTCATCGGGTAGAAATCCCCGCAATGCCTGTTTGAAGAAATAACGTAATTGTGTACCCTTCAGTTTCTGCTTCGGTTCAAGCGCCAGAGAGAAAGCAACCATTTCGTCATTGGCAAACGGAAAAGCCACTTCCATCCCCGCCAGATGACATGCCTGAACAACCTTGGGAAAATCATTATCTGTGAGGGTGAACTTCCAGTCGAAGGCGAGTATCCGGTTAATCAGGCTGCTTGCGTGGACAGTGCTGTTATAAGTTTGCTCAAGTAACCGGGAAGGCTGACGGGTGTCGACCTGGGCCAGAAATTCGGGGGAGAGTACAGTATCAAAACCATAATGTGTCAGCAGATTATAGGTTTCCATCCGGTGAGGCATAGGAACGGTAGCTTGGGCTACGTAACTCCGGGCTTTACGGATGAGTTTTGGGCCGCTGTCGGGAGAAAGAGACAATATCAGGGGTGACAGCAGGTAATTTCTCAGGAATGCGGGAATTCTGTCATAAAGTGAAAAAATATGCTGTTTTGCATAGCGTGCATTACCGCCAAACAGCTCATCCCCGCCATCTCCTCCAAGCAGTATGTCGAGACCGTCTTCCCTGGCCATGCGGGCACAGTAATAGGCAGGGATAGCCGAAGCATTACCAAAAGGCTGGTCAAAAACTGACGCCATCTGAGGGATGGTTTCAACAATATCATTCGGTGTAACGTAGTACTCATGATGGTCTGTCGAGAAATGGCGAGCTGCGATGCGTGCGTAATGCATTTCATCATAGCCGGTAGCTTCAAAGCCGATTGAATAGGTTTTGGCAGGTTTTCCGCTGATTTCCGTCAGTATTCCCGCAATAGTGGAACTGTCGGTTCCTCCGCTCAGAAATGCGCCCGCCTGCTGATCCTGTACAGCTTCACTGACACTTTTTCTAAGCAGGGAGAGGAATTCCTCCTTGAGTGCCGGGAAGGGACGTCTTGTATTTTCGTCGAATTGAAGTTGTATGTAACGACCGATTTCGGGATGGCCATTGCGAAAATACAGATATTCACCAGGGAGCAGACGTTTTTGTGCCAGATAGATGGTATCAGGCCCCGGTATCATATGGAAATAGAGATAATTAAGCAGTCCTTGCGGATTGATTTCAGACGTGGCGCGGGGATGAGTAAGCAGGGCATCGGCAGATGTCCCAAACAGAATTCCCTTATCCAGTATCTGGTAGTAGAGTATATGTGTGCCCAGCGGATCAATGGCTAGAACGACTTCTTTTTTATGGCTGTCTATGATGCAACAGACAAACTCCCCCGCAAGGTCAGCGAGCAATTTTTTACCTTTTTGCTGCCAGTGGCTGGCAATAGCTGCAGCAATTCCTTTAGCCTCGATATCGGCCTGCAAATGGGGATTCCGGGATTTTATCCTTCCCCATACTCCTGTCAGCAATCCCTCCTGTTCATGCAGATGAGCATGACTTGTCTTCGCGGCGACTGCCAGAGCAGAATTGTTTCTGATGGCAGTTTGCGCCGCATTGCCGTCGAAATGAACCAGCAAACGGGCCATACGCTCGACAGTCTGCTGATTCTCGATTGCTGAATGAGTTTCTCCCAGCCAGCCGCCTATACCACTCATATCATCTCCTTATCTTTCCGGATCATTTTCTAATGTCGATGTCATGATAGCATCGGGATATATTTTCAGCTATCGGTTGTGGCGTTTTCCTTATTTTTCTCAGGCCCATTCTTTAATGTTGCTATTGGGACTGTCCCTGCTGTGCCAGATACTTGCGCCAAGCTGGTGACGACTGAGTATCCGTTTTGCAAATGCTTTAAGAGTGCAAGAATCTGATTACGGTTTTTCAGACCAGAATTTCTACCGGGGCAGGATGACTGAGAAAGGATGTGGGGCTGGCAGTCAATCCATAAGCGCCAGACTGAAATACGACAATGAAATCTCCGGCGGTGGCTTTGGGCAGCTCCATCCGGTCACCCAGCAGATCCAGTGGAGTACAGAGAGGCCCGACTACTGAAACTGTCTCAGTTTCACTAATATCCATTTTATTTCCTACTGCAACGGGATAATTTTTGCGAATGACCTGACCGAAATTTCCTGATGCGGCAAGATGATGATGTAATCCTCCATTGGTTATCAGAAAAATCTGCCCTCGGGATTGTTTTTTTTCCAGTATGCGACATACATAGATGCCCGCTTCTGCTACGATGTAACGGCCCAGCTCGATTACGAACCGGATATCCGGGAAGGGAAAAGAAGGAATTTCTGTCAGTAATTGTTTCAGGTTGGTTCCGACAGCCTTTAAATCCAGAGGATTTTCCCCGGGAAAATAGGGGACACCGAATCCGCCTCCGATATTGATCGTGCGAATCGGAAGGGGTGAGGCAGAGGCGAGTTGCAGGCCCAGTTGCAGTGTTTTTTCGTGTGCTTCCTGAATAGCTTCCACTCTGAGATTTTGGGACCCACTAAAAATATGCAGTCCCTCACACTCCAGTTTCAATTGCGCGATACGCTGCAGGACAGCCGGGACACGCTCGGCATCGATACCAAATTGTTTGGAACCGCCTCCCATTTTCATGCCGGAGGATTTCAGTTCAAAATCAGGATTGACTCTTACGGCTACTCTGGGACGAAAACTCGTTTCATCTGCCAAATCTGCAATATTTTCCAGCTCATGCTCGGATTCCACATTCAGGATGATCCCTGCTGCAATCGCACAAGCCAGCTCGTGGCGGCTCTTCCCTGGCCCTGCAAAACTGATGTTTTCAGGCGCCACTCCGGCATCCAATGCCACCTTCATTTCGCCAGCCGAAGCGACATCGATACCATCCACCAGACTGGCCAGATGCTGTACCACGGCCGGCATAGGATTAGCTTTCATAGCGTAGTGCAGATGAATGCCCGATGGTAAATGCTGTCTCAAAGACCGGATGCGCGCAGTGATCAATTGCCGGTCGTAAGCATAGAAAGGAGTACTTCCGATTCGCTGCGCCAGTCGTGTGAGCGGAATACCACCAATGACAAGACAGTGGTCGTGTATGGGGAATTGTGTCATCGGAGTATGTGGGAGCTGAGCAGTTTTCATGTTTTTTCTATATTAAAAACCTGCTGAAATTCAGTCGCCAGGCTTTTGCGATCGATTTTTCCATTTGGATTGCGCGGCAGACTGGTTTGTCTTAATTCGATCAGGCCAGGGAGCATGAAGGCGGGCAGCTGATTCTTACAGGCCGTCAGCAGGGTGTCCTGCTTCAGGTCAAGGCCTTCCCTGGGTACGGCAACAACGACAATGGCCTGGCCGAGTGTCGGATGAGGTACTCCAAATGCTGCAGCTTCCGCAACTTTTTCCGTTGCGTAAATGACTTCTTCGATTTCAGTCGGGCTGACGCGATAACCGGAGGTTTTGATCATGTCATCACGCCGGCCGATGAAATACAGATACCCTTCCTCATCCATGCGTACCGTATCACCTGACCATACTGCAAGCTCCGGAATGGTCAGACCGGGCTGGCGCGGAATAAGTGGGCGGAAGCAGGCGGCTGTTTTGTCCGGGTCATTCCAGTAACCCAGTGACACGAGCGGACCGCGGTGTACCAGCTCACCCGGTTCACCCGGGGCACAATGGGAGCCATCTTCCCGCAACACCATGATTTCGGCGTTAGGGATCGCTTTGCCCATGGAATCCGGACGTTTATCGACTTCCTCGGGAGGCAGGTAGGTCGAGCGGAAAGCCTCGGTCAGACCATACATCAAAAAAATCTGTGTATTGGGAAGCGCCTGACGCAGACACGCCAGGGTGGAACGAGGCATTGCCCCCCCGGAATTAGTAATATAACGAAGTGTCTGTACACCTTGCCAGTCCAGTTGCACAAGCTGAGTCCATAGCGGAGGAACGGCCGCCAGCCCGCTGATTTGCTCACGCTTGATGAGGGTGAGAATGTCACGAGGCAGCAGATAATTCATCAGAATAGCCGTTGCACCCACATAAAAAGCAGTGTTCAGCTGATTCAGGCCATAATCGAAACTGAGCGGCAATACCGCCAATATTCGATCTTCGGGACGATTGCGCAGATATTGGGAGACACTCTTAGCACCTGTTACCAGGTTGCGGTGGGAAAGTACTACTCCTTTTGGCTTGCCGGTGCTGCCTGAAGTATACAAAATTGCAGCCATGTCACTGTCGATACAGCAAGGCAGATGGGCTGTTTCGGGAGAATTCTGCAGTTGCTGCCAGCCGATGATATTCAGACCGGATATTAGCGGTATTCCCGGCATTTCATCGACTGTGATCACCGTATGCAGATCGCGGCACTGTGGCAGTGTCTGGCTGAGCAGGTTGAGTCTTTCAGCAGAGGTGACCAGTATCCTGACATTACAATCATTCAGGATATAAGCGACCTGATCAGCCTTAAGCAGCGGATTGACGGGAACGAATGTTCCTTCTGCGGCAGATGCCCCAAACAGAGCAATAACAGTTTCAAGCCGTTTTTCAAGATAAACCGCCACGCGTTCTCCTCGACCAAGTCCGAGTGAGTGCAGACCACCCGCAAGCGATCGGACCGCTTGGGCCAGAGCGGAGTAAGATAAACGCCGTTTCTGATCGATCAATGCGACAGAACCCGGACTCCGGGAGGCTGACTGATAAATCAGCTCATGAAAAAGATAGGGCATTTGATCGGTTACCAGTAACTGCAGGATAAGTGGATTTTACAGTTTATTTGAGCCCATGGCGATTCATCAGATCGTAAAGTGTGGGTCGGGTAACGCCGAGCAGCTCTGCAGCCCGGGCAATATTGCCATTTTCCCGGGCCAGTGCCCTGACCAGGATTTCGCACTCTGCTTTTTCCCGTACTTCACGCAGCGTGACCGGTTCCCAGGGGTTGTCAGAGGGCTGCAATCCCAAGTCTTCTGCTGTGATTTGCGGGCCTTCCGCCATAATGATTGCACGTTTGACCGCGTTCTCGATTTCCCGGACATTGCCTGGCCAGTGATAACTGCTGATCGCGTCCAGTGCCCCCTGGCTGAAGCTGAGTGACTGACGTTTTTCTTTTATACGAAACTGGTTCCTGAAGTGATGAGCGAGTAATACCGCATCACCGATACGGTTGCGAAGGGGCGGTATCTCGATACTGATCTCGCACAGACGGTAAAACAGATCTTCCCGAAAAGTGCCGGCACTGATCATTTTTTTCAGATCCTGATGTGTCGCGCAGATAATGCGTACATCCACCGGAATTTCCTCTCGGCCTCCGATTCGTTCGATTACACGTTCCTGCAGAAATCTCAGCAGTTTGGCTTGCAGTGACAGCGGCAGATCACCGACTTCATCCAGAAAGAAGGTCCCTCCCTGAGCCAGCTCGATTTTGCCGGGTGTTTGCTTTGCTGCCCCGGTAAAGGCTCCTTTTTCATAGCCAAACAGTTCTGCTTCCAGCAGTGATTCCGGAATCGCTGCACAATTGACTGCAACCAGCCGTTTCTCATTTCTGCTGCTCAGCTGGTGAAGTGCTTTGGCCAGCACTTCTTTGCCGGTACCGCTTTCGCCCAGCAGGGCAACCGTGACATCGGCAGGTGCGATACGTTCTATTTTCTGGCATATTTTAACCATATCCGGATCCCCGGTAATGAAACCGGAAATGGATGAAGTTATGCAGGATCGTAACAATTCACGGTTTTCACGCTGTAACCGGTGCAGATAGAAAGCTCTATCCACGATCAGCCCGAGTACACTGGCATCGAAGGGTTTCTGATGGAAATCATAAGCCCCCAGATTAATGGCTTTCAGTGCATTTTCGTGATTCTGGTTACCAGTCAACACGATTACCTTGGTATCAGGTGCTACTGCGAGGATTTGCTGCAAGGTGGCCAGGCCTTCCGAAGCGCCGTCCGGATCGGGCGGCAGGCCCAGATCCATGGTAACGACAGCAGGATCGTGCCGACGGATTTGTGCGAGTGCACTTTCCCGGTCCGATGCAATGGCCACATTACAATCGTCAAAGCTCCAGCGTAACTGCTTCTGCAGTCCTGGATCATCTTCCACTATGAGTAGTTTTTTCTGTGTCGTGTTTGCTTTCATGCTGTGCCCGCCATCCCTGATTTTGAGAAGAAATGGAATGCTCATACTGTGTCATCGTATTCCGCTCATTATCAATTTAAGATATTTTTCCCGGTAACTATTGGGGTATCCGAAATTCCGTACCTGATCTATTGCACGGAAAAGAGCGGTAATAAGGTATGTAAATTTTATCGACATGTTTTCAGAGATGTTAAGCCAAACAAGGGATGAAAAACAGGCTTAATCAGAAAAAGAGGGGCCCTTCTGGTGAAAATGATGTTCCCTATGGGATTTTTTGCTTTCAGGTAGTGGATTGATCCGGATCTGATAGGTAGTGTGGCAGGCGGTACAAATTTGTGTAATATCGCTCAATCGTTTTAAGATAAGCTGGATATCCTGCGACGATTCAGCATCTGCAGCAAGCTGGTCAAAACCCTGATGAACCCGCATCCCCATTTTCATAAAAGCTTCCGGCAGTACGGCATGCAGATGATCCTCCCCCTTGTGAGGCATTTCCCTGCCCAGTGCACGGGCATGCCGGGCAACTGCCGGCAGATTTCCTTCGGCCAGCGATTGCAGAATAGCCTGTGTTCCCTGTAGCAGTGTGCGCATTTCCGAAAGAATATGATGCCTTTGCATGCTGTCGAGCAGGAGTATCTGGCGTGTATCCGGGTCACCGGACAGAGCCGGGACGGGTACTATACTCAATAGGGATATCGCTATGACGGGGAGGAATTTTTGCATGATTGTAAGGCCTTTTACTGAGATACCGGGATTTCAGAAGGATGCAGATGCAGAGTCTGCTCCGCCGGCCCGGGCAGGAACGGGCTGGGTTCCCCTTTTATCCAGTCGGAGTGGCCGCTACCATAATAGGGAGAAAGGGGATGACCACTTTGCCCGCCGGGCATCTGAAAGAAACCCTGTTCTTCTTCTCCAGGAGCGACGACGAAACGCAGAGACGCACCAAAATCCGGGGTTTGAACACGTGGCATATGATGATCGCCGGGCAGCTGATCAGGTGGCATGTTCAGCCATTTTGCAATCCATTCCGGCAGGGCGCGGCTGATTGGATGACGAATATCGGCGGTATTTACTTCACCCCAGGTGCGTGCGGGGATGCCACCGGGCCGGGCCTGCATCCGTTCTGCTACTCGCTGGGCGCTGACGGCCAGTACGTTATCCCAGTCCCCGCTGCCTGAAGGCAGTAAATGTAGCGGGCGCTGTTCGATCAGTTTCCATACAGCATGTTCAGCCTGGTTCAGACGGGGCATTATAAAATCCGGGTAACTGGATGCTACTGCAGTGATAAAGCCACTCAGGGAGTGCTTCATGACCTCATGACGAAAGTTGCGCACAATCCGGTAGGCAACGGATTGCGGGGAGGCGTGGCCGTTCCAGTCATGCAGCGCCTGTTGCATTTCCGTGCGCCACCCTGCTGCAGGAATTTTTTGCAGGGTCTGATCCAGCAACTGTTTCCAGCGGGTGAGAAGCAATGCGCGATCATCCAGCTGAATGGCAAGCAGATCTGCTGCTGAAAACTGTTCGAGTGCGTACAGTCGATCACGGATCTGCCGGCTGCGGGCACCCAGTTCATAGCCGCCGTCTCCCAGTTTGTCGAGCAGGGCACCATCGATCATCCTGGAATTGCCATTCCACAGGCGCATCTCTGGCGGGTTGATACTCAGAGGATAATCGGCGGGTGGCAGCCAGCCATTCCAGCCGATGGGGCGGTTGCCCCAGTCCGCGGGCAGGCTGGGATCATACTCACCGATACGCGAAGGGATGCGACCGGCAATCGTCCAGGCGATGTCACCGCTCTTGCTTCCCACGATGAAATTTTGTGCGGGAATGCCCATATTTTGTGCAATGATGACTGCTTCATCTATACTCTCGACCCGTTCCAGTCTGATAATGTCGAGATTGACAGCCTCCGGCCGATGTGCCGTCCAAGCCAGCGCCAGCGGAACACCATCATGATCCCGCGCAAGTATTGGACCCCATTCAGTTTCATGGATTTCGAGTATTTCATCAGGGGCACCGTGCACCTGTAGTGTTTCGTGTTGCACTGCAATCGGTTTCCATTTGCCATGATCGTAATAACGGGAAGGGTCTGCCGGATCGAGTGTTACCCGTATCCAGTCAGCAAAATCACCATAGGCATTGGTAAAGCCCCAGGCAATATGGCGATTGGAGCCGGCTACGATGGCGGGTGCGCCGGGAAGACTGACTCCACTGATATCGACTGTCCGGTCAGCGTGCTCCGGATCGGGATAAACCAAACGGGTACGAAACCACAAGCCGGGAACCCGCAGCGACAGATGCATGTCATTTGCCACCAGCGCGCTACCCGCAGTCAGGGAGCCGGCAACTGCGAAACTATTACTGCCCGCTGAGAGGCTTTCCCGGAAACTGGTGTTCTGCCGGACGGGCCGGCCAAGTTTACGCAGGTCGATTTCAGTTACAGCAGGGTAAGCCGGCCATTCAAATGTGCTCCCATCAAGAGGCGCATCCCATTCTCCACCGCCGGCAGCGAGAAAATGATAGACCGACTCCGGCAGCGCTGCGTGCATGACCGACAGCCCGAGTTCACGTTCAACACTGGTTTCCTGCAGAGTTATATACATTGCGATTACTACCAGCAGACTGTCTTCACAATGCCAGGCTCGAGGTAAAGTCTGTGTGAGCAGATAACCGAATGGCCTTACTTTGAGGCTGTCCAGGCCAGTATTGACGCCATCCCGATATGCTTCGAGCAAACGGTACTGATTTTCCGGTAATTTCTGCAGCATGATTCGTACACGTTCACGCATACGGTGCATGCGTGCCTTCCGGTCAGCAGGCAGTGCTGCTGTTCCGAACAATTCCGCCAGCTCGCCTGCAGCCTTGCGGCGTAACAGATCCATTTCAAAGAAACGTTCCTGTGCGTGAATGAAACCCAGCGTGCGAGCAAGATCCAGCCGGTTCTTGCCATGCAGTGTCGCAGTCCCGAGCACATCGCGTTCGACTGTTACAGAATCGAGTAAGCCCGGTAGAGATTGCTCTCCCTCGTAAATCGGCAGACTGCCCCGCAAAAGCAGCCAGATAGCGGCCATGGCGGTCAATATTGCAATCGGCAGCAGAATCAGAAATCTGCGCAACATATTAAGTCAATAAAAGAAAGTCAGTGACAGGCAGGTGCTATTGAGTGGTAATGCGGGATGCGCTGTCGGGTGTCGAAACAGACAAGCCGAAGCGATTTACCAGAACCGTAGCGATCACGACCAAAGCGATGACAATGAGCAGCCATTTGATTCGTACCATAATTTCACCTGAAGAAGTAAGCAATTGATGCAGAGATATCATTACATTGTATCCTCCTGAAGGAAATCTGCCAGCATCAGTCTGATAACCCTCTCTTCAAGCAGACAGACTTGTCCACAATTCCTGTGGATAAGTTTGTGTGTAACTTGGTGATGCTTATCTTAAGGCTGTCTTTTCAAATGGAATTTGACAATATGATGAATTTTTATGCAGATAATTTATTTTTTAAAAACAGGGCCTTGTATAATCTATTCAGTGCTGATGCGGGTTTAGCGGGTTACGTCATCCACTGACAGTAACAATGTGGATATTTTCTCCCATGTCAAGAAAATTTTTATGGTGGTGGAAACGGGCAGGATTTTTGCTATATGCAACGCAATGATCATGGACAGAAGGCCTGCCCTGTTTTGATCAAGATGCTTATTCTGCCGTGCGACCTGTACAGTAGGGGTGTAAATAATCCCGGAGCCCGGCAGCAACTCTGCTACGGGTGTAGCGCGCAATGCTGTACCTGCTGCTTACGAGCCGCCAGTAACGCATTTTTCCGGCAACGAGAGGCCACTCGGACGCGTTCAACCACTTCCAGAATAGTATTTCAAGCCTGATCATGAAATTTCACGGATGACTGATCTCCTGTCACTGATTGATGAAGTACGCCGCTGTACCTTGTGTGCTGATCATTTGCCGCTGGGTCCGCGGCCGGTATTTCAGCTGCATGAGGCAGCCCGTATTCTGATCGCCGGGCAGGCGCCCGGCAGGCGGGTTCACGAAACAGGTATTCCGTTCAATGACCCCAGTGGCGATCGGCTGCGCGGGTGGCTGGGTATGGCGCGTGAAACGTTCTATGACCCCCGACAGGTGGCAATTTTGCCGATGGGTCTCTGTTTTCCCGGAACCGGCAGATCTGGTGATTTGCCACCGCGACCTGAATGTGCGCCTGCGTGGCGGTCAGCTTTACTGGCACATCTGAAGAATCTCAAACTGACCCTGGTGGTAGGGCAGTATGCAGTGGCTTATCATCTTGCCGGAAATAGCAAAAGAAGCGCACCTTTGACCACAACCGTACAGGCATGGCGGGAAACCTGGCCTGATATCGTGCCGCTTCCCCATCCCAGTCCACGTAATAATCTGTGGCTCAGGCGTAATCCCTGGTTCGAGGAGGAACTCGTTCCTGCACTTCGGGAGCGCGTATCAGTTGTCCTGTCACAAGATAATTAATATTTACTCTATTGCGTGCTCCACGCACGGCTGCCCCGGACGATAGCCTTAGCTATGTGGAAGCGATTAGCGATTAAGACGAGAAAGTGATGGGCTGTTTTTTCTGTGTCAGGGTCGATGCGATCCATAGGCATCCTGCTGTGAAATCCCGATTTCCTGGATATAAGTAAAATTGTAATTCGAGGATCTGTTCGTATGACATTCTATCTTTGCTCAATTATTAATCATCCGGTTTCTTCCCTGTCTAACCAATGCTTTAAAGCAGTTATGCACAGAACCATTCAGGTTTTTGGGGGATAAGTCAACGGATGCAGGCAGCCTCTCGTCAAGCCTGACCAGACCTGAAATTTCATAATGGAATAATTTCGGTTTGGCCGGACAGGATTGGTTTGAGCAGTATTTTGTAAGTATCTAAATCCAAGCGAGGAGCGGGTGTAGTCAGTTTTTGTGCCATCTGAAGGTTTTCAACACTGCCCAGATAGTACCAATCTTTGATCACATGGTACTGCTCCAGCTCCGCATGATTTTCCCGAATGCAAATTGCCCCTTCAAAAGGCCATTTCTGCAGCCGCATTTCCTCCAAAGCGACAAGTGTCCTGTCAGTATGTTCATCCACAGATTCTCTTCCACAGCACGCCCCGGCACATAAATGAATCATGGAACGAAAACAGGGCCTGCCTCTGGCAGATTTCTCCAGACCCAGGGTTGCCAGACACAATCTGTTCATATCTGCCAGCCCGATGAGTGCCTCCCGGGCGGTTCTGCCACTGCGGAACGGGCCGAAAAGATTATCGGTTCTGGCCATATCTACTTCATTCATGTTTTTGAGGCAGAGCTTACCCTCCTGCCAGTGCCAGCAACATAGCGTTCTGGTTCGTCTCAGTCTTTTGTTATAGATCGGCAAATATTGCTTAATCAACGCTGATTCCAGCAGTAACGCTCCAATTT
The DNA here is from genome assembly GCA_044507105.1 of Nitrosomonas sp. Lineage (GTDB taxonomy): Bacteria > Pseudomonadota > Gammaproteobacteria > Burkholderiales > Nitrosomonadaceae > Nitrosomonas. Next base: position 29,587 of record JBIQJX010000021.1, read on the forward strand.
CACCCGCAGTCAGCCGATATTCTATGCGGATAATTTGCCTTAACAGTGATGCCTCATCAGGATTGCGAAAGTGATCCATAACTCGGGAGCGAATACTGATACTTTTGCCGATATAAAGAGGTAATTCAGTTATTCCGAAGAAAAGGTATACGCCATGGCATCGGGGTAAATCATCCAGTAAGGGTTTTAAGTGGTTTGGATAGACATAAGGTACTGTGACCGTATTTATTCGTGGCATGGCAAGAACAGGTAAAAAACAGAAACTGATATAAAATACTGAAAAATGCATGATTACCTGCATCAGTAGAAGACGGAGCGGGTGAGTGATGGGCTGTTGTCCCGGCCAGAATCCAGATAATAGAATCTATATTACGCTCAACAATTCGAAATAATTAATGCCATGGTTAAAAAATATATTTTCAATTCATTATTCTTGGTTTTGCTGGCCTTGCCGCTGTCAGTTGTAGCGGAGGACGATAATAGTCCGGGATTTATTGATGGTGTTTGGCAAATCTATGGCTCACCTTATGATCAGTCAGAGCCGGCCCCGGTGCCCGGTCAATATTTTTCATTACATTATGAGCAGAAAAGTGGTGCGCTGGTTTTGGTTGATCTACCCTCGGTAGAACAGGGCATTCCAATCTTGATGGCCAGTTATATGGGGATAAAAGATCCCGCCAATCAAATAGGACCAGGGATGCCAGGAGTGGAAAACACTTTTTTACTGGATACAATCGAATTCGATGGAGATATTGCCTAGGAGAAAGGTATTGTCAGATATCGATTAAGGGTAGATTTTATCTCTGAAACAGAAGCACTTGTGACCGCGGGATATTTTGTACCAATTATTAATGGCTTTCCTCCTGCCTGGTGGATAAAAAAGGTATTCAAACACGAAGATCAGAAAGAAGCAGTAGCAAGAACTGCCAACTGAATTTCCCCCGCTGCAAGCTCTATTGGTAGAGCTTGTTCAGATCTCTGCAGCTTTTCAGATAATGAAATAATTTCAGCTTTTCCGAGAAGAGGGTGGGTTTGAGAAAAATTTTGTAATCAGCCCCCGGACGCGTCCTGCTGCAGTTTTCAGGATGAATCGAACGTGTAAATGCATAGCAGCAGTCGCAACAAAAACGCCGGGTGATAATACGTCAATTGCATCCTATAAAAAAATTCAAATATCGTTACAATTTAAGTGTGAGAGAGGATGCACTTTTCCAGACCTGTCATGAGCGGCAGGTCAGGTCACTTGTATGTGGTATAACTAATCCCGACTGATTTTCAGAGCCCTCCAATGAAGCTGTTGTTACTGATTTTTGCAGTTGCAGGTTATATACTTGTTTTGCCTGCACAGGCGGCCGACGGCCCCTGTTACGAAGATCCTTCCTGCCTCAAAGCATCCGATACCAGTTTTAGCAAT
>JBIQJX010000100.1:0-4382 GCA_044507105.1 Nitrosomonas sp.
ATAATTAAAGGCATTCATACCAACAGAGTATGAATGCGAGTGGGAGATTTGCTGATGAAGTATAAAAATAGTTAATATTTTGTGAGGTCGGCAAGGGTAAGAAATCGGCAGATTGCCTCTGGCAAGCAGAAAAGGAGGGGAAATCAGGGCATTATTCGTGTTCCGGTGTGATACACAAGTGAGTTAATATGACAGCCAGTCTGAGATATTTATTTTACGAGGCCCTTTTCCCCTGTCATTTTTGACAGGGGATTTTTTTGAGCTTGACAGAGAGGTTACTGATCCGAGATATCAGACTGTTTTTGTTTTACACCATATCGTGCGCGATAGGCTTCAATTTCCGGGATATGGTGGGCCAGATCATGCCGGTTACGCAGATAAATCATAATATTGTCGAGCGTGATCAGTGAAATGACGGGAATACCATGGCTGTGTTCGATTTCCTGTAATGCAGAATATTTCCCTTCACCTCGTTCCATGCGATCCAGTGCGACTACGATACCACATGGGACAGCACCGGCTGCCTGAATCATTGTGACAGCCTGTCCGACAGATAATCCGGCGGATACGACATCATCGACGATCAGAACGCGCCCAGCCAGCGGGGCGCCTACAATATCGCCTCCTTCTCCATGATCTTTGGTTTCCTTGCGGTTGAAACTGAACGTATAGTTATATCCCGCTTCGGCAAGTGCGATAGCCACGGTGCTGACCAGCGGAATGCCTTTATATGCAGGGCCGAATAATGCATCAAACCGGATTCCGGTAGCGAGAATAGCCTGAGCATAAAATTGGCCGAGTTGCTGCAGGGCGTAACCGTCATTAAATAGCCCGGCATTGAAAAAGTATGGGGAAGGCCGGCCGGCTTTGGTTTTGAAATTGCCAAAGCGTAATACGTCATACTCAAGCGCGAAATCGATGAATTGCTGTCGAAAATCGGACATGCTAAAAGAAAATAACCGGAGGCGAATTGTTCTGCTGTAAACAGATTGCAGTGATATTCTGACGGAGTATTTTCAGGGTTGCCATCAACGCAGCCTCAGATAATTCTGGTCAGTTATTTCGCTCCACTTTTTTGCTTTAGTCAGAAATGTCTGCTGACTTTCAATCACTTCGCGAGCAAGAGGTGATCGGTCAGCAACCTGCAGTAGCAATTTCTCGTTGGATTTTCTGAAAGCTTGTAGCACATCGTCAGGAAAAGTACGGATATTGATCCCGTGCTGCTCGCGCATATGTTCCCAGGCAAGCGTGTTGCGGTAAAAGGATTCGGACAGCATGTCGAGGGAAGCTTCTTTGGCTGCCAGCGTAATAATGGTACGGAGATCCTCGGGCAGTGCGTTGAATTTATCTTTGTTGATAAAGAGGTGAAGTTCCGCACCGGGTTCATGCCAGCCAGTGTAATAGTAGGGTGCGATTTCCTGAAAACCCATTTTCTCATCGTTGGCCGGTCCCAGCCATTCAACCGCATCAATAGTGCGGCGTTCCAAGGCAGTATAGAGTTCTCCCGGGGGAATGCTGACCGGTTTCATACCTGCTTTTTCCACGACTTCGCCGGCATGTCCGGGGATACGCATTTTCAGTCCCTGCAGATCGTTGAGAGAACGAATTTCATTCCTGAACCAGCCTCCCATCTGAATGTGAGTATTCCCGGCCGGGAAAGCGACGATGTTATGGCGGCCATAGACTTTGTTCAGCAATTCCAGCCCGCCACCATAATAATACCAGGCGTTCATTTCGGTAGGCGTCATACCGAATGGGGTCGTCGTAAAGAAAGTAGTAGCCGGATCCTTGCCTTTATAGTAGTAAGAAGCTGTATGCCCCATTTCATATGCTCCGGTCCGGACAAAATCGAAAATTCCCAATGGCGCCTTATGCCGGCCCGGTGCATCGACCACGATATGCATGCGCCCTCCCGACATTTTTTCGATATTTGCCGCAAACCGTTTGGCTGCATTGTGCAGCATCGGTGTCCCTTCCGGCCAGGACATTGCCAGACGCCACTTATAAATGGCTTCCGCACTGGCCGTCCCGGAAAGTGACAGAGCAGTCAGGAGCAAAATGAGAAATGCACGGATACTCAATTCATCTCCAGGTTTTTCAGGACGGCAGATGTGACATAACGTTTTCTTTGTTCTCGAATCTGAGAATGGCCTTACCGTCTTCACCGATATCTACTGTTACCTTGCCGCCATTGGCCAGACGCCCAAACAGCAATTCATCAGCCAGCGCCCGGCGGATGATATCCTGAATGAGGCGGGCCATGGGGCGGGCACCCATCAGCGGATCGAATCCATGGCGGGCAAGGTAGCTACGCAGACTATCAGTGAATGTGGCATCCACTTTCTTTTCCTGTAATTGTGCTTCGAGCTCTATCAGGAATTTGTCGACGACACGCAGGATGATATCTTCAGTCAGCGACGTGAACGAGATGATTGCGTCCAGACGATTGCGGAATTCCGGCGTGAACAGACGTTTGATCTCGATCATCTCATCTCCGAGTTTGGTATGCTCAGTAAACCCGATCGCTGTTCTGGTGAGCGTATCAGCTCCCGCATTCGTAGTCATAATGATGATAACGTTACGGAAATCAGCTTTACGTCCGCTATTGTCCGTTAGGGTGCCATAATCCATGATCTGAAGCATGACGTTGAAAATATCAGGATGAGCCTTTTCAATTTCATCAAGCAGCAATACAGCGTGCGGTTGTTTGATGATGGTTTCGGTCAGCAGACCGCCCTGATCGAATCCCACATATCCTGGTGGTGCGCCGATCAGTCTTGAAACAGCATGGCGTTCCATATATTCGGACATGTCAAATCGATGGAGCGGAATGCCCAATGTATAGGCGAGCTGACGCGCAACTTCAGTTTTTCCCACCCCGGTGGGCCCGGAAAACAGGAAAGAACCGATAGGCTTGCTGGCATTCCCCAGACCACTGCGTGCCATTTTAATTGCGGCAGTAAGAGCATCGATCGCCGTATCTTGCCCGAAAACAATAGCTTTAAGGTCACGATCCAGTGTTTTGAGTTTGTTGCGATCATCACTGGAAACACTTTGTGGCGGAATTCGCGCGAGTCCGGCGATGACATGCTCGATTTCATGCTTGCCAATGATTTTACGCTGCCTCGATTTGGGGAGTATGCGCTGGGCTGCACCGGCTTCATCAATGACATCAATCGCCTTATCAGGCAAATGGCGATCATTGATGAAACGTGCAGACAGCTCAGCAGCGGCAGTCAGCGCAACTTCAGTATATTTAACGTTATGGTGTTTTTCATATCTTGATTTCAGTCCACGCAAAATTTCCACAGTTTCTCCGATATCGGGCTCAGGAATATCGATTTTCTGGAAACGTCGGGATAATGCGTGGTCTTTCTCGAAAATTCCACGGTACTCACTATAGGTAGTAGCACCAATGCATTTTAGGTGGCCCGAGCTCAGTGCAGGCTTGAGCAAATTGGAAGCATCTAGAGTACCTCCCGACGCAGCACCTGCGCCAATGAGAGTATGGATCTCATCAATGAAAAGAATTGCTTTAGGGTTGTCCGTAAGTTGCTTCAGCACTACTTTCAGCCGTTGCTCAAAGTCACCGCGATATTTCGTTCCAGCCAACAGGGCGCCCATATCCAGCGCATAAACCTGGTGATGCGCGAGTACCGCGGGCACCCGGTTCTCAGTAATTCTTCTGGCCAGTCCTTCCGCAATGGCAGTCTTGCCTACGCCGGCTTCTCCGACCAGCAAAGGATTATTTTTGCGACGGCGGCACAGAGTCTGGATAACTCGTTCGACTTCCTTTTCACGTCCGATCAGCGGATCGATACGGTTTGCTACTGCCAGACTGTTCAGATTGACGGTGTAGCTTTCCAGCGCGTTACCAGGGCCCTGCTGTTCGCCGTCCGTCCCTTCTTCATGCTTATCTGATTCACTGTTTTGTGCGACCTTGCCTATTTTATGGGAAATGAAATTCACTACATCCAAGCGTGTTATTCCTTTCTGCTGCAGGAAATAAACGGCATGTGAATCTTTCTCACCAAAAATAGCGACCAGTACATTGGCACCGGTTACTTCTTTCTTGCCGGAAGATTGAACGTGGAGAATGGCTCTCTGAATTACTCGCTGAAAACCCAGTGTCGGCTGAGTGTCCACATCTCCGGATCCTTCGACTATCGGTGTATGACGAGCTATATGATCCTGCAGGGATTTACGTAAATCCTCGATATCGACTGCGCAGGCTGTCAATACCTCAGCAGCACTGGGGTTATCCAGCAGAGCCAGTAACAGGTGCTCGACCGTAATGTATTCATGACGTTTTTGCCGTGATTCGACAAAAGCCATATGCAAACTTACTTCCAGTTCTTGCGCAATCATATTATTCCTTCTCC
>JBIQJX010000022.1:0-29848 GCA_044507105.1 Nitrosomonas sp.
TCTCTTCATCTGCGTATTATCAGCGATGGAAAAAAAATCGTAAACAGGCTCTTAAAACTCAATCCCCATTTGTTCAGTTGATGCCATAGCGCCGGCACCTTGATCTGGATACCCGCTTGCGCCAAACGTTCACTAAGCTCAACAAGCGTTAGATCCGGCGTGGCTTCTATCCATTGCCGAATCTGCAATTCCTTGGGCGCAATGCGGGATCGCCGATAACCTCCCATCGGCAAGCTATGGCGCTGGCCCTCTTCTTTCCATCGCTTGCGTACCTGATACACCCAAATGCGACTCACCTCAAAGCGCCGGGCAATCGCCGTGGGCCCTTCTCCACGTGCCAATGCCCCCAGAATACGGTCTCGAAGATCTTGTGAATAAGCACGCATATGTAGCCTCAACAGTTATGGGAAGTAATACTCTATATTATGTATATAGCTAAATCAAAAATGCTCTAAGCTGAATTAGCGTAAAAATATACTGCTGCTATAAATAAATCAGCCAGAATAGCTGTAACAACGAATACTATAAATGGCCTCTGTCCGGCCGGTGGATGCCGGCCGGTTCCTTATGAGGTGATCAATTTCGTTTATTTTCGGATCCTTCAGGATTTTTCCGGGATTCCTGGACGGCTTCGAGGTTCTCACGGGCTTCTTCATTTCCCTGTGCCGCTGCCTTTTCAAACCATTCGATTGCTTTATCAGTATCCTGTTCGACACCTTCTCCCATCAGATAAATGACCCCAAGATTATTCTGGGCATCGGTATTTCCCTGCTCAGCAGCCTTGGTAAACCATTCCACTGCTCTGTCCGGATCTTTGGAAATTCCTTCACCATTGAGATACAGCAGCCCGAGATTGAACTGCGCTTCGGCATGACCTTGTTCAGCCGCACGGAAAAACCATCCTGCAGCCGTTACCGGATCATAATCCATGACTTTCCCCTGCGCATCACGTGAAATGGCTTCTCCTGTATAGTACATGGCGCCCAGACCATTCTGGGCCTCCGGATCGCCCGCTTCGGCATCTTTGCGCAGTTTCATGAAACGCTGCTCGGGCGTAAGGCCATCATCCAGTACTGGCATGATCTTTTTCTTCAGCTCTTCCTGCTCGTCTGCTGACAACCCTTCTTTGAGGACTGAAGGGAGTTCATCGACAGCGGTAAATTCATCCATCAGCGATACCTGTGGTTCCTCTGTTACCGGTGTTTCAGCAGATTCTCTGTTTCCGCAACTGGCAATCATCAAGGTGGTTGTCACAAGTACTGCGATAATCTTCATGTTATTTCCTTTCTTTCAAATTGATCGGAACGAAACCGATCCGGTAAGTCCGGAACCATTTCGTTTGTGGATTTTACTGAATTCCGTGCATATACGGTGTGTCAGCTAGCGTGCACCTGCCCGGGTCAGGAGTTTAATGACATCCTGATGGCCGTATTTTTTAGCCAGTAGCAGTGCCGTAGCGCCGTTACCTGCTGTGGCATTTACATCTGCACCTGCTGCCAGCAGAACACTTACCGCACTCTGATGCCCATTCTGTGCTGCAAGCATTAACGGAGTCGCTCCATTTTTTGTCTGGGAATCTACGTGGGCTCCGGCTCTGATCAGATCTTGTGCAGCGACCTGGTTTCCCATTTGTGCTGCCAGCATCAGTGCCGTGATGCCTTCTTCTGTGGTTGCCCGGATATCTGCTTCTGCCTGGATCAGGATGCGCAGGATTTCAAGGCGGTTGTGCCGTGCCGCCAGCATGAGAGGAGTCATTCCTTCTTTCTCTGAGGTGATATTTTTTTCTGCGCCAGATGCCAGCAGTATTTGCAGCACGTCTATTCGGTCGTCACGGGCTGCCAGCAGAAGAGGGGTATAACCGTTTTTATCCCGCACGCCGATATCCGCCCCTGCCTCCAGCAGAATTCTGACGATTTTGTCCTGTCCTTTCCGAGTGGCAGCAATGAGTGCGACATTTTTAATGGGACTGTCGATGCTCTCGCCAGTTCCAGTCAATAAATTCTTTACCCGAGAGAGCTGTCCGCGACTGGCGGCATTGATCAGATCGTGCTCCGGCAGGTCACCGGCTGATACAGAGGTCAGAAAGCCTGCGATGCCCGCCAGTATACAGCTGCTCCACAGGCAGTTTCGTAAAAATATTTTGATACGTTGGAACATAAGCATATTTATAGTTTTTCCTCAGTTTTCAGTAATAGCGAACAGACGCTGGTATTCCTTGATCGCGTAGCGATCTGTCATACCCGCGATATAGTCAGCGATGGCCTGATGTCCGTAGTCGAGAAATTTATGCTGGTATTCAGGTGGCAGCAGTGCGGGTTCTGTTTCAAATGCAGTAAACAGTCTTTCGATTGTATGGCGGGCTTTGTTGCTCATTCGCCTCACCTGATAATGCCTGTAAAGATTTTTATGCAGAAAACGTTTCAGTTCCTGCTGTTGCCGTTTTGTTGTATCGCTGAAGCCGATTAGCACAGGCATTTCCCGTACCTTGTCCGGACTGCCGGGAGCGGCAGCTTTGATGCGGGTTCTGCTTTGCACAGTCAGGTCTGTTGCCAACGTATTGATCATGCCGCGTACCGTTTCGTGAATCAGACGCCGCCCCGTGATGTCGGGATAGCGTTTTTTTACCCGATGCAGGTGCTCGGCAAATATTTCTATATCTTCGAGTTGGGTTAGGGTGATGAGCCCCGAGCGCAATCCATCATCCACGTCGTGATTATTATAGGCAATTTCATCCGCCAGATTGGCGAGCTGTGCCTCCAGGGAAGCGCTCTTGCCCTGCAGAAAACGCTTTCCCAGTTCTCCCAGCTCTCGAGCTTTGGATTTTGGCACTCTTTTCAGGATGCCTTCGCGCGTTTCAAAGCACAGATTCAATCCATCGAAGGCAGCATAGCGCTCTTCGAGCAGATCGACGACACGAAGAGATTGCAGGTTATGCTCGAAACCGCCGTGGGCTTTCATGCAATCATTCAGAGCATCCTGCCCGGCATGACCGAAAGGCGTGTGGCCCAGATCATGGGCGAGGGCAATTGCTTCCACCAGTTCTTCATTGAGATGCAAATTGCGTGCAATGGAACGGCCGATCTGGGCAACTTCCAGACTGTGTGTCAGGCGTGTGCGGAACAGATCTCCCTCATGGTTGACGAACACCTGCGTTTTGTATTCGAGCCGGCGGAATGCAGTGGAATGGATCACACGGTCCCGGTCACGCTGGAATTGACTGCGCCCGACCGGCAGATCTTCCCTAATCCGGCGGCCGCGAGAGTTGAGATCCGAGACAGCATAGGAAGCTGGATTGCTATACATCAGTGACACAGGCAGACAGTGTTTCAGATAATATCGCTGCGGGAACATTATCAACCACGGTGGCTTTGCCGATACGGTCAAGCAGAACGAAACGGATTGTACCGCCTTCCACTTTTTTATCTCGCTGCATCGATTGCAGGTAGTGTTCAGGGGTGATGCGCGGACCTTTTACCGGTAAGCCGGCGGTTTCGTATAACTGTTCGATACGCTCGGTATCCTGATGATTGATTCGCTGCAGACGTCTGGATAAATCGGCCGCCATAATAGTACCGGCAGCAACTGCTTCACCATGTAGCCATGATCCGTAGCCCATGGTATTTTCAATTGCATGACCAAAAGTATGGCCAAGATTGAGCAACGCCCGCAAACCGCTTTCGCGTTCGTCCAACGAGACGATTTCAGCTTTGATTTCACAACTGCGGCGAATTGCATAACTCATTGCACTGGTATCGCGTGCCAGCAGTTGTGCCATATGCCGTTCCAGCCAGTCGAAAAAATCTGCATCATGGATCAAACCATATTTGATCACTTCTGCAATTCCCGCGCGTAATTCCCGATCCGGCAGCGTAGCAAGCGTGGCGGTGTCGGCCAGAACCAACCGGGGCTGATAAAAGGCGCCAACCATATTTTTGCCGAGCGGGTGGTTGATGCCGGTCTTCCCTCCTACTGAAGAATCTACCTGTGCGAGCAGTGTGGTAGGAATCTGGATGAAGGGCACTCCGCGCAGATAAGTGGCAGCTGCAAAGCCGGTCAGGTCGCCGATAACTCCGCCACCTAGGGCAATTAATGGGGTCTTGCGTTCACAGCGATGTTCGAGCAGCGCGTCGAAGATCCGGCTCAATGTCTCCTGATTTTTGTATTGCTCGCCGTCCGGCAGGATGATGGCAAAGGTTTCTATGTCATGTTTAGCAAGCAGGGTACGCAGCAGTTCCAGGTAAAGCGGTGCTATAGTCGTGTTAGTAACGATTGCGGCTTTCTTGCCGGGAAGATGAGAAACAAGCATATCCCCTCTGGTGAGCAGCCCCTGACCGATATGAATAGGATAGCTGCGATTTTCCCGGGATGCTTCGAGCACGACCTTGACTGATTCTGTTGCATTCATAGGATTTTTTTAAACATTATTGATCAGCAGGATGAAATTCTGTTCGGTTCCATTCATGTCAGATTGACAGCAGAAGTATCCTTCCACAGGAACTGTTGTCCCGTAATCAGGGACGCTATCCCGGTTTTTTAGCGGAAGAAGAGGTTTTCGATCTGTTTCCGGAAGATTCCCGGCTGAACTGGTACAGTTTTTGTATCAGTTTTTGCACAAGGGTACGGACACCTTGTCGGCCGCTGTCCATAACAATGTGGGCGGTCTGGCGGTAAAGCGGATCGCGTTGCGTGTACAGTTCGAGCAGTCTGGCACGCAGATTCCCGGTCTGGAGCAAAGGCCGGTTTTTGTCCAGATGGGTGCGGCGCTGCAATTCACTGACAGGCGCGCACAGATAAACCACAGTGCCATGCTGGCGTAACAAAGTACGATTAGCGGGATGCAATATTGCGCCACCGCCTGTGGCCAGTACAATATTCTGCAGCTTGACTACTTCCTGTAAAACCTCGGTTTCGCGTTTACGAAATCCGGCTTCCCCTTCTATTTCGAATATCACAGGGATTTTGACTCCCGTACGCTGCTGGATTTCCTGATCTACATCAATGAAATTTTTTCCCACATGGGTCGCCAATAGTTTCCCGATTGTCGTCTTGCCGGCCCCCATCATGCCGACCAGGATGATATTGCCAGATATCGACTCGGTATTCTGATATTCTGTAGTTGATTTTGTGCTGTATTGCATGCCGTAATTGTAATGGAAATCCATAGTTAAGCCATGGATTTCCCGGGGCGTGGCAAAATGGTTTTTTGTGAAAATGCGATAAAAATCACATCAACTGTTAGTAATCCCTCTCTCACAGAAACCGGGCAACGAATGCTTTTTCGATATCCCCGCTCAGCCGGATTTTGACGCGGTAGCCGCTCCCAGGGGCAATGCCGACCGCGTTGCCTTCGAGATCTTGCATATGTTCGAGTTGAATGACGCGATTGCCGGAAGGATGGACAATTTCCAGACGATCACCGATTTGAAAGCGATTCTTGACCAGAATTTCGGCCATGCCGGTGGCGGCATCAACGTGTTCGATGTCGCCCACGTACTGACTGCGGGAAGATTCGGAGTGGCCACGCAGGTAATTCTGAGTTTCCTGGCTGTGGTGGCGCTGGTAAAAACCGTCTGTGTAGCCGCGGTTGGCGAGGCCTTCCAACTGGCCCAGTAATGCAGGGTCGAACGGGCGCTGCTGAATGGCGTCATCAATGGCCTGACGATAGACCTGAGCAGTTCGGGCGACATAGTACGTGGACTTGGTTCGCCCCTCGACTTTGAGCGAATCGATGCCGATTTCGGTCAAACGCGCGACATGTTCGACCGCCCGCAGATCCTTTGAATTCATGATATAGGTCCCGTGTTCATCTTCCATCACAGGCATCAGTTGTCCCGGTCGCTGGCTTTCTTCGATCAGATAGACCTGGTCGGCTGCGGGATGACGTTGTATAGCGGTGTTGCTGAAAGAAACAGATTCGGTTGATTGAAGCGCTTCATTGAAATCGAAGTCGATTTTTTGCGGTAATTCAATATCTCCGCTTGCATTTTCCCGGGCGGCCTTGACTTTGTAATCCCAGCGACAGGAGTTGGTGCAGGTGCCCTGGTTGGGATCGCGATGGTTGAAATAGCCGGAAAGCAGACATCGCCCTGAATAGGCAATGCATAATGCCCCATGCACAAATACTTCAAGTTCCATATCCGGGCAGAGTGTGCGAATTTCGCTGATTTCTTCCAACGACAGTTCACGTGAGAGAATCACGCGTGTCAACCCAAGCGATTGCCAAAATTTTACTGCAGCATAATTGACAGTATTGGCTTGAACAGACAGATGAATCGAGATATCCGGCCATTTTTCTCTGACTAGCATAATGAGACCCGGATCGGCCATGATAAGCGCATCGGGTTGCAGTTCGATCACGGGTGCCATATCGCGCAGATAAGTTTTTACCTTGGCGTTATGCGGCATCAGGTTACTTGCCACAAAGAATTTTTTGCCCAGCTGGTGGGCTTCAGTGATACCTGCCTGCAGTTGGGGCAGTGTGAATTCATTATTGCGGGCACGCAGGGAATAGCGCGGCTGGCCGGCATAGACTGCATCAGCTCCGAAGGCATAAGCAGTGCGCATTTTCTCCAGAGAGCCGGCGGGCAGGAGCAATTCAGGGGTTTTCAGCATGGTGTAAAATAGACCGGTAAAACAGAAACAGTTGCTGTCATCCTGATTTATCCATCACTTCTCAAGACTTCAGTTACTTCCATTATTGTATCACTATGCCGATTGACCCTGCTTTCATCCATCTGCGATTGCATAGCGAGTATTCCGTTGTAGACAGTATTGTAAGAATCGAGGAGGCGGTTTCAAAGGCACGGGATGACGGAATGCCGGCACTGGCATTGACGGATCTATCCAATCTTTTCGGACTGGTTAAATTTTATCAGCAGGCCTGCAAAACTGGCATCAAACCGATTGCAGGTTGTGATGTCTGGATCAGTAATGAGCATGATACAGACAGACCTTTTCGCGCATTGCTGGTATGCCAGTCATTTTCCGGTTATCTGCTGTTGAGCCGGCTGTTATCACGTGCCTATCGGGAGAATGTGCGGCGCGGCCGTGCAGAACTGAAAAAAGGCTGGTTCCGCAGCAATGAAGTCGGGACAGAAGGATTGATTGCCCTGTCCGGCGGAGAGCAGGGGGAAGTGGGGCGATCGCTGCTGCAACATGATCCGGCGGCTGCAGAGATAGCTGCTCGGGAATGGGCAGAGCTATTCCCTGGCAGATTTTACCTCGAGATCCAGCGTTGTGGCCGGTTGAATGAAGATACATGGAATCAGGGTACGCTGAGTCTCGCTGCCGGATTGCAATTGCCGGTTGTGGCAACGCACCCGGTACAGTTTATGCAGCCTGAGGATTACCGGGCGCATGAAGCACGGGTATGTATCGCACAAGGATATGTATTAGGAGATCGCAGACGTCCCAAAGAGTTTACTGAGCAGCAGTATTTCAAGACACAAGCGGAAATGTGTGCGCTGTTCAGTGATGTACCCGAAGCACTCGCCAACAGTGTGGAAATTGCCCGGCGCTGTTCACTGATGCTGGAACTGGGGGTCAACCGCCTGCCGGTTTTTCCGACACCGGGGAGCATGAGCATCGAGCAATATCTGCGTGAGCAGGCGCAAACAGGCCTGGAAGCGCGCTTGCAACAGTTGTTTTCGAAGGCAGAACAGCGTACCGGGAAACAGCCCGCCTACCAGGCTCGCCTAGATTTCGAAGTCGAAACCATTATCCAGATGGGGTTTGCCGGCTATTTTCTGATTGTTGCCGATTTTATCAATTGGGCAAAACGACATGAGGTGCCGGTCGGGCCCGGCCGCGGTTCCGGTGCCGGATCACTGGTGGCTTATTCACTGGGGATCACTGATCTGGATCCTCTGCATTATGATTTGCTGTTCGAGCGATTTCTGAACCCGGAACGCGTTTCTATGCCTGATTTCGATATCGATTTCTGTCAGGATCGACGTGAACAGGTAATCGAATACGTGCGTGACCGTTATGGCGCAGAAAGTGTGGCACAGATTGTGACATTCGGTACGATGGCAGCCAAAGCAGTGGTGCGTGATGTCGGACGGGTGCTGGATCTGCCCTACAATTTTGTAGATCAGTTGGCCAAGCTGGTGCCGTTTGAATTGGGTATGACCTTGCGTAAAGCGCGGGAAATCGAGCCACTACTCAACCAGCGCGCGCAGGAGGAGGAAGACGTACGTAACCTGCTGGAGCTGGCCGAACGTCTGGAAGGATTGACACGCAACGTAGGCATGCATGCAGGGGGGGTATTGATCGCGCCCGGGAAGATTACCGACTTTTGTCCGGTTTACTGTGCGGATTCAGGGGATGCGGTCGTCAGTCAGTATGACAAGGATGATGTCGAGAAAATAGGGCTGGTAAAGTTCGATTTTCTGGGTTTGCGTACATTGACTATTCTCGACCGGGCAGTCACCGATATCCGGCAGCGGCTAATCCTTTTACAACAAAAAGAGACGACTGAGACGGGTTCGCAGCAGCCCGAGAGTGACCGGCCATTCTCACTCGATGCTATCCCGCTGGAAGATGCGGCAACGTTTGCTTTGATGGCAAAAGGCAATACGGTGGGAGTCTTTCAGTTTGAATCTCGTGGTATGAAGGATCTGTTGCAACGGGCGAGACCGGATCGATTCGAAGATTTGATCGCACTGGTGGCATTGTACCGGCCGGGGCCAATGGATCTGATTCCTGATTTCGTCGAACGCAAGCACGGCAAACGAGTGGACTATCTGGATCCTCGATTGGAGCCGATTCTGAGCCCTACTTACGGCATCATGGTTTATCAGGAGCAGGTGATGCAGATTGCCCAGGTAATCGGTGGTTACAGTCTGGGCGGAGCTGATCTGCTGAGACGTGCGATGGGTAAAAAGAAAGTGGAGGAAATGGCACAGCAGCGTGCCGTTTTCGTGGAAGGTGCAATCAAAAACGGGATGGCCAAGCAGGATGCTGTCACTCTGTTTGATTTAATGGAAAAATTCGCCGGATATGGCTTCAATAAATCCCATGCGGCAGCGTATGCGCTGATTGCCTATCAGACAGCTTATCTCAAGGCACATTATCCGGCTGAATTCATCGCTGCCTGTTTGTCATCAGATATGGATGATACCGATAAGGTCAACGTATTTTATGAGGATTGCAAAGCTAACGGTATCGCCATGCTGCCTCCGGATATCAACCAGTCGGCATATCGTTTCATGCCCGTTGACGACAAAACCATCCGTTATGGTCTGGGTGCCGTCAAAGGGACAGGGGAGGCGGCTATTTCAGCAATTGTTCATGCGCGTAAACAGGGTGGGGTATATATCGATCTGTTTGATTTCTGTCAGCGTATCGACCGGCGGATTGTCAATCGCCGTGCTATAGAAGCACTGATTCGGGCAGGTGCGTTTGATTCCGTCGAATCCAACCGTGCTGCGCTCCTGGCATCGGCAGGTATTGCTCTTGAATATGCCGAGCGTTGTAGTCTGGCAGCCAATCAGATCAGTCTGTTCGATGACAGTGTCAGTTCAGCGCAGCGTCCGGCCCTGGCGAGTGTGGCTGGCTGGACAGAAAAAGAAAGGCTACAGCATGAAAGAGTGGCGCTGGGGTTTTATGTCAGCGGTCATCCTTACACTGCGTATGCCAGAGAACTGAGCCGGTTTATCCCGGCTCGCCTCAACCGGATCAGTCCCGGAAGGGAATTGCAACTTATCGCCGGGGTGATTTACGCAATACGCACCCAAATGTCACGGCGTGGAAAGATGGCGGTCGCTGTGCTGGATGACGGCCTGGCCCGGGTTGAGGTTGTGATTTACAGTGATTTGTTGAGTACGGGTTCCAGCTGTCTGAAAACGGATCAATTGCTGGTTGCCCGAGTGATGGTTAGTAATAATGGCAGAGATAATGCGGAGCGCCGTATCGTCGCGAAGGAAATCTGCGACTACGCTACCGCCCGTTCCTTTTATGCAAAAAAACTGAAAATTATGATCGATGACCCGAATCTGCTCAGTTCTGCACAGCTTAAAGAACTGCTTGCCGCGTATTGTCCGGAAAATGGTACAGACAGCACGATGCCCGTCGCAGGCTGCCCGATCTCGATCGCTTTCCGTAACCGGAGCGCTGCCTGTGAAATCGATCTGGCGAGCCGCTGGCGGGTGCATTTACACGAAACCCTGATCGAGTCTCTTACGGAATACCTGGGTCCGGACAGAGTGGAAGTAATTTACTGAGTTCAGGCGGCTGTGACGCGGACTGCCTGGTCAGTGATTCAGCTTTCAAACAGCGGACTGACCGGATATTCGAGCGCTTCCTTGATAGCAACGAGTGACAGTACAGCTTCACGCCCGTCGATGATACGGTGATCGTACGAGAGCGCCAGATAGTTCATCGGACGAATGACGATCTGGCCATTTTCGACGACAGGACGCGGTTTAGTTGCATGAATACCCAGAATTGCGCTTTGTGGCGGATTAATGATCGGGGTGGAGAGCATTGAGCCGAATACACCACCATTGGTGATGGAAAATGTCCCCCCCGTCAGTTCTTCTATCGTAAGTTTGCCATCCTGTGCCCGTCTGGCCAGCTCAGCGATTTGTTTTTCAATTTCTGCAAAGGTGAGCTTGTCGGCATCGCGGATGATCGGTACGACCAAGCCGCGCGGACTGGCCACCGCTATGCCAATATCGTAGTATTCATGATAAATGATATCATTCCCGTCCACTGAGGCATTGATGACTGGAAACTTCTTGAGTGCTGCAACAGCTGCTTTGACGAAAAATGAAGTAAAACCGAGCTTGATACCGTGTTCTTTTTCAAAACTGTTCCTGTAGCGAGCGCGCAAATCCAAGACCGCCTGCATGTTGACTTCGTTGAAGGTAGTCAGAATAGCCGCTGTGGACTGGGATTGCAGGAGCCGTTCAGCAATGCGCATGCGCAGACGGGTCATGGGGACACGTTTCTCTGATCGGGCCGCAGTTTTTGCAACAGCATTATCGGTATCGGAGGATTGTACAGAAGATTCGCGGGCTTCCACCTGTTGACCGTCAGGCTCATTGGTCCTGTGTTTGATATGGTTGAGCATATCTTCTTTGGTAATTCGCCCGTCGCGACCGGTGCCCTGAATGGTTGCAATTTCTTCCGCAGTGAGATTATTTTCAGCGGCAATTCTTTTTGCGGCCGGCATGAGTCGCCGGTCAGGTTGCGAAGAAGCTGCTTCAGACTCTTCAACTGGAGCGTTTTCTGCAAACTCAGCCTGGGCGGATTTCGAGGGAGCAGTTTCTTTATCTTTATCTTTGGCGGCGGTATCGATGCGGGCAATGACTTCTTCGCTGGTTACGACCGCACCGTCATCTCTGATGATTTCTGTCAGTATGCCGGATTGCGGCGCGGGAAGCTCCAGTACGACTTTATCCGTTTCGATATCGATCAGGTTTTCACCTCGCTCAACATATTCACCCTGCTGCTTATGCCAGTTGATCAGCGTGGCTTCTGCTACTGATTCCGACAGTGCAGGAACTTTGACTTCGATCAGCATGATGCGCTCTCCATAGACTTTTTTAAATTGTGTCGCGAAATGCGGCTTCAATCAACTCTTTCTGTCTGAGTCTGTCCAGTGCCAGATAGCCGACCGAAGGGGAGGCGGAAGAGGGACGAAGGGCGTATCCCAGTCTCTGATTGGGTTTCATCCGTCGCAATAAATAATGCTGGATACGGTGCCACGCCCCCTGGTTACCCGGCTCTTCCTGGCACCAGACAATTTCTTGTGCATGCTCGTACCGGTTGATTTCCGCCTGAAAATCATCGTGCGGGAACGGATAAAGCTGTTCCAGTCTGATAATCACCATATCGGTAATATTGTGTTCACGCTGGTAGTCAATCAGTTCGTAATATATTTTTCCGCTGCAGGCGATGATGCGTTTTACCTGTTCAGGATCAAAGGCTTCAGTTTCAGGAATGATAGGCTGGAAATGGCCGTTTGCCAGATCCTCCAGGGAGGAAATTGCCTCCTTGTGACGCAACATGCTCTTGGGAGACATAATGACCAGGGGTTTGCGGATGGGCCGGATCATTTGTCGGCGAAGCAGATGAAATATTTGCGCGGGGGTGGTAGGAACACATACCTGGATATTGTATTCCGCGCAGGACTGCAGGAACCGCTCCAGACGGGCTGATGAATGTTCCGGCCCCTGGCCCTCATAACCATGCGGCAGCAGCAGCACCAGTCCGCACAGGCGCCCCCATTTTGCTTCACCCGAAGTGATGAACTGATCGATGACGACTTGCGCACCATTGGCAAAATCACCAAACTGTGCTTCCCAGATGACCAGTTCATTCGGCTGGGCGGTCGCGTAACCATATTCGAAGCCCAGTACGGCTTCTTCCGACAGCATCGAATCAATAATGGCAAAATCGGGCTGCCTGGGAGCGATATGGCGTAACGGTATATATACACCATTTTCCCATTGATCCTGCTCGCGCTTCTGATCGTGCAGAACGGCATGGCGATGAAAGAAAGTGCCGCGGCCGCAATCCTGGCCGGAGATACGGACCGGATAACCCTCTTTTAACAAAGCAGCATAGGCCAGGTTTTCAGCCATGCCCCAGTCGAGCGGCAGCGTGCCCTCTCCCATTTTTCGGCGGTCTTCGATAACTTTTGCGACTCTGGAATGTAATTCGAATGTGGACGGAATATCCGTCAGACGTTCTGCCAGATATTTCAGGTCTTTGACGGCTATGCCTGTTTCGACAGGCCGGTTCCATTTCCCCGGCTTCAGAAAGGGCGCCCAGTTGACTGCATGAGGAGATTTATAATCATAACAGATGGTCGTGTTTGGGTTGTATCCTGCGTCCATGGCATCCCGGTAGGATTGCACCATCGATTCCACTCCTGTTTCATCAATTACACCCTGCCGAATGAGTTTGTCCGCATAAAGTTTACGTGTCCCCGGGTGTTTGTGAATGACGCGATACATGGATGGCTGGGTGACCATGGGTTCATCCTGTTCGTTATGACCTTGTC
This sequence comes from Nitrosomonas sp., assembly GCA_044507105.1. Classification (GTDB taxonomy): domain Bacteria; phylum Pseudomonadota; class Gammaproteobacteria; order Burkholderiales; family Nitrosomonadaceae; genus Nitrosomonas. The sequence continues at coordinate 13,013 of JBIQJX010000022.1, forward strand.
GACGGAAACAGACCAGATCGATCACGATATCCTTGCGAAACTGCCTGCGGAAATCCAGCGCTATTTCAGTCACCATGACAACTGCTTCAGGATCGTCTCCGTTGACATGAAAAACCGGGGCATCAATCATTTTGACGACATCCGTACAATACAGGGTAGAGCGGCTGTCACGTGGATCGGAAGTGGTAAAGCCGATCTGATTGTTGATAATGACATGAATCGTTCCGCCTGTACCATAACCGCGGGTTTGCGACAGATTCAGTGTTTCCATTACGACACCCTGCCCGGCAAAAGCGGCATCACCATGAAGCAGCACCGGGATCACCATATCCCCATTTTTATCCCCGAGCCGATGCTGGCGGGCACGTACTGATCCTTCCACTACCGGGTTGACGATTTCGAGATGGGACGGGTTGAAGGCAAGCGCCAGATGTACGATGCCGCCGGGTGTCGTGACTGCGGAAGAAAAGCCCTGGTGGTATTTAACATCCCCCGATGTCAGCTCTTGCGGCTGTTTACCTTCAAACTCCTGGAATAATTCAGAGGGCATTTTGCCTAATGTATTAACCAGTACATTCAGGCGACCCCGGTGGGCCATTCCCATAGCGATTTCTTTTACGCCTGTTGTCCCGGCGTGCTGCAGCAGTTTGTCCAACAGTGGAATGAGGCTTTCGTTACCTTCCCCCGAGAAGCGTTTCTGGCCGACATAACGATTGTGCAGGTATTTCTCCAGCCCTTCGGCCGCGGTCAGCCGTTCCAGAATATGACGCTTGTATTCAGGAGGGAAATTCGGTTGAGCGGAAACAGATTCGAGCCGGTTCTGTATCCAGCGCTTCTGTTTCGTATCCGCAATATACATATATTCTGCACCGATACTGCCGCAATACGTTTGCTGTAATTGCTCAAGAATTTTCCCTAACGTGGCACGTTCCGGGCCCACCAGAGAACCGGTGTTGAATACTTTATTCATGTCGGTATCGCTCAATCCGTGAAATGCCGGATCGAGTTCGGGTATATCCTGTTTCTGCTGCAAATTGAGAGGATCGAGATTTGCCCGGCGGGCTCCCAGGAACCGGTAAGTGTTGATCAGCTGCAGGACAGCGACCTGTTTGCGTTCTCTCCCCTCGGTATCGGCTGGCAGTACAGCTTTTTGTGGTGTCTCCGCCTTATCAGACGGGGTTATTCTTTGTGCTGCTGCTGAGCGTATCAGTGATTCAACGACGGGAGTATGAGGGATATCTCGTGCAGAAATTGTTTCTGTCTGTTGCAGGGAATCGAAATAATGGTGCCATTCGGCTGGTACATCGGATGGATTTTCCAGGTATTGCTCATAGAGCATTTCGATGAAAGCTGCATTGGTTCCAAACAGCATCGAATCTTCTACAAATTGTTTCATTGCCATATCTATCTGAGGCCCGTGGAATGACTGGTGTATTGCCCCGGGAACAGGGGAGGGGCAAAAATGACGGGAGAACGTGAATCCTGGGTTAGTTTATATTCCCGCCATATGCAGCAGCTTTATTTACAGGCTTTTATTGATCAGGGAAAACAGCAGTTATCATGGCATATCTCTGCGGGGAGCGCCAACGTATAGTTGACGGGGCCGGCCTATTTTTTGTTCCGGATCGGAAATCATTTCATTCCATTGGGCGATCCAGCCCACCGTTCGTGCCATTGCAAAAATAGACGTGAACATCGATGTGGGAATGCCCAGTGCGCGCTGTACGATCCCGGAATAGAAATCAACATTCGGGTAGAGTTTCTTGGTAATAAAGAAATCGTCTTCCAGAGCAATTTTTTCCAACTGCAAGGCGAGCTTGAACAATCGATCGTTGTGTAATCCCAGTTCATCCAGTACTTCGTGACAGGTTTCCCGCATCAGTTTGGCGCGGGGATCAAAATTTCTATAGACTCGATGGCCAAATCCCATCAGCCGGAAAGGATCATTTCTGTCTTTAGCCCGTTCGATGAACTCGTTGATACGGGAAACATCTCCGATTTCCTCCAGCATGTTGAGACAGGCCTCGTTTGCACCGCCATGTGCCGGACCCCACAGACAGGCGATTCCGGCGGAGATGCAGGCAAAGGGGTTGGCTCCGCTGGAACCGGCTAGTCGAACTGTCGAAGTGGAGGCATTCTGCTCATGGTCCGCATGCAGGATCAGGATACGATCCATTGCCCGCGCAATGACAGGACTGGGAACATATTTTTCAGCCGGTGTGGCAAACATCATATGCAGGAAATTTTCCGTGTAATCCAAGTCGTTGTGAGGGTAGACAAAAGGCTGTCCAATGCTGTATTTGTAAGCGATCGCGGTAATGGTGGGCAGCTTGGCGATCAGACGGAATGCGGACTGCTCGCGATGCAGCGCATCGGAAATATCCATGGCTTCATGATAGAACGCGGACAATGCACCGACCACCCCCACCATCACCGCCATGGGATGGGCATCGCGGCGGAATCCGCTGAGGAACTTGATCAGTTGCTCATGCAACATGGTGTGGTTCTTGATGGTGTTAACGAATTGTGTTTTCTGATCCGGCAGCGGCAGTTCCCCGTTCAGCAGCAAGTAGCAGACTTCCATGAAGTCGCATTGAGTGGCCAGCTGTTCAATCGGATAACCGCGGTACAGTAATACACCCTCGTCACCGTCAATGAACGTGATGGCTGATTTACTGCTTGCTGTAGATACGAAGCCGGGATCATAAGTAAACATACCGCTCCGGGCGTACAGCGAACGGATATCAATGACATCAGGGCCTTCAGTGCCGGACAGAATGGGCAGTTCAATCGTTTCTTTGCCTTCACCCAGTGACAAGGTGGCTACATCTTGTGGGGGCATAGTATTCTCCATTTATCCTGAAATTGGAACGACTCCTGACGGATGTCCGGAGCTGAAATTAATTTTTTTGTAAAAGTTTCAATAAAGGCACGAACACATCGTCTGGCACTTCTCTGTTGCCCATGATCATATTCCACAGATCGTGGTCAGGAAGCGACAGTAATGTTTCAAACAGCATAATCTGGTGTTCATCCAGCGCTTCATAGTGTGCATCGATGAAGCGCTGCAGGACAATATCCAGTTCCAGCATGCCGCGACGGCAGCGCCAGCGCATGCGGGCCTGGTGATTCATACCGTCTTGTTCAGCATCATGGTTTTTATGCTGCCAATTGCGCTGGTAGGGTTCAACCCTTTGGGACAGGCATCGACACAGTTCATGATGGAATGGCAGCGGAAGAGACGGTAGGGATCTTCCAGATCGTCCAGCCGTTCTGATGTGGCCTGATCCCGGCTGTCGGCAAGAAAACGATAGGCTTGCAACAATCCGGCCGGACCGACAAATTTATCGGGATTCCACCAGAATGAAGGACAGGCCGTAGTACAACAGGCGCATAAAATACATTCATAGAGGCCATCCAGTTGCGCACGTTCTTCCTGAGACTGCAGTCGCTCGGTTTCCGGTGGCGGGTCGTTATTGATCAGATAGGGTTTGATTGAATGATACTGTTTGAAAAACTGGCTCATGTCGACGATCAGATCCCGAATAACCGGTAACCCCGGGAGCGGCCGGATATGGACGGGTTCCCGCAGGCCTGACAGGGGCGTAATACAGGCCAGGCCGTTACGACCATTAATATTCATCGCATCGGATCCGCATACACCTTCCCGGCAGGAGCGTCTCAGGCTGAGACTGTCATCGATGGTTTTGATCCGTATCAGCGCATCTAACAGCATCTTGTCCGTAGAGGCCAATTCAACCTCATAATCCTGCATATAGGGTTTTTCATCCTTGTCCGGATCGTAGCGACTGATCGAAAATAACATGATGCGCTCCTTTTTTTGATTTATTTCGGATAATGTGAAAAATATCTGGACCCCGGAAAAACTGACGATTCATGATGTTTTATATCGAATGACGGTCAATATATCAGGATTCCGATCGATTTTTTCATGAGTCGTTCACTTTACTCCGGGTTCGATCTGATTGATGATGAACTGCTTAACCTGATTGGCATCTGCTTCCATACGCTCAAAACGCTGCGGCAGATTTTCCAGATCATCGTATCCCTTCGGCCGCTCGGGCTCGAGCCCGACTGCTTCCCGAATACTGTCAGCAAATTTGACCGGCAGTGCAGTCTCCAGGCAGATGAGCGGAATATCCGGTTCACGCAGCTCCATTCCCACTTTCAATCCGTCAGCAGTGTGAGTATCGATCAGAATGCCAAACTTATGGTAAATCTCCCGAATGGTGTCAATGCGGGCAGCGTGATGACTGGTGCCGGAGATGAAACCAAAATCTTTTGTCCGGGCCCATAAAGCAGTACCAAACAGATCGAAGGAACCTCCCTGGTCGATCGATTTCCATAATTCTCTGACGCGCATGGCATCCCGGTCAGTCAGATCGAAGATGAAGCGTTCAAAATTGGACGCTTTGGAAATGTCCATCGATGGACTGCTGGTTTGCTTCGTTTCGACAGTCGTGCGGGGGCGATATAAACCGGTACGGAAAAATTCATCCAGCACATCGTTTTCATTAGTTGCCAGAATCAGCTGTCTGATCGGCAGGCCCATCATACGCGCCACATGGCCGGCGAAAATGTTGCCGAAATTGCCCGAAGGAACTGAGAACGAAACCATTTCTTCACTGGAGCGGGTAACTGCGAAGTAGGCTTTGAAGTAATAAACGATCTGTGCAGCGATACGTGCCCAGTTAATCGAATTGACAGTACCAATGCGATATTTTTGCTTGAAGGCCTGGTCACTGCTGACAATTTTGACGATGTCCTGGCAGTCATCAAACACGCCTTCAATTGCAATATTGAAAATATTCTCGTCCTGCAGCGAAAACATTTGCGCTGTCTGGAAACTGCTCATTTTACCGTAAGGCGACAGCATGAATACACGGATGCCGCGTTTGCCGCGCATGGCATATTCTGCACTGGAGCCGGTATCTCCAGAAGTTGCGCCCAGAATATTCAGTTCATCATTATTCTCTGCCAGAATATATTCGAACAGATTGCCCAGTAATTGCATGGCGATATCTTTAAAGGCCAGCGTGGGACCATTAGACAGACGCAGCAGATGCAGACCCGGCTCAAGAGTGTGGATCGGGGTGACAGCCTGGCTGCCAAATGTCTCCGCTGTATAGGTGCGCATAATTAGTGCGCGTAAGTCTTCTGCGGGAATATCATCCATGAAACGTGACAGGATTTCGAAAGCAAGCGCCGGATAATCCAGCGCTCGCCAGGAATCGAGATCGGCTGGCGTTATCTGAGGATAAGTTTCAGGTACGGTCAGCCCGCCGTCCGGAGCCAGCCCCGTCAGCAGTATTTCAGAGAAGGTTTTGGGCGGCATGCCGCCCCGGGTCGAAAGATAACGCATATTAACCTGTGATAAGCGGGTATGAAACAGTCGGGCGCTTCCCGTCGGAAGCGGATCAGTCCCGCGCGAGTCCGGGGAATGAATGGAATCTGGATAAAACAGGACCTGAAAAATTCATGCGGATCTAGCTGCCGAGTTCTTCGAGCCGGATTCGGATGATTTTATCAGTCATTGCCGGCAGATTCTGCATTTTTTCAATGGCTGTATTCACATTTTTCTCTATGGTTTTATGAATCAGCATAATGATGTTGACCTTGTCTTCTTCATCCGCGTGTTCTTTTTGTATCATGGCGTTGATCGAGATATTACAATCAGCGAGGATGCGTGTCACTTCAGCCAGGACTCCCGGTTTATCCGCAACCTGAAATCTCAGGTAACAGGCTGTCTCCACTGCTTCCATCGGCAGGATGGGAGTGTCGGACAATAATTCCGGCAGAAAGGCGAGTACCGGCACACGATGTTCGGGGCTGGCAGTGAGCAGGCGTGTGACATCGACCAGATCGGCGATGACTGCACTGGCAGTGGGTTCTGCTCCGGCACCGGCGCCATAGTACAACGTCGGTCCCACCGCATCACCATTGACGATAATGGCGTTCATTACGCCTTCCACATTGGCGATCAGGCGTTTGACCGGGATCAGTGCCGGATGAACACGCAATTCAATACCGTTTGCCGTGCGTTTGGTAATACCCAACAGCTTGATACGATACCCCAATTCTTCCGCATATCGAATATCGTCGTTAGACAGATGAGTGATGCCCTCGATGTAGGTCTGATTGAAGCGGACCGGGATACCAAAGGCGAGAGCAGCCATGATGGTGATTTTATGAGCCGCATCGATACCTTCTATGTCATAGGTCGGATCGGCTTCGGCATAGCCCAATTGCTGGGCATCAGCCAGTACTGTGGTGAAATCCAGTCCTTTGGTACGCATTTCCGACAGAATAAAATTGCTGGTTCCATTGATGATGCCGGCAATCCATTCAATATGATTCGCTGTCAGCCCTTCGCGTAATGCCTTGATGATAGGAATGCCTCCCGCTACCGCGGCTTCGAATGCGACGATGACGTTGTGTTGCTGCGCAGCTGCAAAAATTTCGTTGCCATGTATTGCCAGCAGTGCTTTATTGGCAGTGATGACATGCTTGCCATGGGCGATTGCTTCTAGGGTCGCCTGCCGGGCGATCGTCTGTCCCCCGATCAGTTCGATAACGATATCGATGTCAGGATGTCTGGCAACTTCAAGGGCATCCGCCGTCACAATGACTTCATCACCTGCCGTCAGATGACGAATTTTTTCCTGATCGAGATCGGCAATCATGCGAATTACGATATTACGGCCGGTTCTGCGGGTGATTTCCTGCTGATTGCGTTTCAGAACGGTATAAGTGCCGCCGCCAACGGTGCCGACACCGAGCAGCCCTACGTAAATTGGCTTCATAACTGATTTTGTAAATACATGAATGGAAACGAATTGCGGATTATATACACAATAAGGAGACGTAAGTCAGCTCATCGGTGATAAGGTCAGGTGCGGCGTTGTGTGCGATAACGGCTGAGAAACCGTGCAATGCGACTGATGGCTTCGGTCAGATCATCGCTGTTAGGCAGAAATACGACCCGGAAATGATCCGGATGTGGCCAGTTAAATCCGGTTCCCTGTACCACCAGGACCTTTTCTTCCAACAGCAGATCCAAGGCGAACTGTTCATCATCTTCAATCGGGTAGTACCCGGGATCCAGCCGCGGGAACAGGTACAGGGCGGTTTGGGGTTTGAAGCAGGTTACGCCCGGGATATCGGTCAGCAGCTTCCACGCAAGATCACGCTGCCGTTTCAGCCGGCCGGTCGGCATGGTGAGATCGTGGATGCTTTGATAACCGCCCAATGCGGTTTGAATGCCGAACTGTGCCGGAACGTTGGCGCATAATCGCATTGATGCCAGCATGTTGAGGCCGGTAATATAATCTCGTGCACCCGGTTTGTTACCGGAAACGACTGCCCAGCCTGAACGAAAACCGGCAGCACGATAATTTTTCGATAACCCGTTGAATGTCACGAACAGGATATCATCCGCCAGCGAAGCCACCGAAGTGTGGGTAATAGAGTCGTAAAGAATTTTGTCGTAAATTTCATCTGCAAAGATGATCAGATTGTGCTGTCGGGCGATTTCGATAATGTCGTGCAGCAACTCGTCCGGGTACAGTGCACCGGTCGGGTTGTTGGGATTGATAATGACGATGGCGCGGGTATTACTGCTGATTTTGGCTCGTATGTCATTGGGATCAGGCAGCCAGCCGGCTTGTTCGTCACATATGTAATGCCGGGCAATTCCACCGGCGAGTGAGACTGCGGCTGTCCACAGGGGGTAGTCGGGTGAGGGAATCAGCACTTCATCGTCGTTTTCCAGCAGAGCCTGCGTAGCCAGCATGATCAGTTCTGATACTCCGTTACCGATATAAATATCATCCATTTGCACGTTGGCGATATTTTTCCCCTGAGTGTAGTGCATGATAGCCTTGCGTGCGGCAAACAGGCCCTTGGAATCGCAATAACCGGAGGCGGCGGAAAGGTTACGGATGACATCCTGCAAAATTTCGTCCGGTGCCTCAAATCCAAAGGAAGCGGGATTGCCGATATTGAGTTTGATGACATGATGACCCTCTTCCTCCATTTGCCGGGCGCGGTCAAGCACCGGTCCCCGGATGTCATAGCAGACATGGGCGAGTTTGCTGGATTTTTTGATAGGTTGCATAGACAGATATCAGATATTCAGTACGGAAAAAAGCATACCATGTTACGCTAGCCTTCGTTCGGGTGAAAATGACCGGTTAAATGGCCCGGATTACCCGTTACGGATTGAGGTGAAATTTTTCGTTATGAAAGGATTTTCATGAAACTGCATCTTTCAGATTACTCTGGGTTGAATGCATTTTCCGGCTACGGAGAAGACTACGTCGCTGTCAATCAGGCGCGATATACGCACAACATGATCGTGCTGCCCGGGCAGATCATCGAAAATTGGCAGGTGAGCAGTGTCAGTCAGCTGAATATGGGAGATTTTGATATGCTGCTGGCTGTACAGCCGGAGATTATTCTGCTTGGAACCGGCCGATTACTGGAATTTCCTGATAAGTCACTGATGAAAAATATAATTTCTCGCGGAGTCGGGTTTGAAGTCATGGATACGCAGGCTACGTGCCGGACCTATAATATTTTATCCGCGGAAGGGCGGCATGTTGCCGCGGCGGTGTTCATTCAACCAGTAGACAGATAAAAAAATAACGGGGCCGGAGATTTCGTATATTTTCCGGTGCAAAAATATAGGCCGGACGCTATTGCAGCAATCGTGTTTTATATTATGAGGGTGCGTGATGACTGATCATACCGACTATATCGTGTGGTTGGACCAACTGGGAATGGATGACGTGGCCAGGGTCGGTGGCAAGAACGCTTCGCTGGGAGAGATGATCGGCCATCTTTCCCGGGCCGGCGTAAAAGTACCCGGCGGATTCGCAACGACAACCCATGCTTACCGGGAGTTTCTTGAAATCAATGATCTGACCGGGCGTATCAATCAGTTGCTGGCACCCCTGGATGTTGACGATGTGGAAGCACTGGCTGTCACTGGCAAAACGATTCGCTCATGGCTGCTGGCTGCGCGTCTGCCGGACGGTTTACTGGAAGCTGTGACACAGGCTCATCAGAAGCTCGTTGCGGATCTGGGTGAGGGAGCCTCCTTCGCAGTGCGCTCATCTGCAACGGCTGAGGATCTGGCCGATGCCTCTTTTGCCGGCCAGCAGGAAACCCTGCTCAATGTGCAGGGATTGGATAATTTGATCAGTGCGATCAGAACGGTATTTGCCTCTCTCTATAATGACCGGGCTATCGCCTATCGTACCCATCACGGATTCCGGCATGATGAAGTATTTTTATCTGCCGGTATACAAAGGATGGTACGCAGTGACCTGGGAGCCAGCGGTGTAATATTTACGCTCGATACCGAATCCGGCTTCCGGGAGGTAGTATTCATTACCGCCGCTTACGGTCTGGGTGAAACCGTGGTGCAAGGGGCGGTCAATCCGGATGAATTTATTGTTTATAAGCGCAATCTGGAAGCAGGATTACCCGCGATTCTTTCCCGCCGGCTGGGGACTAAAGCGATTGAGATGATCTATAGTGATGCGCCAACGGAAGAAGCGACCGTCATACGGCCGGTATCCCCTGAGCGCAGTCATTGCTTCAGTCTCTCGGATGAGCAGGTCGAATCACTGGCCCGGCAGGCGCTGATCATTGAACGGCATTACAATCGTCCGATGGATATTGAATGGGCGCTGGATGGAATTGATGGAAAAATTTATATCGTTCAGGCGCGTCCGGAAACGGTAGAAAGCCGCACCGATCGTGTTGTTGAACAGTTCCGGTTGAATGAGCGGGGTCCGGTACTGGTGCAGGGACGGGCCATCGGCCAGAAGATCGGGCAGGGGACTGCACGAGTAATTATGAGTGCGGAGCACATGTTCGAAATTCAGCCGGGTGATGTGCTGGTAACGGATATGACGGATCCGGACTGGGAGCCGATCATGAAACGTGCTGCTGCCATCGTAACCAATCGTGGCGGACGTACCTGTCACGCCGCTATTGTTGCACGAGAACTGGGTATTCCCGCAGTGGTCGGGTGTGATCAGGCCACCACGAGAATCAGTAACGGTCATGCAGTGACCGTCTCCTGTGCGGAAGGGGATACGGGTTTCGTTTATGAAGGACTGCTTCCTTTTCAACATCTTACTTCAGAGATTGATGATCTGCCCGAGATACCGGTCAGGATCATGTTGAATATCGGTAATCCGGCGCAGGCGTTTATCTTTTCGCGTTTGCCGAATCATGGAGTGGGGCTGGCTCGTCTGGAATTCATTATCAATAACATTATTGGTATTCACCCCCGGGCATTGCTGGAATTCGAAATGCTCCCGGATGATCTGAAAGCGGTTATTCGTGAGCGAACTGCGGGTTATTCTGACCCGGTAACTTTTTACGTTCAAAAACTGGTGGAAGGTATTGCCACGCTGGCGGCAGCTTTTCATCCGCATCCGGTAATTGTGCGTTTATCCGATTTCAAATCCAATGAATACGCCAATCTGATTGCCGGAGATCGTTATGAACCGCATGAGGAGAACCCCATGATCGGGTTGCGGGGCGCCTCACGTTATCTTGACGATTCTTTTCAGGCCTGTTTTGAGCTGGAGTGTCAGGCTTTGCGCAGGGTGCGCGATGAAATGGGGTTTACCAATGTGGAAGTAATGGTACCTTTTTGCCGTACGCTGGAAGAAGCGCATCAGGTTACAACGTTGCTGTCGGCCAACGGGCTGGAACGCGGGCATAATAACCTGCGTCTGATCATGATGTGTGAAATTCCGTCCAATGCTGTGCTGGCGGAGGAATTTCTCGAATACTTCGATGGATTTTCCATCGGTTCGAATGATATGACTCAGCTGGCGCTGGGACTGGATCGTGACTCGGGACTGGTTGCTCATTTGTTTGATGAACGTGATCCCGCTGTCCGTAAATTATTGAAAATGGCTATCGATGCCTGCCATAAACAAGGGAAATACATCGGCATTTGCGGTCAGGCTCCCTCTGATTATCCGGATTTCGCCTCCTGGCTGGCCGAGCAGGATATCGGCAGCCTGTCTCTGAATCAGGATGCCGTAGTCGATACCTGGTTGCATCTGGCCGGGCGGAAGCAGTAACGTACTAGCAGAATGTTACAGCGCAGTGTTTTCTTTTTGTCGGACCGTACAGGTATCACTGCAGAAACGCTCGGACACAGCCTGCTGACTCAGTTCGACGGAATAGAATGGAAAAAACATTATGTTTCCTTTCTGAACGATACCGCTAAAGTACAGACGGTTATCGAACAGATCAACATGACCGCAGAGCAGGAAAGACAACGTCCACTGGTATTCAGTACGTTACTGGATCCGGCGATTCTCGCGGCCATCCATCAGGCTAACTGTCACCTTTTCGATTTTTTTGAAACCTATCTTGGTGCCCTGGAAACGACGTTGCAGCAACCCTCTGCACGGGTCCCGGGTCGATCTCATGGTCTCAGACAGGATGTTTCTTATTTTCAGCGCATTGCTGCAATTCAGTATGCGCTGAACAGCGATGATGGGGTCAATGCGAAAGCACTTGCTGATGCCGAGGTAGTCTTGGTTGGCGTTTCGCGCACCGGCAAGACACCGGTTTGTGTGTATCTTGCACTGCAGTACGGGGTGCGCGCTGCCAATTATCCGTTTACCCCCGAAGACATGGGAACAGTCCGCCTGCCTCCGTTGCTGCAGCCTCTGCATAAAAAGCTGTTCGGACTGACGTTGAGTGCAGAGCGACTTCAGGCCATTCGTGAGGAACGTTACCCGGGCAGCCGCTATGCTTCATTCGCTGAATGTCAGCGGGAGCTCCAGTGGCAGAATACACTGTACCGGCAATACAATATTCCGTGTATCGATACGACCGGGATCTCAATCGAAGAAATCAGCGCATCCATTCTTGACCACACCCGTCTGGACAGGCGTTTGCATGGTACCTGACTGTAAGCTGGTTCTATGACACAGCAATTTATATTCTGATGGACTTCCAGTACCGGTCTTTCCAGTAAACGTTATCGAGTCTGGATAGCGTCACTCCCTTGCTGGAAGAGGCGTGAAAGAATTTTCTGTCTTCCAGATAAATACCGACGTGCCACGAGCGCCAGCCTGTTTTGAAGAATACCAGGTCACCAGGCATGAGCTCATTCTGGTCGATTTCACTGCCGAATTCCGCTTGCGAAAGCGTTGTACGGGGGAGAGTAAGGCCAAATTCTGTCTGGTAGATAATCCGGACGAGGGCCGAACAATCTATTCCGGAGCGGCTTGAGCCCCCCAGCCGGTAGCGCACACCTTGCCATTCCCGGTAACGATTGTAGAGGCGGTCCCGCACGAAATGCGGATCATCGGCTACTGTTTTTCCCGACGTGATAAGGCCGGGTTGATCCCGGTGGCGGGAAGCTTCCTTATCATTGGTATGCTGAGGAATGGAACTGCATCCTGCCCCCAGACCCGTGCTGATCAACAGAATGATAATGTGTTTAAAAGACATATTTCACTTCATGTTGTTGCGGCAAGAGCTTTGAAGTATAGCAAGAAACTTGATCCCCTGTGAAACAGGTACAACGCTTCCGTCGAGACTGCGGGCTGTTCTCTCAATATATAAGCGAGTGTCAGACTGAGGTCGGTCCTCCATTACTCGGATTTATCTGTGACTTTTATCCAGGTATTGCGCAGCGAGGCAGTACGATTGAATACCGGTTTTCCTGGCCGGGTATCTACACGGTCGGCTATGAAATAACCTTGGCGCTCGAATTGAAAACGCTGTTCCGGCTGAGCATCGGATAGCGAAGGTTCGACATAACCGGTAATGATCCGTTTGGAGTACGGGTTCAGGGAAGCCTTGAAATCCTTGTCTTCCAGATCAGGATGGGAATCAGTGAAGAGGCGGTCATACAGCCTGATTTCCACGGCTTGTGCATGACTGACTGACAGCCAGTGGATATTCCCCCGGATCTTACGGTTATCTGCCCCGGCTGTACCGCTTCTGGTCTCAGGATCATAGGTGCAGTGGATCTCCTGTATTTCTCCCTGAGCATTTTTGACAGCGTGAGTGCATTTGATGATGAATGCGTAGCGCAGTCTGACTTCTTTGCCGGGCGCAAGACGAAAAAAGCCTTTGCTCGGTATTTCCATGAAATCTTCGCGATCAATATAAAGATGTTTCGTCAGCGGCAGCTCGCGTGTACCAAGCTCGGGTTTTTGGGGGTGATTGGGCGCATGGCAGGTTTCCTCCTGCTCCTCCGGGTAATTGTCAATTACCAGCAATACCGGGTCCAGTACAGCAATGCGGCGCAAGGCGCGTTCATTGAGATCTTCGCGCAGACAATCTTCCAGGATAGTCATATCTATCCAGGAATCGGCCTTGCTGACCCCGATCCGCTCGGCAAACAGACGGATCGATTCCGGTGTGTAACCCCGGCGGCGTAAACCTGCCAGGGTATTCATGCGAGGATCATCCCAGCCGTCCACCAGATTATTTTCCACCAGTTCGACCAGTTTGCGTTTACTCATGACACTGTAAGTCAGATTCAATCGTGCAAATTCAATCTGCTGCGGATGACAGGGAATTTTTCCCGCCAGTTGATCCAGTACCCAGTCATACAGTGGCCGATGATCCTCGAATTCAAGCGTGCATAGAGAATGGGTAATATGTTCCAGCGCATCCGAAATACAATGTGTGAAATCGTACATTGGGTAGATGCACCATTTATCACCGGTCCGCTGATGATGGATATGACGGATACGATAGATGACCGGGTCACGCATGTTGATATTGGGCGAAGCCATATCGATTTTTGCCCGCAGCACATGTGCGCCGTCCGGAAACTTTCCTGCGCGCATGCGCCGGAACAAATCGAGGTTCTCTTCAACCGGACGATCACGATAAGGGCTGTTCACACCTGCTTCTGTCAGGGTTCCGCGCAACCGGCGGATTTCATCGGCCGGGAGGCTGTCGACATACGCTTTGCCCTGTGTAATCAGGTATTCCGCGAATTCATACAACTGTTCGAAATAATCGGAAGCATAGTATAGATGCTCCTGCCAGTCGAAACCCAGCCAGCGAACTGATTCGATGATGGCATCGACATATTCCTGGGTTTCTTTTTCGGGGTTGGTATCGTCGAATCGAAGATGACAGACTCCGCCGTATTCACGGGCAAGTCCGAAATTCAGGCAGATACTTTTTGCATGGCCGATATGTAAATAACCATTTGGTTCAGGTGGAAAGCGTGTTTCCACGCGCCCGTTCCATTTGCCGGTGCGATTATCTTCTTCGATGATGTTCCGTATGAAATGAGCAGGTGCGGCAGGTGTATTCACGAATATATGTTTTCTCGGTTGATTTCAACAGAGCATAAAAATTGTGACAGGGAAGGCAGTGATGCATGCAAGCAGGGGACACACCAGCAGATAAAAGAGACTACGTGCACGCTGCAGGCCATCCGTCACGTGGTTTTTCAATACCCCGTTAGAATGGGTTGAACAAAGTGACTATATAATACACGCTGATCGGGCGAGTGGTAACGTATCCCGCGAGCCGGAGCGGGGAAAAGAATTTTTATTCCTCAGTTAGAAGCCATATTTATGTTCGCGCATGATGTGGTGACAGAAAATTTTTATATCAGTGAAAATTACAACAAACTTGGAATCGATATGACTCAGGAAGATTCATCCGGTATTTTTCAGGATGAGAACCATCTCATTGCGGAGCGCCGGTCGAAACTGGCTGTATTGCGTAAAACCGGCAATGCTTTTCCCAATGACTATCGTCGGGACAGTTTTGCTCGGGTATTGCATGAAAGATATGACACCTGCTCCCGGGAGGAGCTGGAAAGTGAACAGGTCACCGTGAAAGTCGCTGGACGTATGGTATTCAAACGTGTCATGGGTAAGGCCAGCTTTGCTGCCATTCAGGATATGAGTGGCCAGATTCAGCTCTATATTTCCAATGACCATACCGGGGAATCAGCTCATGAAGCCTTCAGGCACTACGATCTGGGAGATATTCTCGGAGCGGAGGGGACGTTGTTCAAGACCAGAACCGGCGAGCTGTCTGTGCGTGCGACCCAGCTTCGTCTGCTGACCAAGTCCTTACGGCCACTGCCGGAGAAATTCCATGGCCTGACGGATCAGGAGCAGAAATACCGGCAGCGTTATCTTGATCTGGTTACGAACGAAGATACTCGCCGCGTGTTTATTACTCGTTCGAGAATCATCCAGGCAATCCGGGAATTTTTTGTCAGCCGGGACTATCTCGAAGTCGAGACACCCATGATGCATCCGATCCCCGGTGGTGCTACTGCGCGACCTTTCATTACGCATCACAATGCGCTGGATATGTCACTGTATCTGCGCATTGCACCTGAACTTTACCTGAAGCGGCTGGTCGTCGGCGGGATGGAAAAGGTTTTTGAAATAAACCGGAATTTCAGGAACGAAGGAATATCTACGCGCCATAATCCGGAATTCACCATGCTGGAATTTTATGAAGCCTATCAGGATCACCGTTATCTCATGGATTTAACGGAATCCCTGCTGCGTGAGGTGGCGCTGAAAGTGCTGGGATCGATGAGTTTCGTCTATCAGCAACAGCAAATAGATCTGTCGCAACCTTTCCCCCGCCTGACCATCACCCAGGCTGTTCTGAAGTATCACCCTGAATATTCTGAAGGTCAGCTCAATGACAGAAATTTTCTGATCGATGCTTTGCAGGCCCGCGGAATAACATGCAATCAGGACAGCGGGATTGGCGGATTGCAGCTTGCATTCTTCGATGAGACTACCGAACATCTGTTATCAGCGCCGACTTTCATCGTTGATTACCCGGCTGAGGTTTCTCCGCTGGCACGTCGTAACGATGATAACCCTCAAATTACTGACCGCTTTGAGCTTTATATTGCCGGACGTGAAATTGCAAATGGATTTTCGGAATTGAACGATCCTGAAGATCAGGCGAGTCGTTTCCTCGAGCAGGTCAGGGCAAAAGAAGCGGGTGACATGGAAGCCATGCACTATGATGCGGATTATATTCATGCACTGGAATACGGTTTGCCGCCGACTGCAGGAGAAGGAATCGGGATCGATCGGCTGGTGATGCTGTTTACCGACTCCCCCAGTATCCGGGATGTCATTCTGTTTCCGCAGCTGCGCAAAGAAGATTAGCGGTTACTGCTCCGATTCCCGGAAATCCTCTCAAGCAAGGGAGTAGCGCTGCCGATGACGATATTTCACAGATCGAATCACTGGAGTCGGTATGCCTGATTATGCGGCAAGCGATTATTGCAAAATTATGATGATCTGGTGGTCAGTCATCGGAACAGCGCTGGCAGGCTATATCCCGGTTGCCGGAGCTCGGCAGCAGGCCGATGTAGTCAGTCAGGACACATCATCCGGCTATAAGAGTATCCGGTATCAGGGAAAACTTGCGGCTGCAGTCACACTTTCTTCCACGGAGATTGGCCGGGATGAAATCAGATCGAAGAAGCCCCCTTATCGCCGTATCAGAAGTGATGATGCAGGCCGGAGGACTTTTGTCTCTCCTTCGTTTTTTCCACCGGGCCATTGCGGAGTGGTCGACTATATCGAGCCTGTTATGCAATCGTACTACAATGATCATGCTGGTGGCGGTGTGAGCGAATTCATTTCAGGGATGGTTGCACTACCATTTGGGCGTCATGGAGAAAAATCATTTTTTGCTGACGTCGGGGTGGCTGCAAGCAGTGGCTATTATCCGCCTGAAAAAAATATTGCAGAACCCGTCTATTTCAGGATCGGCCTGATGGCAAATGACGGCAATCATTATGTT